>NZ_BAFS01000001.1 GCF_000308415.1 Nocardia asiatica NBRC 100129 | reverse complement strand
GCTCGCCCTCAAACGACTCCGGCTTCCGACATCCAAGCCGGCGCACACTGGAACCTCCGAGGCAACACGGGTGATCGCGTAGGACAAGGCCGCCGGGTCCGAGGGCGAGCGGGGAGACGATCACCACATTGGGACGCCGGCAGGTGGGCTCGGCTGCTTGCGGGACTGCCCACGGGGCGTGTTTGCGTCGCTTCGCGGTGGCTATCCACGGGGCAGGAGGTCGAAGAGGCGCGCCATCCTGGCCGGCCCGGCCTCCGGGCAGTGAAAGGAGGCAATACCTGATGACCACGGTCAAGGACATGCTCGCCACCTATCCGGCCGACCTCGGCGATGTCGATCGCGACAAGCTGACCAGGTGCATCGAGGAATGCATCGCCTGCGCCCAGGCGTGTACCGCCTGCGCGGATGCCTGCCTGTCGGAGGGCATGGTCGGCGAGCTCACCAAGTGCATCCGCACCGACATGGACTGCGCGGATATCTGCAACGCCACCGCATCCGTCCTGTCCCGGCACACCGGTTACGACGCCAACATCACCCGCGCGATCCTGCAGGCGTGCGCCACCGCCTGCAAAGCCTGCGGCGACGAATGCTCCGCCCACGCCGACACTCACGAGCACTGCCGCGTGTGCGCCGAAGCATGCCGCCGCTGCGAGCAAGCCTGCAACGACCTCATCCGGGCGCTCGGCTGAACGGCCCCACCGCCGGATCACCGCCGACCTCACCGACACAGGTCGTCCGACATCTTTCTACGTGCGCGCTCGCGAGGTAACCGCATCACATACCGTCCGGATCAGGCCGCCGATGATCACGGCGAACCACGCCGTTCCGACGGTGAACAGCGGCGCGGGTCTTGCTCATGCGGCCGGTGATGGCTTGCACGGTGCTGATTCCGTGTCCGACGATGGCGCAGCTCGGCCGCGGAGTGCCGGAGTCTGGTATCTGGTCGATGACCCGGTGGAAGCTGTCGAGGTCGTCGAGCCGGGCCGCAGTGCCTCGGCCGGCGTAGCGGTGTCATCGCTCGATACGCGCACACAGATGCGTGCCGGTGTTACCGACCTCCTGCTCATCGGTCCGATTACGTCTTCGTGAGTGGGCACAGGGTGCGTCGGTGTAAGCCGACCGGCGGGTGATGCCGGTCGGGCTCGGCCGGTCATCGCGACCTTCCAGCACCGGCGCGCAAGCTCGCACCCACTCCCAAGTGCGGAATGAATGCCGGTGTGCGGACGGCGTAGTCGGTCCACTCGCGGCCGAATCGGGTGGCGACCTCGCGTTCCTCGGCGCGTGCCAGCCGCGCATACACCACAACGAGGATCGGGAACATCACCAGTGTCGGTATGGTCGGCCATTGCAGCAGGAACCCGATCATCACCAGCAGGAATCCGTCGTACTGGGGGTGGCGCACCCGCGCGTAGGGGCCGGTGGTGGCCAACCGGCTCGCGCGGGCGGCCTCGTGCAGCGGCCGCCACGCCGCGGCGATCAGCCAGAACCCACCGCCGATAGCCACATAGCTGGCCAGGTGAAACGGGCTCAGGTGCGGGTCGCCGGTCCAGCCGGTCAGATCGTTCCACAGGTGCCCACCGGCGTGGCTGTCGCGCAGCAGCGGAAAACGCGAGCCCAGCCAGCTCCCCAGCAGGTAGATCGTCAGCGGTGTGCCGTACATCTCGGTGAACAGCGCCACCAGGAATGCGGTGTAACCACTCATCACCCGCCAGTCGCGGTTCGTGCGCGGGTGGAAGAAACTCAGCGCGAACGCCACGAACAACGCCGTGTTCAAAATGACCAACGGCCACAAGCCGTATGCCGCATCCGCCATCACGAATGTCCTCTGCCAACGATTCGCCGGTCCCCATGGACGCCGGGGCGACCACTCCTCGGGATTCAACGTCGACGATCCCCCGCCACAACGTCCGATGCCTATGGGCCAATGTCAGCGCCGAAGGGACCGAAAGACACTTCACTGCCGTGGCGCCCGCGCCTGGATGCGAGTGCCGGATCATGTGCAGCCACAGGATGGCGTTTCCGCATCGGCCCCAGCGGAATGTCGCGGCTAGCACTTCCGGTATCGCCCCAACGGTCTAGAATCAGCCAGTGCTCGGCATCGTTGTCGGCGGTTTCGATTGTCGCCAGTAACGATGGAAGGCCCTTCCCGGGCTCTAGTCGATTGTGTCGCGCCTTCCTCAACGTGAAGTCATGTTGTCCCCGGCTCCCCCTTAGGAGTTCGTCATGTCTCTACGTTCCACCGCACTTGGGCGATATGTTCCCGGCGTTGCTGTCCTGCTGTTAGTTCTGGCCGGATGCGGCGACGGTGACGAGGCCGACAAGGCCACCACGACGGCGGGACCGAGCGCACCCGCTACATCGACGACCGTCGGCACCGCGACGTCCGCGCCGGCGGCCACGTACAACGATGCTGATGTGTCGTTTCTGCAGAGCATGTATCTGCACCACGCGCAGGCCATTCAGATGGCGGATATGGTGCCCTCGCACTCGCAGAACCCGCAGATGCTCGAGCTTGCCTCGGCGGTCGAAGCCGCGCAGGAGCCCGAGATGGCACAGATCCGTTCGCTGCTCGAGGAGTTCGGCAAGCCCGTACCGTCCCCGGCTGCGGGCCCGATGGACCCGATGGGTCACGGCATGCCGGGCATGATGTCGCCGGAGCAGATGTCGTCGCTGCAGGGCATGTCCGGTGCGGAATTCGACCGGATGTGGCTCGAGATGATGATCGAACATCACACCGGCGCCGTGCGGATGGCCCAGACTGAACTCGACACCGGAGCCAACGACCAAGCCAAGCAACTGGCCGCCGCGATCGTGCCGGCCCAGCAGCGCGAGATCGAGCAGATGAAGGCAATGCTCGAGCAGAGGTGAGCGTGCGAGAAGCACCTGCCCGGCGATGACGACATCTGCCAGCGTTTCCGGCAGATCAGCACCCCGGACACGAAGGGCACTACACCCGGCAGGCAGGTGGTCAGGGTCGACCGGCGGGGATCTTCGTCGGCCAGTGCCCGCGGCCGGTGTATTCGAATTCCTGCTCGACCAGCGCAGTGCCGATAACGTGTTCCTCGGGCAGGCGGTGGCCCCCGCTCGCGCCCGTCGACCGGCCGTCTTCCTCGGCGGGCTGCGGGCGGTCCAAACGATGGAGAGCGAACGCGGCGAGGACACCGATCATGCTCAGGCCGACCCAGAGTGCCCAGTCCATCCCGGCGGCGCGCGCGGCACCGACCACGGCACCGGTGGCAAGGTTGCCGGTGAGGATGCCGACCCCGACAACGGTGTTGTAGAACCCGTAGTGCGTGGCGATCAGCCGCCCACCGGACAAGGACACGACGGTGTCCATTTCGAACGGGAACACCGCCGCAGTTCCCACGGCCAGCAACGTCGCGCAGACGAGTAGCGCGGCGGCTGCGGCCGGGACACCGAACCGATCCGGGTCCGGGACGAGCGCGAGCGGGACGAACGAGGCCGCGAGGATGCCCAGCCCGACGACCAGGCTTGCTCCGGTGCCCCACCTGTCGCGGAACCAGGCCGTGATGCGCAGCTGACCGGCGACCGCCACCAGACCGGAGATGACGAACAGCGCCGTGACCAATGCTTGCGCCTGCGCGCCCGCGACGAACTCCGCTTGCAGCGGCAGCGCGAGGTAGATCTGGAACGACAGCACGTAGGAGCCGATCATCGCTACCGCGAACCATACGAACCGGCGGTTGGTGACCACGGTGCGCCAGTCGTCGAGCACCGAGGTCCGCTCGGCGCGGATCTCGGCTCGCCGCGTCGGCAGCGCGAACAACTGCGCCACGGTCAGGATCGCGAACACCACCGCCGCGGCAGCGGCGGTCACCTGGAAGTCGAGGGCCATCAACGCCAGCCCGACCAGGGGACCGGCGAGGATGCCCGCCTGATAGAAGATGTTGAACACCGCGAACGCCTCGACCCGCCGGTCACCGGTGTCAGCGGCCAAGTAGGCGCGTACGGCGGGGTTGAACAGCGCTCCGGCGAAGCCGGTCGCGGCCGAGGCGATCAGTAGTCCCGGCAGTGAGGTGGCGAACACCAGCAGGGCGAAGCCGCCGGTGCGCAGCAGACAGCCCGCGACGATCAGCGGCTTGTAGCCCAGCCGGTCGGCCAGGGTGCCGCCGATGAGGAACATGCCCTGTTGGGAGAAGTTCCGCACACCCAGCACCAGCCCCACCGCCCAGGCCGCCAGCCCGAGCGGACCGGCCAGGTAGCCGGCCAGATACGGCATCAACATGTAGAAGCCGAGGTTGATGCCGAACTGGTTGATCATCAACAGCCGGGCGGGCAGGTCGAAGCTGCGGAATTTCGCGACAACGCTCACGAGGCCAACTCCCGCTCGCCGACGAACTGCCTGGGATCGATGACAGTGGTGGTTCGGGTCCACGACCGCACCACGCGCTCGGCGGGATGGGTGATGGTGTCCGGTTCCACTGGCGGGTCCGCGTCGAGCAGGCCGTGCTCGTCGCAGTAGGCGTCGTTGTAGATGGTGTCGAAGTAGCGGTGCGGCCCGTCGGGGAATACCGCCGCGATCCGCGTGTCGGTGTCGTGGGTGCGGGCCGCCCAGCCCGCGACCAGCGCCACCGCGCCGACACTCCAGCCGCCGGTCGCGTGATGGGTCGCCGCCAAGGTGCGGCACGCCCACACGGCTTCCGACGGCGCGACCCAGTGCACCTCGTCAAATGCGTCGTAGTCGACGTTGATCGGGTAGATGCTCGAACCCAGTCCCCGCATCAGCCGTGGCCCGGCGGGCTGGCCGAAGATCGTGGACGCCACGGTGTCGACCCCGATCAGCTTCATCTCGGGATTGAACCGGCGCAGCACTCGCGCCACGCCCGCGGAGTGCCCTCCGGTGCCGACCGCGCACACCAGTTCGTCCACCGCGCCCAGTTGTTCGACCAGCTCGAGTGCCAGCGATTCGTAGCCGTCGACATTGTCGGGGTTGCTGTACTGATCCGGGCACCACGCATCGGGCTCACCAGCCAGCAGTTCCGCGACTCGGTCGCGGCGGGCCTGCTGCCAGCCGCCGCTGGGATGTGCCTCGGCGACCACGTCGACCTGGGTGCCGTAGGCGGTGAGCATCCGTGCGACGATCGGCTCCAGACCCGGATCCGTCACCACTGTCACCGGGTGGTGGGTGGCGATCCCGGCCAGCGCCAACCCTAAACCGAGAGTGCCGCTGGTGGATTCGATGATCCGTGCCCCCGGCGTCAGATCACCGCGCTGTTCGGCCTTACGCACCATGTGCAGCGCGGGCCGGTCTTTCATCCCGCCGGGATTGAATCCTTCGAGCTTCGCCCAGAATCCCCGCCCCTCGGGCGCCAGCGGCGCACCGACCCACAACACCGGGGTGTTGCCGATCAATGATTGCGGGTAGCGGGCAGGCGCGGGCGCGGCCATCAGGGCTGATGAACGATCGGTGCGCGCGTCGAGAACGAGCTTGTCCATGACTGTCGCTTTCTGTATCGAACCGCCGGGTAGGCGGCGCGGACGTGAGCAGGGGAGCAGACACCGGCCGACACGAGACAACACGTCGGCCTGGCGCTGACCTGTCAGCGTCGAGCGATACAGAACTGCGTGAGAGTTGCCCGTCCCCCAGCGACGGGCACCCGCGAGATCGGCGGAGCACGCACCCCCCCGGGCGCGATACCCCAGGCGGCCACAGCGGCGAGCAACGCCGATGTCAGGGCGATGAGCAGCAGTGGCTGCGGCGGAAGATTCTCGGCGGCGCCGCGCACCACCGACTTGGTGACGCAGTGATCGAAGTGCGCTACGCAATGACCGTCCAGCCCATCGCCGAGCACCGCGTGGACGTGATCGCCGCCCGATGACGGCGTGAGGTGGTGGGCAACAGCACCCGCGTGCGCCGAAGCATGGATGTGCAGCTCACCGCGAGCCACCGAGCAGTTGATCAGGGGGACGACGACCAGCACCGCGGCGAGCAACGCCACCACGGAGCCAGCATGCCGAAACCGACCGAGCAACCTCACAGTAAGCCCACCGTAGCAGGACCGGACAAACCGCTCCCGACGGTGCGCGCAGCCGACGCGACGCAACGATGCCCCCAATGGGCGGCTTCGTCGATCACGCCCCATCATTTCAACCGCCATTCTCTCGCCATCAACCGATCCACCTCCCACCCTATACCCCCAAGAGGTATGTGGCCAGCATTCGGATCGCAACCGGAACCCGCACCGGGGTTACCCCTTCGGGGCACCCGCCCGAGCAAGTGCCTGTTTGCAATCCGGTTGCGGGGTATAGCAGCCCGCCATGAACGCGAAGATCATCGACTGGTCAGCCCGCTTCATCTGGATGCGGGCCTGCACAGTTGCCCAGGTCACCCGGTGGTAGATGGCGCTGATGCCGAACAGCCCGCAGGCCGTGGCCCCGTAGGCCAGCGTGGACCAGCCCGCCGTTGCCGAGATCGTCGCGGCCTTGGCGACCAATGTGATCATCCCGACCGCCGTGACGGCGACCGCCCAGGTGTGGATCCAGCCGCGCGGCCGCGGCTTGATCAGGGTCGTGCCCGCGATCGCGACCGGTGTCGCATCGGCTGTACCGGATCACTCCGGGCACGATTCACCTCCCAGTGATACCGGCAAGTAACTTACGGGATTGCAGGTTTCTGGTCATCCCGCTGGCGGTGGCCCTGGATGGGATATCTAATGCTGTCGCCGGGACGTGGCGTGGTCAGCGTGCCCGGGGTGCCACCGTGGTGGTGGTGCTGAGGCCGTGGAGTAGGACGGTGGTGAGGAAGTCGGGGGCTTGGCGGGTGCCCATGTGGCCTTCGAGGGTGAGTTCCCACGCGGTTTCGGCCAGTCCGCAGAAGGTGGAGGCCAGCCAGGTGGCGGGCATGTCGGTACGCAATACGCCCACATCCTGCCCGGCGGCCAGCAGCGCGACGGTGCGGGTGAAAATCGCTTCGGCGCGCTCGGTCGCCTCCGGCGCGCCCAGCACGTCGGGTTCGACGTAGACCAGGTTCCACAGTTGCGCGAAGGGCCGGTACTCGGCGACGAGTGTGGCCAGGGCCTGGTCGGTGAAGCCGGTGTGGGCTTCGGCGTGGGTCAGGGCCTGGTCGCAGTCGTCGAGGATTTTGGCGGCCATGGCCTGCACGAGTAGTTGGCGGGTGGGGAACATGCGGGTCAGCGTGGCGCGGCTGATCCCCGCGCGGGTGGCGATGACTTGCATCGACGCCCCGCGGTCTTTGGCTAGGACCGGGATCGCCGAATCCAGCACCTGCGCGGCAACGGTACGCATTGTTACACGAACTCCATAGGCTCATTTGACACATGGATGTCTCAATATTTACTTTCACGTATCAGTGTTTCATACTACGACGTCGCACGACACGGCCCTCAGGGCGAAGTCGGTGACAGATTGGTTCGGTGGCCATGACGATGCACCGTCGCCGGTTCCTGCAGACGACCGGCCTGTCAGCGCTGGCTGCGCTGGCGCTGTCGGCCTGCGCCGACGACGATTCCGGCACCACCGCGGCGGGCGGGCGGCGTCGGGTGATCGTCGTCGGGGCCGGGATCGCCGGTCTGGCCGCGGCCCACGCCTTGGCCGATCGGGGCCAGGACGTGGTGGTGCTCGAGGCGCGCGACCGGATCGGCGGCCGGATTTGGACCAGCCGCCGATGGTCGGATGTCCCGGTCGATCTCGGCGCATCCTGGATCCACGGCGTCGATGCCAACCCCATCACCGATCTGGCCCGCAAGGCCGGTGCGCGCACGCTGTCGACCAGCCTCGACAGCGGCACCGACTACGGCACCGACGGCGAAGAGGTCGACAAGGCCACCGCCGCGGAGATCGAGCACTGGCGCACCCGGATCGCCGAAGCGCTCACCGACGCCCAGGACGAGGACGACGACGAGACTCGGGATGCGTCGCTGCGAGCCGTGGCGGAACGGGCGGTGAACTGGCCGGCGCTGTCCGGCCGTGACAAGGCGCTGGTCGCCTCGGTGCTGGGCGACTACGAGCACGAATACTCCGGCAGCGTCGATGACCTGTCGAGCCTGTACTTCGATGACGACGACAAGATCAAAGGCAAGGACGTGCTGTTCCCGGGCGGCTACGGCGCGATCACCGACTACCTCGCCACCGGTCTGACCGTCCACACCGGACAGCTCGTCGAACATATCGACTGGAACGACAGCGGTGTCACCGTCGCCACCGGTGCTGGCACCTTCGACGGTGACCACGTCGTGGTGACCCTGCCGCTGGGGGTGTTGCAGAGCGGCGCGGTCGAATTCGGTCCCGGCCTGCCCGCCGACAAGACCACCGCGATCGAGGAACTGGGCATGGGTGTGCTCGACAAGTGCTATTTGCGGTTCCCCACCGAGTTCTGGGCCGACACCGACTGGCTGACCTACGTGCCGAGCCTGGACAAGGCCGGGCAGTGGGGGCAGTGGATCAATTACTCCCGCGCCGCCGACCAGCCGATTTTGTTGGGGTTCAACGCCGCCGATTTCGGTCGCGCCAGCGAAACCTGGTCCGACACCGACCTCGTCGCCAGCGCCATGGCGACCCTGCGCACCATCTACGGGCCCGGCATCCCCGCACCCGTCGACTACCAGATCACCCGCTGGTCGGCCGACCCCTACGCGCGCGGCTCCTACTCGTTCAACAAGCTTGGCTCCACCCCCGAGATGCGCGATGACCTCGCCGCCAGCATCGCCGATCGTGTCCACTTCGCCGGGGAAGCCACCGACCGCGCATCGTTCGGCACCGTGCACGGCGCCTACAACTCCGGGCTGCGCGCAGCCAAGGAAATCACCGGTTAGTCCGGGCCCCATAGCGGTTGTTGGGTGCGTCAAGAGGGCGCGATCAACCGCTGACGTTGGTCAACGCCAGACTCCAACCCTCACAGCCACACCGGTGCCGGGGCGATGGGTCGTGCCCGTCACTCGATCAGGCAGAGGCGGCCAGAACGCTGCACCGAACACCTGGACGCTGGCGCTTCCTTCGGCCATGACGAAACCTATTCCACGCCAAGCGGTTACACACCCCGCGAGTGACCCCGAACAGGTCCGCCACGCCCGCGACATCTCACCCGCCCCGACGCGACGGTGTCCTCCATCGCCCGCGTGCGCGGCGTCTCACGCTCCACGATCTAGAAATACGTGCCCGAGCTGGGGCCGACATCGACCACGGTGATCGACGCGCCGACGGCGGCCGCCAAACTGGAGCGGTGACGCGAGGCGGCGCGGTTGGCAGTGGCACAGTGTAATTCGGAATCTGCCGGGCAGTGCTCGGTGGTGCGGCTGGCCACCTTCGGGCTCGGGCCGATCGCGATCGGCGGGGCGTGAGGGCATGGCAGTCTCTGTCCATGGGGAAATCAACGCTGCTCGTCGATGTCTTGGGGTATCCGCACACCTGCGACCGGTGCGGAATCGAGCAACAGTGGGTGTGGGCGGTCGAAGCGCGTGCGCTGGGACGGGACGGAATGGTCGAAGCGGTCGCCACCGACCAGGAGCTTCCCGTGCACATCGCGCGCACCGTGCTGACGGCCGCCGGCCGACCTGATGCGGCGGCGCTGCTGGGGCAGCGGCGTGAGCGCGGCCGCAGCTTCAATCCGAACATCTGCGCGAACTGCGGGCACCAGGAGTGCTGGCACTCCTTCGAAAGCGTTGTCGTCGCAGGCGCTCACGATCGCCGGGCGCCGATCGCCAGCGCACCTCATTCGGTCCCGGAATGGCGTCAGCTCATGGCGTCGCTGCGCAACTACGGATGCTGGTACGTCGGCCGATGACGCCCGGCCGGGCCAGATCCAGAATCCGGGTCGGCGCCCCGCGCAGCGGGTGCCGGGCACGCTCGGAAGCTGTTTCGTGGCTCCATGAACGAATCGTGCAGGTCGCAGAAGGAAGGTCACCCGAGCTCACGGCGGATGCGGTGGCGTTCGATGCGCTCTCGGTCCAGGACCTGCCGACCGATCTCGAGGTCACGGTGGGCTTGGATCCGGGCGTGCACAATCGCGGCGAGGACATCCGGCGCCAAGGGCCTCGGCCTGGGTGGTGGTCCCGCTGAAGGACCGGTGGTCGCTCGCCTTGGCCGGCGCAGTCGGCAGGTGATAGGTGCGGACCTGTTCCTCGGTGACCGCCACGCGCTCGAACTCGACCACCGCACCCTCTGCTACGGCCAACGCGCGCACGTCCTCGGCCAGCGCGGTGAGCATGTGCTGCCGCTGGGATCACGGTCACCGATGTGCAAAACCCGGGTGGGCACCGGGCGGGCCGCGGCGTCGTGTTTACCGGTCAAGCCGTCGAACCCGCCACCGGAGTAGCAGCTGATCCCATAGTCGGCGCTGCGAGCCAACTGCGGCACCATTCTCGCGGTCTCGCACCACAATTCGAGGACCACCGGCTGCCCGGCCTGGCGATCGAGGTGGTAGGTCGTCGCGGCCGCGTCGACCTGGGACCAGAAGTCGGTGGGCCCGGCATAGGCGGTCGGGGCCGCGACCGCGATCTGGGTGTCGGCCCGGATCACTGACCATGCGATCCGGCCCGCGCGCCGCGCCATGGCAAAGCACTCGCACAACCGCTTTCGCGATCCACCCGGACAGGTTGCCGTCGGCCGCGGCCTCGACTTGTGCCATCAGGACATCGTCGAGACAGATCAGTGTGGTGGCCATACCGCCAACGATAGGCTGCCGCAGTGGTCAGGTTGGGTTGACCGGACACGGAATCCGCAGGGCTGGGCGAAGATTGGCCGATGGGGTTTTCAGCAATTCACACTCCCCGACCGGGGCTTGTGCCCGCCGGAACCGATGTCGTGGTCGTGCTCGCCGAGGGTGACGAACGCGCACTACACGCGGTGTGGAGCACCTACCACCATCGACGGACCGCCCGCGCCGTCCTCGACGCCATCGATGAAGGCGGCACCTCTCTCGGTAGCAGCCCAGACGATGCCGCCGCCGCGGTCGCGATGCTTCAAGAACATGCCCTCATCACCCCCGCTCGCGCCTTGGAGGCCAATCGGCGCCTGGTCGCCGCGCTCACCGGCAACCGGTGGCAGGTGATCAGCGATGCCCGCGCGGGCGGGGACAGCTGGTCGGCGATCGGATCGGCGCTAGACCTGCCCAACACCGAAGTGCGGGAGTAGTTCGCACGCAAGACCCGCGACAGGCCAAACACAGCCCCAACCGGAGGGAGGTCGACCGCGCCGAGATCGCCGTGCACTTCAGCGGTGACCGTCTGGCACAGCGCTTCCTCCACCCCGGATCTCGGTTTGACCGAGCCGGGGTTGCCGTGCAGCCACCGGCACGCCGCGGCCATCCCCGACTGGTAGACCGCGTCCACCCGCGCGTTGACCCCGGTCGGCAGCATCGCCAGCGCGGCGGTGCGCGAGGTCGCATGACACACCATCACCACCCCGACGCCGGTCTCGCGCCACAGGCCCACCAGCGCGTTCCAGCAGTCCCGGTGCAGCCGGTGCGCGCGCAGCACCACCAGGCGTTCGATGTGCTCGGCGGCGATCTAGGAGCGCACCGCATGCCACAGCAGCGCCGGGGTGGCCGATTTCTCGGCACCGAGATGCCGCCGAACCCTGAACCGCCGCTCAACGGCGATCCAACGTCTGCGGAATCAGCCCGGATCTGGTCCGAGTTTCTGCGTCACCGCCGCAATGCCGCACGACCCGCAGGGCCAGCAGACGAGTCCGCCGAGTGTTCCCCCGACTGCAGCGATGCATCCAGCGCACTGGGTCTCACACCCCGGTGTCCTTATGAAGGAGGAGCAGGAGCGTAACGGGAGAGGAGGTACGCCACCGGGCTCGGGCCCAAGAGACTTGTCCTCCTAGCCCGAGCCCAGTTGCGGTGCAGGGTCCACCTGTGAATGGTGAGACCTGTGAGTCAGCGATCGTGATGGTTCTCGCTGGCTGCGCCAGCGAGCAGAACAGGCGGTTGTTTCCCGTGGCTATTTCCGCGTAGCACCTCGCTCAGCTGCTGACGGTGCTCCCGGGCTGCACGGTCGGCCATGGCGTGGGCTGCGGTTATCGCGCGGGAGTAGTCGGCATCGCGGCGTTCGAGCTGCTGGCGGTGTTCGGCTCTCTCGTGGTCGAGTTGGTCACTTAGCCGCTGGTTCTTCGCAGCAGTCGATTCGGCTTGCTGACGGGCCGCATCGCGTTCTGCCTCGGCCCGCGCGTGTGCGACGCGAGCGCTGTCGACGTGGCCGCGCATCTCGGTGAGTACCGTTTCGGCTTCTTCATAGACCCGGTCCCGGTCCGCCTCCACCTCGGCGATCCGCGCCGCTGCGTCTTGCTCCACCTGGGCCAGGCGTGCGCCAGCCTGCTCCGCGGTCTCGGTCGCCTCCTCGGCGGCGGCGATGGCGAGTTGTTCGAGTTCGACGGCCCGGTCGATGCGCTCGCGCATGGCCGCTGTGGCCTGTTCGGCGTCGGCTCGGGCTTGTTCGGCGGCGGTGATGCGGCGGGTGGCGTCGCGCTGGATCTCGGCGATCTCGCGGTCGAGGGCAGTGGGATCGGTGAGTTCGGTGATCAGCTCGGCGGTGTCGGTGGCGACCGCGGCAAGTTCTCCGCGCAGGTGTTCGTAACGGTCCAGGAGCGCGGCTAGGGTGAGGATGCCATCGGTGACCGGCCGCAGCGACGGCCGCACGGGTTCGGCGCCGGCGTCGCGTTCGGCCTCTTTCAACCTGCGGCGCAACGCCTTCTGCGCGTTGTGTTCCGGGTTGTCGCAGTATTGGCGCGGCGCTCCCGGCCGCCCGGGTGCGCGCGGTGGGACAGGGACGGTGCAGTGGGGGAAGTGGCAGCGGTCCGGTGGGGTGCCGGTTGCCGCGAGGTCAACGGCTTTCAGCATGGGGTTCCATTCCATTCCGTTGCATTCCGTTCCATTCCATCGCTGGAATGGAACGGAATGCGGGTCAGGGGCCGGATGCGGTTGGTCAGGCGACGAGGGTGAGCATGCGCGCGCGAGCTTGGGGAAGCCGCGCGGCGATGACCTGCGCCGCGGAGGCGCTGGCGGTGCGGTCGTTGTGGCCGTAGCGGCGGTCGGTGATGGTGACCGATTCGTGTCCTGCGTCGCGGGAGACCACGAAGATCGGTACTCCGTCCTGCAGCTTCCAGGAGATGCCGGTGTGCCGCAGCGTGTACGGGGTCAGGTGCTTGCCCTGCAGGGTTGTGATCGCCTTGCCGTAGTGCGTGATCAACTGCTCGGGGCTCGCGCCGCGCCACAGCGCCTTCTTGCTGAACGGCTCGAAATCGCCTCGCGCGAGAGCCTTCAGTCGGCGCAACGCGGGCTGCCAGCCGCGATTGTGGAAGTAGCCCGCCGTGATCGGCGTGTCGTTGACGGTGTGGAACAGCAGCTCGCCGCCGGGGCGATCGAGGTCCAGTCGCTCGAGTGTCTCCAGCGGCACGTGAATCGTGCGCACTCCGCGTTTCGTCTTGGGCTTGCCGAGGGTGAGGCGGCTGCCGCTGTCCTTCCACGCCTTGCTGATGCGCACCGCGCCGGTGTCGGGATCGATGTCGTCGACGAGCAGGGCGAAGATCTCGCTGGGCCGGGCCATGGAGACCAGGCCGAACTCCGCCAGCGCGCGCCAGCGCTGTCCGAGCAGTTGTTCGAACAGTTCCCACTCGTCGTTGTCGAAGATGTCGAGTTCGGGCGCGTCGTGGCGGGGCAGCCGCATGCCCGTGCACGGGTTGTAGGCGATCAGCGGTTCGGGTCGTTCCAGCGTGGCCGCCCGCAGCCCGCCCGACAGGAAGCCGTGCTTGTTGTGGATGGTCTTGGGTGAGTTGCCCTTGTCCTGTTCCAGGTACACGATCCACGCGGCGTCGAGGTCCTGGGTGACGGCGTCGACGGTGGTGTCGCCGAAGAACGGTGCGATGTCGTTGCGGATGTAGGCGTGGTACTTGCGCCGGACAGGCTCGGACACGCCGCGCAGCCGCTCGGTGTAGCGGGTCAGCCAGTCGATCAGGCGGACCCCGCTGCCATCGCGGCGCTGGACTTCCAGCACTTTCAGCGCCTCGTGGACGCCGATGCGATCGACGAGTCCGGCCCAGCGTTCCGCGGGCGAGAAGTCGTCGAAGGTTTCCGAGGAGCGGCGACGGACGCCGTCCTCGTCGTGGTATTCGAACTGGACCTGCCAGGCGATCGAACCGTCGGAGCGGCGTCGGGGGCGTGGAGTGAACATGTGAAGGTGTCTCCTGGGTCGGAAACGCCTCGAGATGCGGTAAAAGCCCTGCTGTGACACCAGCGTGACATAACACAGATGCTCAGAGCCGCGAATGTGGTCCTGACCTGAAGGTTCGTGGGTGGGCCTAGGAGGACTTGAACCTCCGACCTCTTCGTTATCAGCGAAGCGCTCTAACCGCCTGAGCTATAGGCCCGTACCTGGTGTTGTTTACTGTGAACAACAACGTGTAGAGACTACACAACACCTCTCCGCTGAACCAAAACGGCTGGTAGATGCCCTACTCACGCCCACTTGCCGCAGCGCTGGCAGGGCAGTGCGAGCCTTGGCCTACGTCAGCGGACGGCGCGAACGCCGAACGGCCGGTACCCCCGTGGTGGCGGGTACCGGCCGTTCCGCAGGCCCGGACTAGTCGGGGTCGGCCAGGGTGACCTGGATGCCGCCGACGAGATCGCAGCACTGGTTGTAGATGAAGGTGCCCACCGTGCCGAGCGCGGTGAACAGCACCACGTTGATCAGGCCGATCACGCCCGCGTATCCGAAGACGGTGCCCGCGTCGATCAGCCCCACCGAGCCGCTGTCCTGGGACACCATGTCGGTGAACGTGTTGTTCAGCCGCTCCCACACGCCCATGCCCTCGAGCACGATGTACAGCAGGCCGACCGCCAGCATCCACACGAAGAACATCGCCACGCTGATCACCAGCGAGATCTTCAGCGTCGACCAGGGATCGATGCGACGGATCTGCACCGTGGCCCGCAGCGGCTCACCGGAGGCGACCGCGGCGGCCACCGCGACCGGAACCGCGGGCGAGACCGGCCCGGGCTGCGGGCTCCCGGGGGCCTCGGTCGGCGGCAGCGGATGCCGAATCTCGGACAGGTCCGGCATGTCCTTGATCAGCTCCGGTCGGGCGATGCTGCGGGTTGGCCCGTCGATACCGACCGACTTCACCATCGCCGCTTCCTTGCGCGCGGCCTTGGCGGCCAAGTCGGCGGTGGTGCGCGCGTTCGACGTGCCGCCGCCGAGACCGACCCCGCCACCCGAATTCGGGCGTCCGGTGACCGGCGCCTGGCCGGGACGGTACAGGTTGGACTGCGGCTCGCGCTGCGGCAGCTGCGACCATCCGTCCTGGTACGGCGACTGCTGCCCACCGTTGGTGGCGGCGCCGACCGGCTGCTTGTCCTCGCTCTCGGGCGCGGACTGCCGCTCGGGCGCGGACTGTGGGGCCTGGTTGGTGATCCGCGCCGTCTTCTGGTCGAAGCGGTCCTGGCCGTCACCACCGGGCGCCTGATCCGGCGCGCCCTGCTGCGGCGCGAAATCACCCTGCTGCTCGCGGCTCTCGTGCGGCTGGGCGTTCGGCGGGTTGCCGCCGGGCTGGTTGCCCGGATGCCCGCCGGACTGCGGCCCGTTCGGCTGGCCCGGGTGACTACCCGGCCCACCAGGGTGGCTGCCCGCCTGACCGCCACCAGGGTGGCTGCCGGGCTGGCCGCCACCAGGGTGACCGCCCGGCTGACCGCCGCTTTGCTGACCGCCGGGCTGACCGTTCTCGGCCGAGGCGACCGGCCGTGGGATCGGCCGCGGCGGGATCGGTGACGGTGCGATCCGCTCGGTCACACCGTTCGTCTGGTGCCGCTCGTCATTCGGCTGATTCGGAGTGGTCAATGGGAATCCTTGGGTCCGTTCGTTGCCGCCGCTGATGGGTTACTTCTCGGAGGAGCCGGTGTCGCCGCCACCGGAGACCTGATCGGGATCGGGCTCGTCGGCATTGCGCGCGATCGCAAGCAAGGTATCGCCCTCCGCGAGGTTCATCAATCGCACGCCCTTGGTCTGTCGTCCAGCCTTACGAACTTGCTTCGCCGCCGTCCGGATGACGCCGCCCCCGGAGGTGATCGCGTACAACTCGTCGTCGTCGTCGACGATGAGCGCCCCGACCAGGGTGCCACGTTTCGCGTCGAACTGGATGGTCAATACGCCTTTACCGCCGCGGCCTTGCGCGGTGTACTCCTCGATCGCCGTCCGCTTCGCGTAACCGCCGGACGTCGCGACCAGCAGATACGTGCCGTCACGAACCACGTTGAGCGACAACAGTTCGTCGCTGTCGTTGAACCGCATGCCCTGGACGCCGGAGGTGGCGCGCCCCATCGGACGCAACGCCTCGTCGGTGGCCGAGAAGCGGATCGACTGTCCGAGCGCGGAGACCAGCAGCAGGTCCTCGTAGGCCGAGCAGAGCACCGCGCCGACCAATTCGTCCTCGTCGCGCAGATTCACCGCGACGATGCCGCCGCTGCGGTTGGAGTCGAAATCGGTGAGTTTCGACTTCTTCACCAGGCCGTTCTTGGTGGCGAGCACCAGGTACGGTGCGTCGTCGTAGGACTTGATCTGGATGATCTGGGCGATCTTCTCGTCCGGCTGGAAGGCCAGCAGGTTCGCCACGTGCTGGCCGCGCGCGGTGCGGTTGGCCTCGGGCAGTTCGTAGGCCTTGGCGCGGTAGACCCGGCCTTTGTTGGTGAAGAACAGCAGCCAGTCGTGCGTCGAGGTGATGAAGAAGTGCTTGACGATATCGTCCTGCTTGAGCCCGGCGCCCTGCACGCCCTTGCCGCCGCGCTTCTGGCTGCGGTAGAGGTCGGTCTTGGTGCGCTTGGCGTAGCCGGTCTCGGTGATCGTGACGACCACGTCCTCGCGGGCGATCAGATCCTCGTCGGCCACGTCGCCGTCCGCGGCGATGATCTTGGTGCGCCGATCGTCGCCGTACTTGTCGACGATCTCGCGCAGTTCGTCGCGAACGATCGCGCGCTGGCGCTCCGGCTTCTCCAGGATGTCCTTGAGGTCGGCGATCTCGAGCTCGATCTTGGCCAGCTCGTCGACGATCTTCTGCCGCTCCAACGCCGAGAGGCGCCGCAACTGCATGTCCAGGATCGCGGTGGCCTGGATCTCGTCGATGTCCAGCAGCTGCATCAAACCGGTGCGCGCGGTCTCGGTGTCGGCCGACCGGCGGATCAACGCGATGACCTCGTCCAGCGCGTCCAGCGCCTTGACCAGGCCGCGCAGGATGTGAGCCCGCTCCTCGGCTTTGCGCAGCAGGTACCGGGTGCGCCGCACGATGACGTCGAGCTGGTGGTTGACGTAGTGGCGGATCATCTGGTCCAGCCGCAGGGTGCGCGGCACCCCGTCGACGATGGACAGCATGTTGGCACCGAAGCTGGTCTGCAGCTGGGTGTGCTTGTAGAGGTTGTTCAGCACCACCTTGGCCACGGCATCGCGCTTGACCGTGACCACGATGCGCAGGCCGGCGCGGTCGGAGGACTCGTCGTGGATGTCGGAGATGCCCGCGATCTTGCCGTCGCGCACCTGCTCGGCGATCGAGGAGATGAGGTTGTCCGGGTTGACCTGGTAGGGCAACTCGGTGATGACGATCGTGGTGCGGCCCTTGTTGTCCTCCTCGATCTCGACCACACCACGCATGCGGATGGAGCCGCGACCGGTGGAGTAGGCGTCGTGGATGCCCTGGCTGCCGACGATCAGGCCGTCGGTCGGGAAGTCGGGGCCCTTGACTCGCTCCATGCAGGCGGCCAGGGTGGCTTCCTCGTCGGCGTCGTGGTTCTCCAGCGCCCAGTAGATCGCCTCGGCGACCTCCCGCAAGTTGTGCGGCGGGATATTGGTCGCCATGCCGACCGCGATGCCGCCCGAGCCGTTGATCAGGAGGTTCGGCACCCGGGACGGCAGCACCACCGGTTCCTGCGAGCGGCCGTCGTAGTTCGGCACGAAATCGACCGTCTCGTGGTCGATCTCGCGCAGCATCTCCATCGCGATGGGCGTGAGCCTGCACTCGGTGTAGCGCATGGCCGCCGGGCCGTCGTTGCCACGGGAACCGAAGTTGCCCTGCGGGTCCACCAACGGGTAGCGCAGCGACCACGGCTGCGCCATGCGCACCAAGGTGTCGTAGATCGGTACGTCGCCGTGCGGGTGATAGTTGCCCATGGTCTCGGCCACCGGACGCGCGGACTTCACGTAACCGCGGTCGGGCCGATACCCGTTGTCGTACATCGCGTACAGAATGCGCCGGTGCACCGGCTTCAGACCGTCGCGCACATCGGGCAGCGCGCGGCCGACGATCACGCTCATCGCGTAATCGATGTAGCTGTTCTGCATCTCCTGCTGGATGTCGACCGGCTCGATGCGCTCGCCGCCGGTCGGGGGCAGGGTGGTGTCGGTCATGAGGTCTCCTGTGTCTTGCGGCTGCTCGCGCACCCGTCCGGCGTCATGAGCGCCGCAAGATGGTGTAGTGCGGGATCGTGGGTTCGCGCGTCACGAGATACGCGCGGGCTCACAGATCTAGGAAGCGGACGTCCTTGGCGTTGCGAGTGATGAAACTGCGTCGCGCCTCCACGTCCTCGCCCATCAGGACGCTGAACAGTTCGTCGGCCGCAGCCGCGTCGTCCAACGTCACTTGACGCAACAGCCGCACCGCCGGATCCATAGTGGTTTCCCACAGCTCCTTGGGGTTCATCTCGCCGAGACCCTTGTAGCGCTGTAC
The DNA here is from genome assembly GCF_000308415.1 of Nocardia asiatica NBRC 100129. Lineage (GTDB taxonomy): Bacteria > Actinomycetota > Actinomycetes > Mycobacteriales > Mycobacteriaceae > Nocardia > Nocardia asiatica. Next base: position 15,441 of record NZ_BAFS01000001.1, on the reverse strand, counting down.
GCCGTCGTCCTTGTTGATCTTCTTGCCCGCCGCTAGACCCGCCTCGAGCAGACCGTCGCGTTCCCGATCGGAGTAGGCGAACTCCGGCTCGGTGCGCTGCCACTTGAGCTTGTACAGCGGCGGCTGCGCGAGGTAGACGTGGCCGTGCTCGACGAGCGGGCGCATGAACCGGAACAGCAGCGTGAGCAGCAGCGTGGAGATGTGCTGACCGTCGACGTCGGCGTCGGCCATCAGGACGATCTTGTGATACCGCAGCTTGCTGATGTCGAACTCGTCGTGGATGCCCGTGCCGAACGCGGTGATGATCGACTGGACCTCGTTGTTCTTGAGGACCTTGTCGATGCGCGCCTTCTCGACGTTGATGATCTTGCCGCGGATCGGCAGGATGGCCTGGTACATCGAGTCGCGGCCGGACTTGGCCGAACCGCCCGCGGAGTCACCCTCGACGATGTAGATCTCGGACTTGCTCGGGTCCTTGGACCGGCAGTCGGCCAGCTTTCCGGGCAGGCCGCCCAAGTCGGTGGCGGACTTGCGCCGCACCAGCTCGCGGGCCTTGCGCGCGGCGACGCGGGCCTGCGCCGAGGACACCGCCTTGTTCACGATGGTCTTCGCGTCGGCCGGGTTGGCCTCGAACCAGTGGGTGAGGTGCTCGTTGCAGGTGCGCTGCACGAACGACTTGACCTCGGTGTTGCCGAGCTTGGTCTTGGTCTGCCCCTCGAACTGCGGCTCGCCGACCTTGACGCTCACGATCGCGGCCAGGCCCTCGCGGATGTCGTCACCGGTGAGGTTGCCGTCCTTCTCCTTGATGAGCTTCTTGTCCTTCGCGTACTTGTTGACCACCGTGGTCAACGCCGCGCGGAAGCCCTCTTCGTGCGTGCCGCCCTCATGCGTGTTGATGGTGTTGGCGAAGGTGTGCACCGACTCGGAGTAACCGGAGTTCCACTGCATCGCCACCTCGAGTTCGTGGCCGGTGCCCTTGCCGGTGAACCCGACGACCGAGTTGTGGATGGGCTGCTTGGTCCGGTTGATGTGGCGGACGAAGTCTTCCAGACCACCCGGGTAGTGGTAGGTCCGCGTCTTCACCTTGTGCTCGGCGGGCGCGCTCTCGTCGGCGTGCTTGGGCGCCTCGGCGGTTTCGCTGACCACCTCGTCGGTGACATCGGAGTCACTGACGCGTTCGTCGGTGAGCTTGATGGTCAGCCCCTTGTTCAGGAACGCCATCTCCTGCAGCCTGCGGGCCACCGTCTCGAAGTTGTAGGTAGTGGTCTCGAAGATCTCGGGATCCGCCCAGAAACGGATGGTCGTGCCGGTCTTCTTGGTCGGCTCACCCTGAGCCAGTTTGCCCGGGGTGGAATCCTTGTAGGTCTGGCTCCAGTGGTAGCCGTCGCGGTCGATCTCGGCCTCCAGCCGGCTCGACAGTGCGTTGACCACGGAGATGCCGACGCCGTGCAGACCGCCGGACACCGCGTAGGAATCCGAATCGAATTTGCCGCCCGCGTGCAGCTGGGTCATGACGACCTCGATGGTCGGGACACCCTGGGCGTGCATCGCCACGGGGATGCCGCGGCCGTCGTCGACCACTTCGACGCCACCGTCGGCCAGCAGGGTGACCTCGACCTTCGTCGCGTACCCGGCCATCGCCTCGTCGACGGAGTTGTCCACGACCTCCCAGATCAGATGGTGCAGACCACGCTCACCGGTGGAGCCGATGTACATGCCCGGACGCTTGCGGACCGCCTCGAGCCCCTCGAGAACCGTGATGGAGGAGGCACCGTAATCCTGCTTCCCGGTCGCTCTGGTCGAACCCGATACGTTGGAGTCTTTGGCAGCCACTGGTCGGTAGCTCTCCTTACTTGCTGATCCCGGCATAGAGCGATCGGACAGCACGCGTGAGGCCCTGTATGCCTGCTCGGTGATGAGGGTCCACGCGCGGACTGTGCGGAACGCGCCGAAGGTATCGCCGCTAGTTACGTCACCATCCTACTGGTACGCCCAACTTACAACCCACCTACGACACCCCTCACGGCGCCGTGGATGCAAGAAATCGAATTTCGGCGACTCGGTTCCGCCTCACGCCGTTTTCGATCCATCAGAAGTGGGCTGAGAGAGCATGGCAAGTCACTGGCCCGGATCAGCGCTCGGCATCGACCCGCGCGAGGAACGCGGCGGTGTGGCGCGCCAGCTCCGCCGGATGCGAGATCGGCGACCAGTGCCGCGCCGGGATCTCGACCCGGGTCAAACGCGGCACCCATCGGTCGGCCTCGGCGTTGACCACCGGCCGCACGGCACGGTCGCCGGTGGCGACGATCAGCTGAACGGGCACCTCGATCGGGCGTGGCCGCGGATGGCGCAGGTGCGAGCGGATGTTCGCACGGTAGAGCTTCAGACTGTTGATCATATCGGCGCGCAGCGTGGGCGCCGTCTCCACCAGCGCGGGGTCGACGCCGTCGAAGAACGCGAGGAAACGCGGCCAGCGGCCGGACAATACCCGCAGCACTGGATCGGGCAACTTGGGGACCTGGAACGCCACGGTGTAGGCCGAGGCGACAGCTTGGGCCAGCGCGCCGCGCAGCCGTGCCGCGGTGAGAGGACCACGCAAGTAGGCGCCGAGAAAGTCGAGATTCGGGCCGGACACCGAGGTGAACGACGCGACCGCCGAGGCGGCGTCCGGCGCGGCGACCACTTCCCAGCCGATCACCGATCCCCAGTCGTGCCCGAGGACATGCACCCGTGTTCCCGGCGCGACCGCGTCGATCACCGCGCGAACATCCGCCGCGAGCTCCTCGATCCGGTACGCCTCGACCGCGATCGGCGTCGAACTGTCACCCGCGCCCCGGTTGTCGAAGGCGATCACACGGTGCCGTCCGCCGAGTTGCGCCGCCACCCGGCTCCACAGCAGATGGGTATCGGGCCAGCCGTGGATCAGCAGGACCGGCACGCCCTCGGGATTGCCGCATTCGTAGACCGCGAGTTCGACCTCGCCCCGGCGAACGATTCGAGTCGCGGCCGCCGGAAACGGACCGACTGACGTGGTGATGGTCATCGAACCCCTTCTGTCCGGACGATTCCGTTTCGGCCCGGCGGGCCTCGGCCGCACCGGCGAGCGTTCCACGTGAAACGCACCTCGCGATGGCGCCCGAGCACGTTGTCCATCCAGTAGGCCGGTCGGCTGACCGGCGTGACGCCGCCACTGCGGGTAAATGTAACACCGCGTATCAGATACCTCTCCGGGTGGTCATCCGTAGGTGTCGCGCGGTCCGCGCCCTTTGATATGCCGCTCACCCTTGCGCCAGCTCGGCGCGGCAGGCCCCGAGATCTTCAGCGAGGTCACCACGCCCTGGCCGACAGCGGCATTGATCTTCGCCAGGATCTGGCCCTGCAACATGCGCAACTGGGTCGCCCAGGCGGTCGACTCGGCGGCAATGCTCAGCACGCCGTCCTTCAGGGTCACCGGCGTGGCGTGCGCGGCGATGTCCTCGCCGACCACTCCCGCCCAACGGCCGAACACCATGCCCTCGGCAACCTTGTTCGACCACCCGCGGCTTTTGGCGAGGGAGCCCGCCAATTTGAACAACGGCTGTGGATCACGGTCGTCCGGGCCCGCGCCGGACCATCCGGTGCGTCTGCGGCCGCCGGCTCGCAGCCTGCGTTGCGGCGACGAACGCCCCTGACCGACCGCCTTGCCACTCGCCCGCGCCGCGGCCCGCGCCTCTTCCAAGGCACGCCGAGCCAGATCGATTCCGCGTAATTCGGGCTCCGGACCTGCGGATCCGGGCTCCGAGGGCTGATCGCTCATCGCCCATCTCCCTTCGCGGCCGGTAGGTTGTCCCCAGTTTTGTTCAAGTTGTCCCCAACCATGGCCGAAGGTTGCCAGTGCAGGAACGCCAGCGGGTCGACCCCCTGATCTCGCAGCGATATGACCCGTTCGCCGCCCAGAAAGCCGGATTCTCGGAGGAGACTGGTCGCTTGCTCGACTGTTGCTGGCCCGTACTCCACTGAACTGTTCCGGCAAGCCTGGATGAGTTGTCCACAGGTATTGGAAATCGGTTTCGGCTGTTGAGAACTCGAACAGCCTTCCCGACGACTGATCACTGTAGTGGACAAGGGCGGCCGACGCCGACACTCGGATCGCCTGTCCATTCCTGCTGTGGACAACTATGGCGCCCGGGATTCCGGCGCTTCGGTGATCGGATCTCCTTCGCGCTCGAGCGCCATATCCGCAGCCTCGCCACTGCCGGGCCGGTCCTGCGCGATGCGCGAGACGCGGCCGTCGGAACCGCCCACGGTTTCCACCCGCAGCGGCACGGCAGCCAGTTCGGCGGGCACGTCTTCCGGCACCGCTGCCGTGATCAGCACTTGCTCCGCGTCGGCCGCGACGGCCGCGAGCGCGGCGCGGCGACGGCGATCGAGCTCGGCGAACACGTCGTCGAGCAGCAATACCGGTTCGGCTCCGGTGGCGCGCAGCAGTTCGAACGCCCCCAGCCGAAGGGCCAGCGCAAACGACCACGATTCGCCGTGGCTGGCGAATCCTTTCGCCGGCGACGCCCCGAGCAGCAGATCCAGTTCGTCGCGATGCGGGCCGACCAGGCACACCCCCCGCTCGAGTTCCTTCGGTCGCGCGGCGGCGAGTTCGCGCAGCACGATCGCCGCCAGTTCCTCCGTATCCTCCGGACGCGGCGGTCTGGCCGGATCGAGGAACTCCGGGGGCAGCGCGGCACTGCGATAGGCGATCGAGGCCGGCCGCGACTCCGGAGCGATCGAGGCATAGGCCCCGGCGAGATACGGCGCGAGGTCGTGCACCAAGCGCAGCCGTTGAGCGAGCAGTACGGCGGCGTGCTCGGCCAGGTGCCCGTCCCAAACGTCGAGGGTGCCGAGATCCGCCTTCGACCTGGCATGCCGCCCAGCGGTTTTCAGAAGGGCCGAACGCTGGCGCAGAACCCGGTCGTAGTCGCTGCGGACCGCGGCCAGCCTGGGCAGGCGAGTTGTGCACAACTCGTCCATGAATCGTCGGCGCTCCCCAGGATCGCCGCGTACCAGCGCCAAGTCCTCCGGCGCGAACAACACGGTCTGCAGAATCCCCAGGATCTCCCTGCTCCGGCGGACCGGTGAGCGGTTGATCTGCGCGCGATTGGCGCTGCCCTGGTTCAGCTCGACATCGATGCGCAGCTCGCGGCCGGCGTTGACCACTGTGGCGCCGATCCGGGCGCGCTCCGTCCCGGTACGGATCAACGGGGTTTCCGTGGCGACGCGATGCGACCCGAGAGTGGCCAGGTAGCCGATCGCTTCCAACAGGTTCGTCTTGCCGTTGCCGTTCGATCCCAAGAAAACGGTTCGACCTGGGGATAATTCGAGTTCCGCATGCTCCCAGGAGCGGAAGTCACGCAGCGACAGAGCTCGGACGAACATCCGCTATCGCGCCCCTGCCTGGGCCGAAGCGGACATTTCCGCCGAACGGCACGTTGTCCGCGCGTCCGGCGACTGCCGTGCGATGTGCCGCAGCCCTGTGGACCATCTGTGGATAACGTTCGCACTCAGCCACCGCGGAACGGAGTTCTTCGACGTCGCTGGGGATTCTCCAGCGACGTCGCCGCTCGGTGGCACCGGATCACGCGGCGCGGATCCGCACGATTCCCGGTTGTGCACAGGTGATCAGCCCGGGAGCCGGACCGGCATCAGCAGATAGATGTACGGGCTCGACAACGCCGCGAACGTGCCGGAATCGAGCGCCTCCGGCTCTTCCTCGGAGGCGGGCAGCAGGACGGCGGGCCTGCTCGGCGTGGTGAATCCGAAGGTGACGCGGTCCGCGTGCAGCGCGGACAGGCCGTCGATGAGATAGCCGGGGTTGAACGCGATGGTGAGTGATTCGCCGCGGAAATCGGCCTCCAGCCACTCCTCGGCCCGGCCCGCGTCGTCACCGCCCGCGGACAGCAACAAGCCGTCGGAGGAGAACTCCAGCCGCACCTGAGCGCCGCGCTCGGCGACCAGCGCGACGCGCTTGATCGCGTCGATGAGCGCGGCGACGGCGATCGTGGCGATCGAGGTGTGCTCTTTGGGGAGCAACTGGCGGAACTTGGGGAATTCGGCGTCGAGCAGGCGCGTGGTGGTCCGGCGGCCCGCGTTGACGATGCCGAGCAGACCGTCCGACCCCGCACCGGTGCCGAGGGACAGCTGAACGGGCGCGTCGGAGGGCCCGAGCGTCTTGGCGGCCTCCGACAGCGTCCTGGCGGGAATGAGCACCGACGTCTCGATGTCGGCGCGCGCGGGCTGCCATTCGATGTGCCGGACGGCGAGGCGGAACCGGTCGGTCGCCGCGAGGACGACCTGCGAGCCCTCGATCTCCACCCGGATACCGGTCAGCATGGGCAGGGTGTCGTCCCGGCCTGCGGCGACGGCGACCTGCGAGACGGCCTCGGCGAAGACATCCACACTCAGTTCACCGGTCTGCTGCGGCACCTCGGGCAACTGGGGATAGTCCTCGACCGGCATGGTGGGCAGGGAGAACTTCGCGCTGCCACAGGCGATCAGCACGCGGGTACCGTCCACCGACACGTCGACCGGCTTGTTGGACAGCGCCTTGGTGATGTCGGCCAGCAGACGACCGGAGACGAGCACCTGGCCCGGCCCCGCGACCTCGGCCGCGACCCGCACCTGCGCGGAGACTTCGTAGTCGAAGCCGGAGACGGTGAGACCGTCCTCGTCGGCGACCAGCAGCACGCCGCCGAGCACCGGAACCGGAGGCCGGGACGGGAGACTGCGCGCCACCCAGGCGACGGAGTCGGCGAAATCCTCACGGGCGACCCGAAACTTCATGCTCGCAAGCTCCATCGCCCGATCTGTCCTCTCCCGGTTCCGTGATCTGTTGTCGGCTCGTCAGTGTCGGTGCTCGAAAGGGTCCTGCCGAATCGGCCGCCTTCGCAGTCTGGCACAGGCGACCGACATCAAACCGTACCCGCGCGCGGCACGCGCACCTAGCCCGACCCTCCGGCGTTACGGACGGCCGCGTCCGGAGCAGGGATGAGACGGGAGTCATGAGGGGACCGAGTGTGCGCTGTGCCGACGTGGACCGTGCGCGTGGATCACCCGTCGGTCGGTACTTCGTCCGCGCTGTCTTCCTTGCGAGAAACCCGGCCGGTTCCGAAGGCGCGCTGTCCGACCGACTTTCCACACACCCTGTTTTGAAGAGAGATCTCTAATGAGAAGAACCAAAGTAGTAGTAGGCGCTGTGGATTCTGTGGACTGCGGCCGAATCCGCTGGTCACAGGGCGTGGTGCCGTGGGGATGACCACGGGGTGTCTCGAGGATGAACACTCGGCGTCTGTGGAGGCTCCCGGGTTGTCCCGGATTCATCCTCGAGCGCTCCTCGAGTTGTTCCACCTGATTCACCCAGTTGTTCACACATGTGCACGAAACCGTGGACAGCTCGAGGAATCCTCGAGGACTCCACACGGACTCCTCGAGGATTCCACAAGGCTCGATCCGGACACCCCGCTGGTCAGCGGCTGTGCGTAACGGAGCCTGGGGAAACTGTTGAATTCGGCCTGTGAGGGAACTCCCGGGGACCGGTACCCCACCCTGTGCACGAATCGGTGGACAAACCAGGGGATTCCTCGAGGACTCCACAAGGATTCCTCGAGGAATCCACAGGCACAAAAAAGCACCGCCCCAGGTCAGGGGCGGTGCTCAGGTGTGGATGCGGCTCAGCGAGAGCGCTGCTTGATCCGGGCTGTGAGTTCCTGCACCTGGTCGTAGACGCGGCGCCGCTCGGTCATCTCCTTGCGCACCTTCTTCTCCGCGTACATCACCGTGGTGTGGTCACGGCCGAACGCCTGGCCGATCTTCGGCAGGGACAGATCGGTCAGTTCCCGGCACAGGTACATGGCGATCTGCCTCGCCTGCGCCAGCGGCCGCGCTTTGCCGGGGCCGGTCAGCTCCTCGAGGGTGGTGTTGAAGTACTCCGCCGTGACGGCCATGATGGTGGCCGCGTTGATCTCCAGCGCCGCGGTGTCGGGCATCAGATCGCGCAACACCACCTCGGCCAGCGGCAGATCCAGCGGCTGGCCGTTCAACGAGGCGAACGCGGTCACCCGGATCAGCGCGCCCTCCAGCTCCCTGATGTTGCGCTCCACCCGGCTGGCGATCAGTTCCAGCACGTCGTGCGGCACATCGAGCCGGTCCATCCGCGCCTTCTTGCGCAGGATGGCGATGCGCGTCTCCAGCTCCGGCGGCTGCACGTCGGTGATCAGACCCCACTCGAAGCGCGTCCGCAGCCGCTCCTCCAGGGTGGCCAGCTGCTTGGGCGGACGGTCCGAGGAGACGACGATCTGCTTGTTCGCGTTGTGCAGGGTATTGAAGGTGTGGAAGAACTCCTCTTGGATGCCTTCCTTGCCCTCGATGAACTGGATGTCGTCGACCAGCAGGATGTCGGTCTCGCGATAGCGGCGCTTGAACGCCACCTTCCGGTCGTCGCGCAGGCTGTTGATGAAGTCGTTCGTGAACTCTTCGGTGGATACGTACTTGACCCGCATGCCGGGGAACAGACGCTGCGCGTAGTGGCCCGCCGCGTGCAGCAGGTGGGTCTTGCCCAGCCCGGAAGCTCCCCACACGAACAGCGGGTTGTACGCGCGCGCGGGGGCTTCGGCGATAGCGACGGCGGCAGCGTGCGCGAAGCGATTCGACGCGCCGATGACGAAGGTCTCGAAGGTGTACTTCGCGTTCAGGCTGGCCGAGGACGTCGCTGGAGCAGGAGTTTCCTGCGACTTGGCGAAGTAGGTGGGCCAGGAATTGCGGACGTTCACCACGGGCTCGTCGTCGTGATCGCCGCGCGGGTGGTCACCCACGGGTTCCCGCACCGGATCGTGTGCCGAACCCGGGACGTCGTCGGCGGTCTCGCGAACCTGCGCTCGAATCTGGCCGCGCATTCCGCCCGGGGACGGTTCGGGATTGAACAGCGACTCCTGCCCTGGCGGGACGGCCGGTTCCCGGCGCGGTGGAAGGCCGGGTTCACGCCGGGGAGCCACGTCCGGCCCGGACATCGGCGGCAGTTCGGCAGCCGTGGAGTACTCGCCGCGCTGCGGGTACTCGGCGTGGGCGTAATCCGGCTGGCGGTACTCCTCCGGCGGCGCGAAGTCCTGGTCGTACTCGGCGCCCGGATAGTCGGAGCCGTCGTGGTACGGCGCCGCCGGCGCGAAATCGGCCGACTGTGCGTAGCGCGGCCCCGGGTAGGCGTCGCGGCCGGGGAATTCCGCACCCGGGTAGGCGGCGGGACCACGGCCTTCTCGGGTGCGCTCGGGCCTGCTCGTCATCCGCGCGTGCCGCGGCGTGCTGCTCTGCCGGTCGACGGTCGGAGTGGTCGGCGCGGCGATGCGGACACCGAGTCCTTCCACCTGGGGACCGAGCCGGCGGGCGAGGGAGCGGAGAATGGGCTCGCGCAGATCGCGTTCGATGGCCTCTTGGGCCAGTGACGAGGGTACCGAGAGCAGGGCGAACCCCTGTGCGACCGTCAGCGGCTTGACCAGCTTCAGCCAGGCCTGCTGTGCTCGGGTCACCGGAGGAATCGCGCCGTCGGGTGAGCCGGTGGTGAGCTCGGTGACAACCTCGGGCCATACGGTGGCCAACACGTTCTGCTCGTCGTCCATGCAGTTTCCTCCCCGGAGTAGGTCGATAGGAGCAGACGGCCGGGGCACGCGTGGAGTGCGACGCTCTGGGTCGATCCCGTGATCCTGCGTACGTCCGTAACCGGTTCGGACGCTGCCCGGGTCCCCCATCTGGACAGCGGCGTGGCACCGTCGGCCCTACGAATATGCCACTCCAGGGGTCTTTCCACACAATTATCCACAGATGTGGAGAACCCTGGGGAGCTGTGGAACGCGCGCACGCGCGAGAGGGGCAACGCTACGACCTGCGGTTCTGCAGCAATCGCCTGGCTACGTACCTTAGTGGCCGGGGCTGCGCGATGGCTAGGGGTGTGGACGAACTCACGGTCATTGCCGGAACGACTGACCGTGGGACCCGTTCTGCCTGGTCGCCGGTACCTGACCGAAGGGGTGGGCCGAGTTTGACCCGTCCCGAGCCGATCAGTACCCTCGTACAGTCACCCCTTGGTGCGGTGGCGGTCTTGTGCTGACCGCGTTTAGGTCGTGATCGACCGACTGTGCGCCAGGACCGACGCGCGCCGATGATGACCAGACCTGCGATTCATTCGCGCAATACACGTATCACCGACAAGCTTCGGGCACTACCTGGTGCCCCCCTACTCGAGGAGTGTTGACCGTGGCCAAGGGCAAGCGGACGTTCCAGCCGAACAACCGTCGTCGGGCGCGGGTTCACGGCTTCCGCCTCCGGATGCGCACCCGTGCGGGCCGCGCCATCGTCTCGGCGCGTCGCCGCAAGGGCCGCGCTTCCCTCACTGCCTGATCCTCGCTCTCGGACGCTCGGGTGTTGCCTGAGCCGTATCGGTTGCATCATCGTGCCGACTTCTCCCGGACGGTGCGCCGCGGCCAGCGAATCGGGAGGCGTGATCTGGTCGTGCATGCGCTCGCGCACGGGTATGACGGAATCGTGGGCGCGAATGGACGACTCGATCAGCTTCCGGAGGACGCGCTGGTCCGCGTAGGCGGGCCACGCTTCGGGTTGATTGTCAGCAAGGCGGTGGGCAACGCGGTGGTTCGACATCGCGTGGCCCGCCGCCTGCGTCATATGTGCGCCCGGGTGGTCGACGAAGTGCCGCCCGGCACCGATGTCGTTATCCGCGCGCTCCCGGGTGCGGCGACGGCGTCGTCGGAGGACCTGCTGCGCCAGCTGCGCGCCGCACTGCGCAAGCTCGGCGTCGGCGCCGAGACGGGTACGGCAACGGGTGGTTCGGCATGAGCCGCTCGATCGCCGGACTGCCCGTGAACGTGCTGATCTTTCTGATCGAGCTGTATCGGACCTACGTCTCCCCCACCCGCATGCCGGTGTGCCGATTCACCCCGACCTGTAGCGAGTACGCGGTGACCGCACTGCGCACCCGGGGCCTGTTCATCGGGCTCGGACTGACGGTCGTGCGCTTGGCCAAATGCGCGCCCTGGCACCCTGGTGGGTGGGACCCCGTCCCGGAGCGGAAGCGGAGCACAGCGCGCACCGAGCCGGCGGGCGGGGCAGCGACCGACGCGGCGCCGCAGGACCCGAGCCTGTCCGCCGGGCCGCGGTCGGAGCCGAACGCTTGTAAAGGATCGCCGCACGCGGTGATCGGCGACACGAACGACGGGAGTGCATAGAGCCGTGCTCGACTTCATTTATTACCCGGTGTCCTGGATCCTCTGGTTCTGGCATCGGGTCTTCGGGTTCGCGTTCGGCGCGGACAACGGTCTCACCTGGGCGCTCGCCGTGGTGTTCCTGGTGTTCACGCTGCGCTTGGTGCTCTACAAGCCGTTCGTCAAGCAGGTGCGCACCACCAAGCAGATGCAGGAGCTGCAGCCACAGATCAAAGAGCTGCAGAAGAAATACAAGAACGACCGCCAGAAGATGGCGCTCGAGATGCAGAAGCTGCAGAAGGAGAACGGCTTCAACCCGTTGATGGGTTGCTTGCCGATCCTCGCTCAGGTGCCGGTCTTCCTCGGGCTCTTCCATGTGCTGCGTTCGTTCAACCGGACCGGTCACGGCTTCGGGCAGTTGGGCCTGACGCCCGAGCAGAACGCCAACACCGCGAACTACGTCTTCAGCGCCGCCGACGTCCAGTCCTTCCTGAGCGCGCGCATCTTCGGCGCACCCATCTCGGCGTTCATCACCACGCCGGTCGCCGAGCTGCAGGCATTCGCCGACTTCGGCGGCGTGCCGAGCCGGCTGAGCATCGCGCTCGTCGCGATCCCCCTCATGGTCATCGCCGGTCTGGCCACCCACTTCAACGCCCGCGCCTCGGTGGCGCGGCAGACGCCGGAAGCGGCTGCCAATCCGCAGGCCGCGATGATGAACAAGCTCGCGCTCTGGGTGTTCCCGCTCGGTGTGCTCGTCGGTGGTCCGTTTCTGCCGATCGCCATCCTGCTCTACTGGGTGTCCAACAACATCTGGACCTACGGGCAGCAGCACCTCGTCTTCGGCCGCATGGAGAAGGAAGAGGAAGCCAAGAAGCAGGCGAAGCTCGAGCAGCGCGCACAGAACGCGCCGAAGCCCGGCGCGAAACCGGTCAACGTCAAGAAGAAGCAGGCGCCCGCCGCCGCCCCCGATACCGCATCGGACGACACCGCTGACGCGTCGACGAACGGCACCAGCAAGCCCTCGAAGCAAGCCTCGGGTCAACGCCGTCCAGCCGGTCAGAAGCGGCCGGGTAACCGGGGCAGGGCGAACCAGAAGCGCAGGCGCTGAGTCACACGGTCGGTGGGACGAGCAGCCCGCCTCGATCACTGAGCAACCCCTTGATCGCGAATACCGCCCGGCGGCGATTGCCCGGCGCGCGCGATGAGCAGATGAAGGAAATCAAATGACTGTTGAGACCGACGGAGGGGACGCCACCGTGGCGACGACGATGGTGAGCGCCGGGGCGGACACCGGCGATGTCGTGAGTGATGCCGAGGAAGCTCTCATCGAGGAAGGCGAGATCGCCGGCGACTACCTCGAGCAGTTGCTCGACGTGCTCGACTTCGACGGGGACATCGATCTCGACGTCGAAGGCGACCGTGCCGTGGTGAGCATCGACGGCGGCCGGGACCTGACGAAGCTCGTGGGACGCAACGGCGAGGTGCTCGACGCCTTGCAGGAACTGACTCGCCTCGCCGTCCAGCAGACGACGGGAGTGCGCAGTCGGCTGATGCTGGACGTGGCGGGCTGGCGGGCGAAGCGGCGGTCCGAGCTGAGCGAGCTCGGCGCGGCCGCGGCTCAGCGCGTGCTGGAATCCGGTGAGCCGGAGTCGCTGGCGCCCATGACGCCATTCGAGCGCAAGATCGTGCACGACGCGGTGGCCGCAGTGGAAGGCGTGAGCAGCGAGAGTGAAGGCGTCGAACCGAACCGCCACGTGGTAGTCGTTCCCGGCTGAGCGGCGGCGTTTCCCCGAGTGGGCGGCATGTTTCGCGCCTCGCCTGGGTAGTGGTTGGATAAGGCCTCTGGTCTTCGGACCGGGGGCCTTGTTCGTGTCCGTAGCCTGATTGCTCGCACGTAGATCGACCCGAGTTCGGAAGGATGTTTCACGTGGAACGAGATCTCGGTGGAACCGCCGCGGTGCCCGCGGAGTTGGAGCCACCCGTGTCGGCGGCCACCATCTTCGGCGACCGACTCGATCTCGCGCGTCGATATTGCACCGCACTCGCCACCGCGGGTGTTGAGCGTGGGCTGATCGGTCCGCGCGAGGTGCTTCGCCTCTGGGATCGCCACATCCTCAACTGCGCGGTACTCGGTGAACTGATCGCCGAGGGTGCGTCCGTGGTCGACATCGGCAGCGGCGCGGGCCTGCCCGGCATCCCGCTCGCGATCGCCCGGCCCGACCTCCGGATCACCTTGGTCGAACCACTGCTGCGCCGAACCATCTTCCTGAGCGAGTTCATCGAATCCGTCGGACTGGACGTCACCGTGGTACGTGGGCGCGCCGAACAGTCCGGAGTGATGAAGGAGGCCGGTGGTGCCGATGTCGTCACGTCCCGTGCGGTGGCTCCGCTCGGGAAACTCGCGCAGTGGTCACTTCCCCTCCTCCGCGACCACGGGCACATGCTCGCACTCAAGGGAGCCAGCGCCGCGGAGGAACTCGCGCGCGATGGCGACGCCCTGGCGAAAGCCGGGGCAGGCAATGCGGTCTTGCTGGAATGCGGCGCCGGCTTGGTATCCACGCCGACCATGGTGATCAGCGCTGAGCGGCTCCCCCGTGCCGAGCGCACCTCCCGGCGGCGTGCCGAACGAGCGGTCGAGCGTGGCGAGAAGACGACGCGCGCCGTAGCGACGGAGCGTGGACGCGCCAAGCGCGCAGCGCGGAAGGCCAAGTGAGCGTCGGCGGTTGTAGGCGGACCAGCGCGGGGTAGCGCGTGCCGTGAGCTACCGCCTGCTGCCTGTTTTTCCATGCTCGATTGCGAAGGGCGGGCGGCCGACCCCGAAGCCCGGGGTCGTTTCGTCACTCTGACGTAATGGTGAGTCGAGGTGGGAAAAGGAGGTCGGCGAGCATGGTCGGGAACGCTCATCTGGAGGGCTTGGTGACGGTCGGGGTGGATGCGGCAGCGCCGGACAGGCACTGCGGCTTGCGGGCGCACCTGCAAGACCGTTGCGGATGTTTCACGTGAATCAGAGCGAAGTCGACTGACCGATGCGGACCCTGCGCTCGACATTCCTGTAGGCGACGAGTCCAAGTATTTCTCTACCCTCGCAGGCGGCCACAACGGCGCGGACCACACCCCACCTCCGGACCGGCCGCACACCTCCACCAGACCCGGACCCGCACATCTCCCCCGGGATCCGGACCCGCACATCTCCACCGGACCGCACAGCACACCCGGCCCACTCCCCAGATGCGTCCGCACGGCAATGACCGCCCGCGGTAGCCACCTGGCGCAGGAGCAATTTCGACGACAATGCATGCCCGAACCATCCGCCGGAGGAATCGCAGGCGCTCGGCAATCACCGGCACCCATCCGTCGCTTGGCGGCACTCGCACACCACACTCATTCGGATGAGTCCCTACCTGGGCAGCCGAACCGACGAGCTGGACGCAAATCATGGATCAAGGTGCAACCGGCGCAGAGCGCCTGATCCGGACACATCTCCGGGCCGGACTAAACCACCTCCGGGCCAGACCACACCTCCACCAGGCCGGAACCTCACACCACGACCGGAAGGACCACACCCTCACCGGGCCGGAACCACACACCACGACCAGAAGGACCACCCCACGACCGGTCGATCGGCAGACTCCATTGCGGCCGTCGCTCGTGGGGGACTGCCCGCACTGGGTGGTGGGTGTGCCGGATAGTCGCGATCGCTCGGAAGTGGCTCGGTGTTCCAGTTGGTTCACGCGGCCGGATGGGTGTCTTTGTGCTGGGTCTGCGCAAGAGGCGAACGGGCCGAGTGACCACCGCTCCCCTCACGGACGCCGCGCGCGCTGTGATTCGCGCGCAGCCTCCGCGGTCATCTGGTCCTGCCGCTCGGCGGGTACGAGGGGGTAGTTGTCTCCGCGCGAGAGGGAACTTCGCTCATTGGTCGGAAACCCGGAGGTTCGTGCGCGCAGGCAGTAGTCCTACACCGAGGTCATCGGGCGCAGACCAGCGGTCGCGAACCCCGACCGCGAGGAGTGCACCCTCGCTGGCGAGGAGTGGTTGAGGTGATGCGGTACGAGCCGGACGATTCGTACCCGAGTGGGTGTTGCGCCGTTCGTGTGCGCTGGCTGATTCACGTGGGTCGCGCTGAATGCACGCGGTAGTCGGGTAGGTCACCGGGATAGAAGTGCGCCGCAGGAGGCTGCCTGCGCCGCAGGATGCGGCAGTTTCCGCGCAT
>NZ_BAFS01000002.1 GCF_000308415.1 Nocardia asiatica NBRC 100129 | reverse complement strand
GGGTAGCTCAAGCGCCGCAGCCGTCGGGGTGAGTGTGACTTCGGCTGTGGTGACCGGTAGGCCGTAGGGATCGACCTCCTCGGTGATCGTGACGTGAGCCGGGAACGAAACGTCCGCCATGATCCTCCTCAGAAAATGATCAGGTCGAGATCGGCGCCGACATCCATGAAAATCTGCTTTATGGCGCCGGCGACTTGACCCATGCGGTTCCACGCCTTGACGAGGGAGTCCTCCTCGTCGGCGCCGTCGCCGATGGTTATCTGCCAGGTACCGGGTGTGGTGCGGTCGTCGACGAACGTGGCCTCGGTGACGTAGTCGACGAAGATCTGATCGCCGAGCTGGAAGCCGATCTGGTCGTTGATCCAGAAGTCTGCGTTGGGTCCGAGAATGTAGGGCGCGTTGTCCTGGACGGTCACTTTGTGGCTGGTGTAGCCGCGGGTCTGATGCAACCCGTGCTTGCCGGCCATCAATCCGTCGAGGGTGAACGCCTTGTCGGAGCCGGTGACGAAGTGCTCCTGGAAGGCGTACGGCCCGGCCCGCTGCACGCGGCCTTGGTCGGTGTACTCCGCGAACGCCAGGAACACATCGTCCAGCTGACCCATGTACAGCGCGTCCAGCCCCGGCAGGCCGATCAACAGACCCAACCAGGCAAGGGCGTTCTTGATGGCGAAGCTGATGCTCGCGTTCACCCAGCCGGGGCTGCGGCCGCCGACCAGCACATGCATCGCCAGCGGTTTGTGGATGCTGATGTCGGAGGCGCCGAGACCGGAGTACTCGCCCTCCATGTACCAGATCCACGGGAAGTACCGCTTGTTCCCGAATGGCGTTGTGGCGTAAGCCTGTTCGTAATCGCCCGAGGCGGACAGGTCGGGGTAGCGGATCGGGGTCGTGCCGTCATCGAAAAAGTCTTCGAAGAACCGCGAGATACCGTCGAGCAGGGTTCCCGTAGCGCCGACCACGTTCGATTTGTCCTCGGTGGTGATGAACACCGTCGGACGGTCGAGGTACATCCACTCGGGGTCGGGCTGTTCATCCACATCAGGCAGGTAGAACTGTGCGGTTGCCGCAACGCCCGTGCCCTGGAACAGGGGCAGGAACACCTGATCGGCGTGCTCGAACCGCACACTGATCGCGCCGAACGGTGAGGTGTCGGTGAGGACGTTGATGCCGCCGATCGCGATCGGCCACGCTATCGACCCGACCTCCGCCCAGTCCGGGGCGCCGGTCCACTGATCGGCTGACATGAACGCTTGGCGGCGAAGGATGTTCGCGAGCATTGTCAGGTGGAACATGGAGCGGACGCCGAGGATCATGAACCAGTGCCGCGGCCACTGCGCCAGCAGCGGAGCGAACGGGCTGGCCCAGCAGACGGTGGTGGAGATGTGGTTCCAGCAGTGGATGGCCTCGATCTCGATCGTCTTCATGCCGCGCTCGTCGACAACCTCCGCGACCCGGGTGATGAACCCGTCCCACCGCTGCCCGTTGGTCTCCGCCGTGATGGGGATCGTGGCGTCCTCGCCATCGGGATTGCGAAACAGGTGGTCATAGTGGACGGTGTCTGGGGCGACGGTCATCTTCAGCCCGCCTGCGGCGTTCCTGACGTGGCTGAAGGTGAGGGAGATATACCGGCCTTCCTCGCCGACCTCCGTCATCCACTTGTCGTAGTAGCGGACCGTCGCTTGCGGATCACGCCAGGCGTCCTGCTCCGCTTTGCGGAGGGCGTCCATCCGCCGGACTTCGGTGTGCCCATCCCACGGAGGCGCGGTCACAGTGGCCTCGCGTTCAGCGGCGTCAGTGTGCCGACCACTTCAGAGGTGAGGTCGCCATCTTCCACGGAGACGTGGATCTCGGTCGTGCCCCAGGGTTCGATCGCGTGCAGGAACCTACGGCCACCCATCTGCCCCCACACGTTGCGCAGGTACACCCCTGCGGCGTTGTAGATGCGTGCGGTGCGGTGACGAGGGTGCAGGTCGATCCGTAGCGTCTCCCCCGATTCGATCATGGGGATGGTCATCATGCGCAGATCCGCATCAGGATCGGCGGCGGGATCCAGATCCTCGATGAAGTATCGGCCGGGCCCCTTGAGGGTGTACCGCGCCCACGCGGGTTCGGAGGCGTCGTTGCGCTGCTTCAGGATGCCCTGGTTGCTGCCAGCGGTGTTGACCCAGGAGACCTCCCGCTCGAGCCCCGCCCAGAACGCGTCCGGACCTACTGCGGAGACGGTGTACGCCTCGTGCAGGTTGATGCTGGGATCGATCCCCGACAGCGGCTCTGGCGCGTCGCCGAGATACAGCGATGTGCGCCGCCAGCCTTTGACCTTGGTCCAGTAGCACAGGTGGCCCGGCTTCTTCCGGGACCAGCCACGCCACCACAAATCGTGCACGGTCTGCCAGTGCCGCATGTCGCGGATCTCCAGGCCGACGTCGTTGCCGATGGAGACGTTGAAGTCCGTCATCCGCTTCGAGACGACGTCCCGACGGAAGGTGGCGCCATCCTGGCGGGCGCCCTCATCGAACAACAGCTCATGCGGTGGGAAGAAGTGGCCCTTCGGGTCGGCGCCGAGAATGACGCCTTCCGCCCCGACGCCCGGCCCGGCCAAATGCCACGGTCGCCCGTTGACGTCGACCCATACGACCTTGGTCTGATCGCTGGTCAGCAGACTCACCGGCGGCGCTCCGTAGCCAGCAGTGTCACCGCCGAATAGATCGCGCCCTCGTCTACGCCGATGAGGCGCAGCGACTGCGCGAGATCGGCGGACCGGCCAGCGAGCGACTTCCGTGGCGCCCGCAGCTCGACGGTGAACGCTTCGTGCGCCTCGTTCAATATCTCGCCGTCCAAATCGACTGCCGCGGCGAACTCTTCACGGTTCATCGGCCGAAACCTCCTCCGCGCTGATTCGCCAGAGTCCGGCGCCGCCACACCCGCTCCACCGCCGCTGCGGCGGAGTTCGGGTCCATGCCGTAGTTGTTCACTGTCATGCCCCCGCCACCTGCCAGGCCCATGCCGATCACCCCAGCGCCCGTCTGCAGCATCTCTTTCCAGTTGTTCTGAAGGAGCTGCTGGAATTCGCCGGTGGTCTTCTGCCACTGCCCTGCCGCCTGGGACCCGAGGTTGGCCATTGCCCCCTCCGGGGTCGGAGCCATCCACCACGGGGCGGGCCCGTTGAACAACTCACCGGTCAGGGGCGTGCCCTGCAGTGGGTGCTGACCCTGTGTTTGCGTGCCCGCATTCGGTGCGCTGGTGGTGGGGCTGGGCGGGTTGTACACCGCATCGACCCCCTCTCCGCCCACGGTCGATGCCGGGGTTGTGGATGTGCCGAAGCTGCTCGGCCAGTTGTCAACCCACACCGGTACCGCAGTGCCAGACGGGCGCGTGCCGCTGCCAGTCGAACCACCCGGCGAGCTGCCCGAGCCAGATGCGCCGCCACTTAATCCGCCCGGGGCCGAGCCAGAACCGCCGCCACCGCGCGTGCCAGGGCTGCCCTCGGCGAGCGGATTGCCGGGTATCGGGAAGTGCCACTTCAGCGGGAAGTCAGCCGCGCCCTTCGCGCCTGCGCCCACCTCGACACCGTCTGTGCCGCTGCTCTCGACATTGAGATCGCCCAACGTCGAAGCCATGTGACTGTTCGGGCCACCGCCTCCACGCATCACGCCAATGGAGAAATCGCCGGGACCACCGAGTCCGGGCAGGAATCCGAATTTGGTGAAGTCGCTCTCGGTATTGAAGTAACGCGCGTTCGGGGTCTTGCCGTTCAGCTTCGCCCATATACCGCCCGCGATGCCGGAGCAGTCCCACGACGGGTTACCTGTGCCGCCGTACTGGTATGGCTTTCCCGCTTCGCCGCGCGCCCAGTTCTGGGTGTCGACCAGGCCGCCCGTAGCGAATCCCGGCACCATCTCGTGCAACAGCCACGGAGGCGGAGTCCAGCCGTTGTTGATCGCCTCGAGGAACGGTAGCGTCGCCGGATTCGTGGCCTGCGCGCGAGTGACGTAGGCGAGGTGTTCCTTGTTGGATACGCGGATGATGTTCGCATCGTCGGTTGGGCCGCCGATGCCTCGGATCAGGCCGCCATCGCGGAACTTGAGCATGGCGTTTCCGAGATCCTGTGCGGCGCCGGCGCCCGGGATCTCGATCGTGCCGATCTTGCGAGGCACCTTGGCGAGAATGCCGCCGAGGAAATGGACCGCGGGACGCAGGATATCAGCGATTCCGGACCATATGGTCTTGATAACGCCACCGGCCGCGCCGAACGCTTCCCCGACGAGTCCTATACCCTTCTTCATGTTGTCGAATACCGGTGAAACGACCTTGGTCCAGGCGAATTGGATTGCGCTGCCGACACTCTTGAAGACTGGGTCGACGACGTTGTCCTTGAAGAAGGAGATCGCCGTCCCGACGAGACCGATGCCTTTCTTCATATTGTCGAATACTGGCGAGCCGACGTTATCCCACAGCCACGAGATCACCGCGCCGACGGCCTGGAATGCGGGCGTGGCGACGTTCCGCCACCAATACGAAATCGCGTCCCCGACCAGACCGATTATGGCCTTGAAGTTGTTGAACACCGGCGAGCCGATATTGTCCCACCAGTACGAAATGACAGCGCCTACGGCCGTGAACGCCGGTGTGACGATGCTGTTCCACCACCACGAGATCACGTTCCCAACGACCTCGAACGCGCCTTTAACCCCATTGAATGCGGGCTGAACGATCCCGGTCCACCATGCGGATATCAGTGAGCCGATGAACCCGAAGACCGGCTGAAAGACTTCCGTCCATAGCCAGTTCGCTTTGTCGCCGATCCACTGGATGCCGGTCAGGATTCCTTGCCACGCGACCTTCAGGAACTCCCAGGTGGCCGAGACTGCGGCCTTGATGCCGGTCCAGATCTTGTCCCAGAGCTTCTTGCCGACCTCGGTCTTGGTGAAGAACGCCCACAGTGCGACGCCGACCGCCGCGACAGCGGCGATGGTCAGGCCGATCGGGCCGGTGGCGAACGCCATCGCTACGCCGAATGCCCGCGCCGCCACAGCGCCTGCGATCAGTGCGACGCGGTGTGCTGCCAAGGCGATCGTGTTGCCGGTCAGCGAGAGGGCGCTACGACCCATAGCTGCGGCGAACACGCCCTGGGCTACCGAGCTGGCGAAGGTGATCGCGTTCCATGCCACCATCGCTGCGCCGATTACCTTGGCCGCGGTAGCGGCTGCCAGGAGATACGGGGCGAGCGGCGCGAGATGTGCAAGCACGGAGGCCAGCGGCGGGGCGATAGCCGCGAGCACCGACGCCCACGGCGTGAATGCCTGCACCAGGGCAGGGATCACTGGGGCAAGTCGCTGCATGACCTCGCCGAGCGCCGGCATGAGGATTTCCGCCATCGCAGCCAAGCCGGGCGTGGCCTGGCGGATCGCGTCACCGACCGCCGCGAACCCCGGAGCAAGGGCCGCAGCCGAGATGCCGCCGAGGGTGCTGAACAGGCTGAACAGCGGACTGACGACCGCGGCGATATTCGCGAACACCTGCTGGGCACGGTCGAACACCGCCGTGATCTGATCGGCGGAGATATTCCTCAACTTGTCGCCGAGGTCCAGCAGCAAATTGTTCAGGCCACCACCGGAACCGGCCACTGTAGATGCGGCTGTCGCCGCGAATTGGGACAATCCCAGCGTGAAACCGCCGAGCCCGTTCTCGCCAGCGGACAACGCCGTGAAGAACTGATTCGAGGCAGCGGTCATCTGGTCGAATGCCGCAACGCCTTCTGTTCCGGAGAGGGAGTTGGATACCTCGGTGCCGATTCGCCCGAAAACCCC
>NZ_BAFS01000003.1 GCF_000308415.1 Nocardia asiatica NBRC 100129 | reverse complement strand
CCTCGGCTACTCCATCCACGACGTGAACCTGGTCGGGTGCGTGACCCGCAACGGGGAACTCACTCTGAGCGAACCCGGCCAGGACGTTCCGTCCTCGTGCAAGCCGCTGAAGGTCAGTGATCTGAAACAGACCGGCCGCGACCAGGTGGACAAGGGGTTGCCGCCGGGGTCGCTGGACAAGGCCAGAGACTCGATGACCTACCTCGCCCAGCGCGAACTGCTGCCGCCCTGCCCGGTCAAGGAAGCGGCGCCGCAGCCAGGGGTCGTCCCGTCTCCCGAACCCGCGCCGCCCGCGCCCAACGGCGCTCAGCCCCCGGCGGCCACCGGTGCGCCCGCACCCGCGCCGGAGCAGGGCGACGCCAGGGGCACCGAGATCAAGACGCCGACGAAGTCGGAGGCTCCCGCCTCGCCGTCGACCACCACGCCGAACCCCCAGACCACGGGGGAGAGCTGCCGGGTGACGGACTGATGTCCGCGCCGGCACCGCCGTCGGCTGGAGCTTTCCCCAGTCCCCCTGGCGGCTTCGCTCCCGCGCCACCGCCGAGCACCAGACGAAACGTCGAACTGTTGTTGCTCGCCGCGGCGGCGGTGATCACCACCGTGTCCCTCTTCCTGGTCGAGGCCAGTCAGGAACAGTCGATCACCTGGGACATCGCCAAGTACGGTCTGGCCTATCTGGCGCTGTTCGCGATCGCGCACCTGGCCGTGCGGCGGTTCGCCCCCTTCGCCGATCCGCTGCTGCTGCCGATCGTCGCGCTGCTCAACGGTCTCGGCCTCGTGCTCATCCACCGGCTCGATCTGGCCGACCAGCAGACCGCCGCCTACAACTCGTGGGCGACCCCCTCCCCCGACGCCACCCAGCAGATCCTGTGGACCGCGCTGGGCACGCTGGTGTTCATCGCGCTGCTGATCGCCTTGCGCGACTACCGCACGCTGGCCCGCTACAGCTACACCCTCGGCCTGATCGGACTCGTCGCGCTGGCCATTCCGGCGCTGCTGCCCAGCGCGTTCTCCGAGACCAACGGCGCGAAGATCTGGATCCGGCTGCCCGGCTTCAGCGTCCAGCCGGGCGAGTTCGCGAAGATCCTGCTGATCATCTTCTTCGCCTCGGTGCTGGTCGCCAAGCGCGAGCTGTTCACCGCCGCCGGACGGCACTTCCTCGGCATGGAGTTCCCGCGCGGCCGCGACCTCGGCCCGATCCTGGCCGTCTGGATCGTCTGCATCGGCGTGCTGGTGTTCGAGAAGGATCTCGGCACCTCACTGCTGATCTTCAGCACCGTGCTGGTGATGCTCTACATCGCCACCGAACGGGTCGGCTGGTTGATCATCGGCGGCGGGCTGCTTGCCCTCGGCTTCCTCTTCGCCTACCGGCTGTTCGGCCACGTACGGGTCCGGGTGGAGACCTGGCTGCACCCGTTCGACGACTACAACAACACCGGCTATCAGATCTCCCAGTCGCTGTTCGGCCTGGCCACCGGCGGCCTCGCCGGGACCGGCCTCGGCAGCGGACGACCGAACCAGGTGCCCTTCGCCAAGACCGACTTCATCGTCACCACCATCGGTGAGGAACTGGGACTCATCGGGCTCGCCGCGGTGCTGGTGCTGTTCCTGGTGTTCGTGGTGCGCGGGCTGCGTACCGCGCTGGCGGTGCGCGACAGCTTCGGCAAGCTGCTGGCGGCCGGTCTGTCGTTCACCATCGCGATCCAGCTGTTCGTCGTGGTCGGCGGGGTGACCAAGCTGATTCCGCTGACCGGTCTCACCACTCCGTTCATGTCGTACGGCGGCTCCTCGCTGTTGGCCAACTACGCGTTGCTGGCATTGCTGATCAAGATCTCCGACGCAGCCCGCGCGCCCGCCCCGGTGCGCAAGAAGGAGCCGGCGCCGCTCGCCGACGCGCAGACCGAGATGCTGCGCCGCGACGCGGGACGACCGGAGGCAGGGCCCCTGACATGAACACTCCACTACGCCGAGTCGCGGTCGCGGTGATGGTGATGGTCGTCGCGCTGCTGGCGAACGCCACCTACGTGCAGGTGATCAAGGCCGACGACCTGCGCTCGGATCCACGCAACTCCCGCGTGCTGCTGGACGAGTACTCCCGCCAGCGCGGGCAGATCTCCGCGGGCGGCACCGTGCTGGCCAGTTCGATCGCGACCGACGACCGGTACAAGTACCTGCGCACCTATCCGACCGAGCCGGAGGCGTACGCGCCCGCGACCGGTTTCTACTCGATGCAGTACGGCAGCACCGGCTTGGAGCGCGCCGAGGACTCCGTGCTCAACGGCTCCGACAGCCAGTTGTTCGGCAGCCGTCTCGTCGACCTGATCTCCGGCCGGGATCCACGCGGCGGCAACGTGCTCACCACGCTCGACCCGGTGATGCAGCAGGTCGCCTACGACCAGTTGACCAGCAAGGGCTACACCGGATCGGTCGTGGCGATCGAGCCGAGCACCGGCAAGATCCTCACCATGGTGTCCACGCCCAGCTACGACCCGAACCAGCTGTCCGGGCACGACGGCGCGCGCGGCACCCAGGCGTGGGAAACCCTGAGTGCGGATCCGCGCCATCCCATGTTGAATCGCGCCATCTCGCAGACATATCCGCCCGGGTCCACGTTCAAGGTCGTGGTCACCGCCGCCGCGCTGGCCAACGGCCTGGCGACTCCCGACGACCAGTTCACCGCCGCGCCGAACATCACGCCGCCGGGCACCAGCGTCCCGATGGAGAACTACAACGGTTCCACGTGCGGTCCCAACCCGACCGCTTCCTTGTACGAGGCGTTCCGGCGCTCGTGCAACACCGCGTTCGCCGAACTCGGGCTGAAGGTGGGCGCCGCGAACCTCAAGGACGAAGCGGCCGCGTTCGGCGTCGGCCCGCGCCGTGGCATCCCGATGCCGGTGGCGGAGAGCACCGTCGGCCCGATCTCCGACCAGGCGGCGCTGGCCCAGAGCAGCATCGGGCAGCGCGACGTGGCGCTGACCCCGCTGCAGAACGCGGTCGTCGCCGCGACCATCGCCAACGGCGGCGTCCGGATGGAGCCCTACCTGGTCGACCAGTTGCAGGGCCCCGACCTGAGCGAGCTGACCAAGACCAAGCCGGTCTCGGTCGGCCAGGCCGTCAGCGCCGAGGTAGCGTCGACCCTGACCAACCTGATGATCGCGTCGGAGAGCAATACCGCCGGAGGTGGCCAGACCCCTTATCAGATCGCGTCCAAGACCGGCACCGCGGAGCACGGGGCCAACCCGCGCAACACGCCGCCGCACGCTTGGTACATCGCGTTCGCCCCCGCGCAGAACCCGAAGATCGCCATCGCGGTGATCGTGGAGAACGGCGGGGACCGGGCGCTTGCCGCGACCGGTGGCTCGGTGGCCGCGCCGGTGGCTCGCGCGGTCCTGAACGCCGGTCTTCGAGGGGGCTGAACGATATGGATGTGCGAGTGAAGGTACGGGGACCTCGATGCTGAACAACGGTGCGATGATCGCCGACCGGTACCGGCTGCAGCGGTTGATCGCGACCGGCGGCATGGGCCAGGTCTGGGAAGCGTTGGACACCAGGCTCGACCGCAGGGTCGCGGTCAAGGTGCTGAAGTCGGAGTTCTCGGCCGACCCGACGTTCCGGCATCGATTCCGCACCGAGGCGAAGACCACCGCCCAGCTGAATCACCCCGGCATCGCCGGGATCTACGACTACGGCGAGACCATCGACCCGCAGGGCAGCGAGATCGCCTACCTGGTCATGGAGTTCGTCCAGGGTGAGCCGTTGAACACCGTGCTCAACCGGCTCGGCAGGCTGTCGGTGGCGCAAGGCCTCGACTTGCTCGAGCAGACCGGACGCGCGCTGGAGGTGGCGCACCGTGCGGGCGTCGTGCACCGCGACGTGAAACCGGGCAACATCCTGGTCACCCCGACCGGGCAGGCGAAGATCACCGACTTCGGCATCGCCAAAGCGGTGGACGCCTCCCCGGTCACCAAAACCGGCATGGTGATGGGCACCGCCCAGTACATCGCCCCGGAACAGGCGGTGGGCGAGGACGCCACCGCGGCCAGCGACGTCTACTCGCTCGCCGTGGTCGGCTACGAAGTGCTGGCCGGACAGCGGCCGTTCACCGGCGACGGCGCGATCACCGTCGCGATGAAGCACGTGCGCGAGACTCCGCCCCCGATGCCGGCCGATCTGCCCGGCAACGTGCGCGAACTGATCGAGATCACGATGGAGAAGGACCCTGGGCGCCGCTACGCCAGCGGCGGCGAGTTCGCCGACGCGGTCGCCGCGGTGCGCGCGGGTCGACGTCCTCCGCCGCCGAGCGGCGCCCATCCCGCCGCGCCGCTGACCGGCGCCACGCGGGTGCTCCCGCCCGGGCCGACCGCCGTGATCCCCTCCACGCCGAGCGACTTCGACGGTGCGACGGTGCGCTACTCGACGCCCGCGGCCGGCGCGGTGGGCGCGGCGAATCGCGCGGGCACGGTAGCCGCTCCGGCCACCGTGCTGAGCCGTGGCGCGGCGGGCGAGCCGCCCGCCGACGGTCAGCGGTTCACCTCCACCCAGAAATGGCTGGCGGGTCTGGGCATCGGCGCCGTGCTGCTCGGCGCGCTCACGATCTTCCTGCTGTTCGGCGGGGACACCAACCCCGATTCGACGCCGTCGCCGACGACGACGATCGCACCGAACCCCAAGCCCGTCCCGCCGGTGGCCAGCACGACCGTCCCCAGGCCCGTACCGCCGCCGGTGGACACCGAGACCTACGAACCGCCCACTACCGAGCCGAAGACCACGACACCGGAGCCGACGACGACCACCCCGCCGCCCACCACCACGGCACCGAGCACGACGAAGCCGACGACCACCGCGCCTACCACCACCACCCGGC
This sequence comes from Nocardia asiatica NBRC 100129, assembly GCF_000308415.1. Classification (GTDB taxonomy): domain Bacteria; phylum Actinomycetota; class Actinomycetes; order Mycobacteriales; family Mycobacteriaceae; genus Nocardia; species Nocardia asiatica. The sequence continues at coordinate 28,928 of NZ_BAFS01000003.1, read as the reverse complement.
CGCGCGTCCCGACCCTCGACCTACCATTCCCCGAGATCCCCGGCGCCCGTGGGCCTTCGGCCACCCGCAGCGGACCCGCTACTTCTTCGCAAGGACTGCCATGACGACCCCGAAGAATCTCTCGTCTCGCTACGAGCTGGGCGAGATCATCGGGTTCGGCGGTATGTCCGAGGTGCACAAGGCCCGCGATATCCGGCTGAGCCGTGACGTGGCGATCAAGGTGCTGCGGGCGGACCTGGCCCGCGACCCCACCTTCTACCTCCGGTTCAAGCGCGAAGCGCAGAACGCCGCCGCGCTCAACCACCCGGCGATCGTCGCGGTCTACGACACCGGCGAGGCCGAGGTGGACGGCGGCCCGCTGCCGTACATCGTGATGGAGTACGTCGACGGCGACACGCTGCGCGACATCGTGCGCGGCAAGGGACCGCTGCCGCCGCGGCGCGCGATGGAGATCATCGCCGACGTCTGCGCTGCGCTCGATTTCAGCCACAAGGCCGGGATCGTGCACCGCGACATGAAGCCCGCGAACATCATGATCAACCGGTCGGGCGCGGTGAAGGTGATGGACTTCGGCATCGCGCGCGCGCTCGCCGACAGCTCCAACCCGATGACGCAGACCGCGGCGGTGATCGGCACCGCGCAGTACCTCTCGCCCGAACAGGCGCGCGGCGAGACGGTGGACGCCCGCTCGGACGTCTACTCCGTCGGCTGCGTGCTGTTCGAGATCCTCACCGGCGAGCCGCCTTTCACTGGTGACTCGCCGGTCGCCGTCGCCTACCAGCACGTCCGGGAGGACCCGCGGCTGCCCTCGCACGTGCATCCCGGGGTTCCGCGCGAACTCGACTCGGTCGTGCTCAAGGCGATGAGCAAGAATCCGGCCAACCGCTATCAGACCGCCGCCGAGATGCGCGCGGACCTGATCCGGGTGCTCGGCGGCCAGAAGCCCATCGCGCCGATGGTGATGACCGACGAGGACCGCACCACCTTCATGGGCTCCGACGAGCCCGGGCCGCGCGCCTACCGCACCGTGGAGCGCGACGACGACGACACCGCCGAGCAGGATCCGGCCGAGCCGAACGGCCAGCGCCGGACCGCCTACCTCGCGCTCGGCGCCGTCGCGGCCGTCGCCGTGGTGTTCGCGCTGTTCTGGGTGCTGCTCGGGCCGGGAAGCCGACCGGACCAGGTCGCCGTTCCGGATTTGTCCAACAAGTCCTCCCAGCAGGCTCAGGACGCGCTGCAGAAGCTCGGCTTCACGGTGGCGATCCAGCAGAAGCCCGACAGCAAGGTCGCCACCGGCAACGTGATCGCGACCCAGCCGCTCGGCGGCTCGCGGATCGACGAGGGCAGCACCGTCACCGTCCAAGTGTCCTCCGGGCCCGCGCAGGTCCAGGTGCCGAAGCTCACGGGACTGACCCAGGAGCAGGCCGAGCAGGTGTTGAACTCCAAGGGCTTGCGGATCAACCCGAACATCGAGCGCAAGCCGTCGAGCACCGCCGAGAAGGACCAGGTGATCGAGCAGAACCCGTCACCGGGTTCGAAGGTCGACGTCGATTGGGAAGTGGTGGTCACGCTCGGCACCGGCCCGGAGGCGGTCCGCGTCCCGTACGTCGTCGGCCAGATGATCGACGTGGCGCAGCCGAACGTCGAGGGCAACGGCTTCAAGGTGGTCGTCCAGGAGGTGCAGTCCGCCAAGCCCAAAGGTGAAGTGGTCGCTTCCAGCCCGGCGGGCGGCAGCAGCGCGGAGAAGGGCTCCACGGTCACCATCCAGGTGTCCGCGGGTGACGTGAAGATGCCGTCGCTGATCGGTCTCACCGTTTCGCAGGCGGTGGAGAAATTGCGTGCGGAAGGGTGGACCGGCAGCACCAGCCAGATCAGTCAGTCGCCGCAGGGCACCTTCGACGCGGGCAATGTCGGCCGCATCCTCAGCCAGCAACCGTCCGCGGGCAGTTCGCTGCAGAAGAACGGCGCCATCCTGGTCGGCGTGGGGGTGCTGGGTCCGCCGTGACCGGCGCCGGCGCCGGTCTGACGAAAACGAGACCATCCGGTGTGAATTGCGGGAGAATGATGCTGCTCCATCCCAATCAGCGCAGCTGAGCACGAGGAGGTAGCTCATGACCACTGCCAGGGACATCATGAAACCCGGCGTTCAGTGGATCCCGAAGGACACGACGATCGAGCAGGCCGCGCGAACCATGGCCGAGCTCAACGTCGGATCCTTGATCGTCTCGGACGAGAACGAGCGGATGTGCGGCATAGTCACCGACCGCGACATCGTGGTGAAGTGCATCGCCCAGGGCAAGACCCCGTCGAATTGCCGGGTCGATGAACTGTGCGAAGCGACGCCACGGTGGGTCGACGCCAACGCCGACATCGAAGAGGTTCTCGACGAGATGGAAAGCAACCGGGTCAAGCGCATGCCGGTGATCGAGAACAAGCGACTGGTCGGCATGATCAGCGAGGCGGACCTGGCCAGGCACCTGGACGACAATCAGCTCGGCGAGTTCGTGACCGCCGTCTACGGACGTCCTTAGGTCCCGGACCGGCGCGGAAGCCGGGCACGGCATCGCGCTTCCCGCGTCCTTCTCTGAGCACTTCGACACCACGCTGCCGAGCGATCCGATCTGCCGCTCGGCGATGGACCCGGCCGGACTCGTCGGTGCGTCAGCGGACGGGTCGAGGTGCCGGGCGAGTTCGGGCCGCGGACGGCCGGCGGTCGTCCGCGGTTCGACCGCACGCCGTGGCGCACATGCCGATCGCCGGCTTGTGGCACCGGCGTCAGTGGGGTTCGGTCTTCGGTAGATAGCGCAACACCGCGACGTCGCCCACTTGCGTCACGCCGGTGAGCCGCATTCTGCGATGGGGCGCGCCCGGAAAGTCGGCAGGGTCCAGGAAGCGAGGTGCCGCGGCGTCGCCCACCAGGATGGGGGCCACCGCGAGGTGCAATTCGTCGGCCAGATCGGCGGCGAGGAAGGCGGTATGGATGCGGGTTCCGCCCTCCACCATGAGACGGCCGACGCCCCGCAGGCCCAAATCGTCCAGCAGCGCGCCGAAGTCGAGTTCGGTGCCGAGATTCACCACCTCGGCCAGCCCAGCGAGCCGGGTGGCGACTCTCGGCGCGCCTACCTCGGTTGTGTAGACGAGCTTGTCGCCGCCGTGTTGCCAGAACCGCAGGCCGGGATCCAAGTCGCCGCTCGCCGAAACCGTCACCTTCAGCGGATACTCCGGCTTGCCCGCCGCGACGCGGCTCGCCCTGCGATCAGGGCTGTCGACGAGCAACCGGGGGTTGTCGCTGCGCAAGGTCTGCGCTCCCACCAGGATGGCGTCGGAGTCCGCGCGAACCTGATCGACCCGATCGAAGTCCGCCGCATCGGACAGACGCAGCCGCTCGGGGCTCGCGTCATCGATGTACCCGTCGACGCTCACCGCCACCGACAGCAGTACATGGGGACGCGTCACTGCAGCACCAGCGCGGCGACCTCCGCCTCCAGCGTCTGCACCAACCCCTCGGCGGGACGCTCTCCGCACACGCCGAGCCAGTTCGCCAGCATCCGGTGCCCACCCTGGGTCAGCACCGATTCCGGATGGAACTGCACGCCGTGGATCGGCAACGTGCGATGGCGCAGGGCCATCACGATCCCGCTCTCGGTGCGTCCGAGCACCTCGATCTCCTCCGGCAGAGTGTCCTCGACCACGGTGAGCGAGTGGTACCGGGTGGCGGTGAACGGGTCGGGCAGACCGGCCAGCACGCCCGCACCGATGTGGAAGACCTCGCTGGTCTTCCCGTGCAGCAACTCGGGCGCCCTGGTGACGGTGGCGCCGAACGCCTCGCCGATCGCCTGGTGGCCGAGACACACCCCGAGCAGCGGAACCTCCTGCTCGGCACAGGCGCGCACCAACGGGATGCTGGCGCCCGCACGATCCGGGGTGCCGGGACCGGGGCTGATCAGGATACCGTCGAAGTCGCGCACGACCGCGCCGACGTCGGCCAGGTTCGGGTCGTCGTTGCGCCAGACGACGGCATCCACACCCAGTTGACCGAGGTACTGCACCAGGTTGAAGACGAAGCTGTCGTAATTGTCGACGACCAGAACACGCATGGTATCGAGATTACGTCCCGGCACGGCACCGCGTCGCATCCATTACCTGTTGGGATAGCCTTAAGACCACGACCTACCGCCGAATACGAGGACGTCATGCCCAAGTCGAAGGTCCGTAAGAAGACCGACTACACGATCAACCCCGCCAGCCGGACCCCGGTGAAGGTAAAGGCTGGGCCGTCTCCGGTCTGGTACGTCGCCATCATGCTCGGGTTCATGCTCGCCGGGCTGGTGTGGCTGCTCGTCTACTACCTGGCGGCCGAGCAGATCAGCTGGATGAACGACCTCAACGCCTGGAACTTCCTGATCGGCTTCGGCCTGATGGTGGTCGGCCTGATCATGACGATGCGCTGGCGCTGAGCACGGCGGCGACACAGATTACAGACGTGTCATTCATGCACACCTGTGGATGAGCCTGTGGACAACTCGAGGAGCGATTGGGGAGTGCTGTGAGTGCGGAGCCCGCGGTGCCCGGCCCACGGCAGCGCGACGAGCCGAGCCACGCCTGGACCACGCCGACAGCCGCGCTCGTCGCGGTCACGGTAGGCGGCCTCGCGCTGGCTGTCGCCGCGATCGTGACCACCGAGGCGGCCAGTCGCCTGCTCGTCGGGCTCGCGGCCGTCGGTCTGCTCGCGCTCGCCGGCCTCGGATTCCGGCAACGGCCGCGGCTGTCCGTCGTATCCGGTGATCGACCTCGCTTGGTGGTGCGCACGCTGACCGGAGCGGACGAATACCCGCCCGATCAGATCGTCCGTGCCCGCGTGGTGGGCTATAGGCGCCTCGGGCGCAAGATGCCCATGCTGGAAATCGACGTCCTACACGGCGGCGCGGAGCGGCTGCTGATCTTCGGACGGTGGGATCTGGGCGTGAACCCCGAGATCGTCTACCACGACCTGGTCGAAGTCCTACGACTCACCGAGGACAAGACCCGCTGACCGCGTCCGGGTTGTCGGCCCACCCGGACGCGGATGTTTCACGTGAAGCGAATGCCGGTGTCAGGCAGCGGAAGTGATCGCGCCCACCGACACCAGCGCCAGCGCCGCGATCGCGATCAGCGCCACGGACACCCAGCCGACCGTCCGTGCCGCCTCCGGCGTCTTCACCCGCAACCAACCGGGCAGGAACAGGATGCCGAGCGTCGCCAGTGTGCCCGCCGCCAGACCACCGAGATGCCCCCAGAGCGAAATGCCGGGCAGCGAGAAACTGATGAAGACGTTGATGCCGATCAGGATGAGCATCTGATTCGGGTTCTGCCGCAAACGGATGAGAATGACCGTGATCGCGCCGAACATGCCGTACACCGCCCCCGAGGCGCCCGCCGTGAGACTGTTCTGCGCGAACAGCATGACCCCGGCCGATCCGCCGAGCAGCGAGACCAGGTACACCGCGAGATAGCGCAACCGCCCGAGCACCAACTCGGCGTCCCGGCCCACCACGTACAGAGCGAACATATTGAGCAGCAGATGGATCGGACCGTAGTGCAGGAATCCGGAGCCGAGCACGCGCCACCATTCGCCGGCCGCGACGGCCGGTGCCCACAGCACCCAGTCCAGGAACAGCGCGGAGCCCCGCTGGTTGTCCATCAGGCTCTCGGCCTGCGCCGCGGTGATCGCGTAGACCACCAGGTTGATCGCGATCAGCACATAGGTCACGTACGGCGCGGCCGTGCGGGCCGCCGCCGCTCCCGAGACCGTCCGCACCGGCGCAACGCTGCGCTGATCGGTACGCAGACAGTCGACACAATGCTGGCCGACGGCCGCGGGACGCAGACACTCGGCACAGGATGGCCGCCCGCACCGCGTGCAGGCCAGGCCGGTCGGTCGATTCGGATGGCGGACGCATGTGGGTGCGGGCGGCTGAGGATTCATAGTCTCATTCGATCGTGATCTTGGTGATGACGACGGGTTCGAGCGGCCGGTCGTTGCGATCGGTCCTGGTGGTCGCGATAGCGTCGACGACCTTCCGGGAATCCGGGTCCACCACTTCGCCGAAGATCGTGTGCTTGCGGTTGAGGTGCGGTTGAGGGCGCACGGTGATGAAGAATTGCGAGCCGTTGGTGCCCGGCCCCGCGTTGGCCATCGCCAACAGGTAGCCCCGGTCGAAGCGCAGCTCCGGGTGGAACTCGTCGCCGAATTCGTAGCCGGGGCCGCCGCGACCGGTGCCGGTCGGATCGCCGCCCTGGATCATGAAGCCGGCCATCACGCGGTGGAACAGGGCGCCGTCATAGAAGGGACCGGTATTGCCGCCGCTGGCGTTCGCGGTGGTGTACGGCGCCGAACCGTCGGCGAGACCCAGGAAATTGCGGACCGTCTTGGGCGCGTGGTTACCGAAGAGCGAGAGCTTGATATCGCCGTGATTCGTGTGCAGCGTTGCCACGGATGTCTGGTTCGGTGAGGTCACGCCGCCCATCGTGCCACGGTCGGCGACGCGACCGCGGAACTGGGCCGCACCACCCCGTGAGCTGGGACTCCTGCGCGAATCGCCGGGCTGTGCATATTGTGGTCCCATGACCTCGGGGCGCCTGCATGTCTCTTCGCGTTCACGTAACCGGCTCGTCGTCGCGGCCGCCGTCGCACTGGCGGGCGCCGTGGCCTATTTGATTCGCACGCGCAGGCCGCAGCAGCCTGAACCCGCGTCGGCGCCCCCGCGCATCGGGTACTCCCGCAACGGCTCCGCGCCGACCCCCTTGGCGGAAGCCGGCGCGGAGCACGAGCGCTGACCCGCCCGTCGCCGGTCAGCGACTGACGGTCTTCTTGTACTGACGCAGAGCCAGCGGCACGAACACCACCAGGATCACCACCACCCAGGCCAGGGAGGTGATGACCGGATGCTGCAGCGACCAGGCGTTCGATGTGGGCGCCAGCGGGCTGGTGTTACCGAACAGGTCGCGGGTCGCCTGCGTGAGCGCGGACACCGGGTTCCACTCCGCGATCACCCGCAGCACGGTGGGCAGTTTCTCGCTGGGGACGAACGTGTTGGCGATGAAGGTGAGCGGGAAGATCACCATGAAGCTGGCGTTGTTGAACACCTCCGGCGCGCGCACCAGCAGACCGACCACGGCCATGATCCAGGACACCGCGTAGGCGAACAGCAACAGCAGGATGTAGGCCAGCACCGCGTCCAGGAACGATCCACGGATTCGCCAGCCGACCGCCAGACCGGTCACCGACATGACCGTCAGGCTGACCACGTTGATCACCACGTCACTGACTGTGCGGCCGACCAGCACCGCCGACGAGGCCATCGGCAGCGAGCGGAAGCGGTCGATGATGCCCTTCTGCATGTCCTCGGCCAGGCCTGCGCCGGTGAAGGTCGCGCCGAACACCACGGTCTGCGCGAAGATGCCCGCGATGAGGAACTCGCGGTAGCCGCCGGACAGACCCGGCACGTCGATGGCCGCGCCGAAGACGTAGGCGAACAACAGCACGAACATGATCGGCGAGAGCGTGGAGAAGATCAGGACGTCGGGTACCCGCTTGATCTTGATGACATTGCGTTTCGCGATGGTCACGCTGTCGCTGACCACGATGGACAGTCGCGCGCCCAGCGAGGGTCGTGCCAGGGCCGGAGCCGTCGCGGTCATCGGATCGTTCCTTCCGTAGCTTGAAGCTCGTTGTTCGCCTTGTCGCCGTCGGCGGTGGTCGCCGCGTCATGACCGGTGAGAGTGAGGAAGACGTCGTCCAGCGAAGGGCGCCGCAGGCCGACATCGTGGATCTGCACGTTGTGCTCGGCCAATCGCCCGACCGCCTCGACCAGCGCCTGTGATCCGTCGGAGACCGGGACGATGATCCGGCGCAATCCCGGCTCCAGATGGATCTCGCCGTCGGCCAGACTCTTCAGCGCGGCCTCGGCGGTGCCGAGATTGTCCGCGCGGTCCACGGTCAACTCGATGCGATCGCCGCCGACCATGGTCTTGAGTTCGTCCGCGGTGCCCTTGGCGATCACCTTGCCGTGGTCGATCACCGCGATGGAGTCGGCGAGCCGGTCGGCCTCCTCCATGTACTGGGTGGTGAGCAGCAACGTGGTCCCGCCCGCCACCAGTTCCTCGATGACGTCCCAGAGGTCCAGGCGCGCACGGGGATCCAGTCCGGTGGTCGGCTCGTCGAGAAACAGCACGGGCGGATTCGCCACCAGAGCGCCGGCCAGGTCCAAGCGCCGCCGCATGCCGCCGGAGTAGCCCTTGACCGGCCGGTCGGCGGCGTCGGTGAGCCGGAATCGCTCGAGCAATTCGCGCGCGCGTTCCTTACTCCGCTGCACGCCCATGTGATAAAGACGTCCCACCATTTCCAAATTCTCGAAACCGGTGAGGTATTCGTCGACCGCGGCGTACTGGCCCGATGCCCCGATGTGCGAGCGCAACGTCTGCGGATCGCGCAGCACGTCGATTCCCGCGACCGTCGCGTGTCCGGCATCCGGTACCAGTAGGGTGGTGAACACCCGAACGGTGGTGGTCTTGCCTGCGCCGTTGGGTCCGAGCAAGGCGGTGACGGTTCCTTCCGGGACCCGCAGATCGAGTCCGTCGAGGGCCACCAGCTGGCCATATCTTTTGACCAGACCCTCGGCGACTATTGCGTCGGGCATGATTCTCCTGAGGTTGAGTTCTCTGTGGTCGGCGTGCGACGCCGGAGGTTCCTGGCGCCGATCAATTCGCCGGATCGGGTGACCGGCCGATACCCGAGTCAGTATTGTCCCGGCCACCGACAAATTCATCCGATTTGTTCCGGACGGCCGGCGATCGGGGAAATCGCGCCACGCGAGAAGGCCGCATTCCGATCCAGTGGTGCTCGGGGGTACCGGATCGGAATGCGACCGGTTCGATGATCCCGCGGGCCTGGGCTGCGAAGCGCGCGTAGCGGACTACCCGAATCGAGTGCGAGCCGTACTCGGATAGCGGAAGTTCGAACGCGCGACGGGGCGGGGAACTGTTGCGTTCCGCGTGTGCGGCCGAGTCGGTGGGCACGAACGTATGTTCGCATCGGAGTCCGACAAGTTCCGCTGCCCGTACCCGGGGCGCGACACGCGGCACGTCGCCTCGCAGCGGCCGACACGCCCGAGCCCGCGCTGGATTTGCCCTACGGCGACCGGTCGGCATTTTCTACAGCGCTCGATGCCGCAGCAGGTCATGTCGTCAGTTCAGCGCGGAAAAGCCTGCTGGACAAGGCTTTTGGCTAACACCGGGCCAACGGTCTGGTCCCGTGCGGGCACCCGATCGACCGGTGGCGCCGACTGCCGACGGTCCGGAAAGGAATCGTGCCCGAAAAAACTTGGAAAGTGGTAGTCCCCCCGCACACACAATCGCACATCATCGAGTAGCATCGTTCACGTCGGCCCCTCCCCCCGGGCCGACCCTACGCGGGCCTCGGCTAACTCCCCCCCTTCGCCGAGGCCCGCTCCCCATTTCCGAGCTGTTCTCAGGTCAGGCCAGGCTGCTGGTCGGAGGCCGATTCGGACGGTTCGACCGCCCGCCAGGCGGCCGCGAGTCGCCGGCCGCGCACCCGCCCCGCGGTCGCGAGCAGTGGCCGGTCGCGCTCCCACCGCTGCCGGATCACCGGGTCCGCGGACTGCCACAGCGGTTCGAGTTCGTCCAAAAGTTCACCGAACACGTCGAAGAGGCCGCCGAGCGCGATGTGGACACCGGGAGAACCCGGCGCATCGATGTCCAGGCCGCGTACGGCGGCCACCGTGGTCAGCAGCCGCTGCCGGACGACCCGCGGCCAATCCGACATGCGGGCCACCCGCGTCAGCCAGCCCAGTGTGGCGGCGAGCACGTGGATGTCCTCGAGTGTACGAAACGGCTTGAGGTAGTGCAGATATCCGTCACCGGGCAGCACGCGCGCGGGCACGTCGGTCAGCACGACCGAAGCGTGCGGAACCTCGGGCGCGAACGGGAGGGCGGGGTGATCGGTCCGGCGCACACCGGTATCGCCGGCCTCGATCTCGCAGGCCCGCAACATATTCCGACCGTCCGGCGACGTGCCGACACTGGCGATCACCACCAGCCGACGCGCGAATGATCCCATGGTCGCAAACGATTTCGTGCCGTTGACCAGCCAGACGCCGTCCCGTTCGGTGAGCGTGGCGCGGATCTCGGCGGGGTGACCGCCGCCCTCCTCGGTCGCGCACATCGCGACCAGATCGTCCTGCGGCAGGTCCGGGATCAACGTGCGCAGCGCCTCCTGATAGCCGGACAGGAAGGCGAACCCGAGCCGATCGGCGCCGAAACCGCCCGCGATCGCCACCTCCACCGGCTGGTCGAATCGTCTCGCGGCCACGCGATGTCGCGTCCACGCCGCGGCGACGTCGGCGAGCGGCGCCGTCGCCACCGGCTCGGTCACCAGGAAGTCCAGCAGAGTATCCACCGGAGCACGGTACCGAGCGGGGAATTCGCCGCGGCCGAGCGCCCGCCTCTACGCGGAGGGCGCCTGCCAGATCCGGCTGCGCAGATCCATACCGCGGATCACCTGCACGCGCCACGGCTCCAACCGCAGGATCTGCAGTTGAGGATCGTGCGGCGACCGCCAGAACTGCCCGAGGTCGTAACCGGCCCCGCGCGGGCTCGTCTCGCGGTACAACTCCCACACCCGCTGCCGGATCTCGGGGGTGTCGACCCACTCCGCGGTCGCGTCGACCGCGACCGAATTGTTCGTGCCCTGCGCCCAATAAGAGAAATTGACATGCGGATTGTTCGCGATGTGCGCTGCCTTGACCGGCGTCCGATAGGTCGCCAGCCAGCCGAGCGGGCGGCCGTCCACGTCTTCCCAGATCGGGATGAGCACTCTGGTACGCGGCCGGTTGCGCTTGTCGACCGTCACCATGGTCGCGTACACGATCCGCCCGACATAGGCGTCGAACTCCGCCTCGATCTCCGCGAACGATCGAACCTTCTGTGTCACGCCGCCGCCTCCGCGTCATTTCCTGCGTTCACGATCGGATCCCTTCTTGGTCGGTTACTTCTCGTAACCGACAGGATCCTGCGTCACTGTCGTGGGCGAGGGAAGACGGCACTTTCGAATTACTCGGTTACCGCGCAGGAACCGGCTCGTTCCGCAGAGCCTCCGCGATCGAATGGCAACCACCGGCGCTGCGTCGGCGGATTCCGCTGACCAGCCTGCTTCACTGGGGTGTCGCCCCGTACCGGAAGGAGTTCGACCTGTGCCGGAGCTGGAAGAAAGTCGCGTATCGGCGCTTTTCGACAACGAGGCCAGACTGTCCTGGGTGCTGGCCGCGCTCGCCGGGCTGATAGGCGCGGCGGCGTTCATGCATACGGCTGGCTATTTCGTCACCTTCATGACGGGCAATACCGAACGGGCCGTGCTCGGGTACTTCCACGACGAGCCGGACATGGCACTGGCGGCTGCCGGATTGCTGATGTCGTTCCTCGCCGGTGTCGTCGTGGCCTCGTGGTGCCGCAGGCGTTACTGGTCCGGGCACCCGCACGGACCCACCCTGCTCACCACCGTCTGCCTGGCGCTCGCTTCGGCCATCGACATCCTGGAATACCAGACGGCCACCGAGCCGATCGGATTGCTGCCGATCATGTTCGTCGCCTTCGGCGTCGGAGCGCTCAATACCTCGTTCGTGCAGAACGGTGAGGTGTCGGTACCGCTCAGTTACGTCACCGGGACTCTGGTCAAGATGGGGCAGGGCATCGAACGTCATATCAGCGGCGGCGACTACGCGGACTGGCTCGGATATTTCCTGCTCTACGCGAGTTTCTCGCTGGGCGCACTGCTCGGCGGTCTGCTCAGCCTGGTGGTCGCCGGATGGGCCATGCTGATCACCGCGACCGTCGTGTGCCTGCTCGTCACCGGATTCACCTACCTGCACCTGGACCGGCACGGTCCCCTCACTCAGTGAAATCGCGGCCGCGCGTCTGCCTGCGCTCGCGGCAGTGGTGGCTGTCGAGGAAGTCAGAATCGGCGAGCGCCGGTCACCGGCATCGAGGAGAGCGGGGAGGTGGTCACCCCGGTGCCATAGGTCGATGCGTGGATGACTTTGCCTTCGCCTGCGTAGAGTGCGGAGTGGCTTCCGCCGTAGAACGAGACCATGTCGCCCGGTTGCAGGTCGTCCAGCGGTACCGGCGTTCCGATGGCGAGCTGGTCGTAGCTGGTGCGCGGGACGTCTACGCCCGCTTGCTCGTAGGACCACTGCACCAGTCCCGAGCAATCGAAGGTGTCGGGGCCGACCGCGCCGTAGTTGTAATCGGCGCCGAGTTTGGTTCGTGCCGCGTCGACTGCCATTTCACCCGCGGTCTTCTGCGGTATCACCGCCGCGGGCGGGGTGGGCCCCCGGGGCATGATCTGCGGGATATCCGCGAGGAAGGGAAGCTCGAACTCCGGAAGCGCGCCCAGCAGCGGGATCTCGATCGCCGGAACGATCGTCGGCACCTCGATCACGGGGACGGCCACCGAAAACGGGAATTCGATCGCCGGACCGAGCGTAGCCGGCGCAATTTCCATCTGCGGAATCTGAGCGGCGGCGGTTTTCTCGACAGCGCCGGCGGTTTTCTCGATTTCGTAGATCGCGGCAGTCACCGGAATCTCGGGGACCGGAAGTATCGCGTTGTGCCGGAACAGTTCTTCCGGCGGGCCGGACAACAAAAAGTCGTCGGTGATCTCGAATGTCCCCACGCCGGGGACGGTCACCGGCTGGGCCGATGCCTCCGCGGCGCTGAACAACAGGCCCATGAGGGCCGCCGCTCCGGCGGTGAGTGCCCAGAAAACGGCACGTCGCAGGTAACGAGTATATCGGACGTCGGTCGATGATGCCATGATGCGGTCCTCCGATGCTCATATCGCCGTTCTTCGGCGGAAGCCGTGCGTCGCCGTTGTTCCGGCGCGACGGACTTCACCGAAGACCTCGAATTGATTCGAAAACCATCACGGTGCTTCGTCAGTCCAGCGGATCCGATCCGAGCATTCACCTTTCGGCATAGAACACAGCACGTAAAGCTCAACACGCCCACCTTTCGTAACAAAACAATAACTCGTTTCTCGTGTGATCATTCGAAATATCAATTCGACGATCCGTAATTCCGCCCCCCGACACCGAGCGCCCCGCGGGGGATCGATCCACCGCGGGGCGAGGGCGAGTCGGCGACCTTCACGCGGTGATCTGCTCCTCGATCTGTTTCGCGATGGTCCGCAGCTTCGCCGCGAATTCGCGGGCCGCGCGCGGATCGTTACTCGATCCCTTGACGACGCGCCTGGTCAGCGCGGCGAGGCGGGATTCCACGGTGCTGAAGATGTCCGCCGCACGGTCGCTCGGGTCCTGCGGCAGTTCCCCGCGCAGCCACGCCTGGAGGCGCTCGACCACCACTTCCTCGTCATAGCGTTCCGGGAGGAGCGCGATGGCTTGCCGGAGCTTTCCCGCGGTCACCTTCACCTCAGCGCCGGCCGCGACGGTGGTGTAGACGGTGACCGCCGCGTCCTCGCCGTATACCGCTGCGACCGGCAGCAATTCACGCACCTGGCCCTCGTTGATCGCGGGCGCCACCGGATGCAGGCGGGCGGCCAGCGGCCAGGCGCGAATGAGCTTGTGGGCGTAGGACCGCTGCATATCCCACCGCTGCTCCACGTACTCGTCGAAGGTCTCGTGGCTGTCGCGGTACAGCCGGCCGTCCCGCACGATCTGCAGAGCGCGTCCGGCCGCCCAGAAGGCGATGCGCAGCGTGTCGATCGACGACTCGCACGCCGTCAGTTGCGCCCGTTCGCGCTCGCTCAGCGGACCGTCGCCGGCGTCCGGCACCGGCATGGTCAGGACATCCTCACTCGCTACGGCTTTCGGCCGACGCCATTCGGCATCGCGCAGCGGCGAGACCGGTGGCGTGTGCTCGGCGCCGTCGGATAGCGGGTTGGCGCCGCCGATCGACCCCTTCCTACGTTGCGGAGGCATCAGGCCGATACCTCCATCAGCACGCGGTAGGCGCTCACCAGCTCGTCGCCCACCCGCCGGTACTCGGCCAAATCCTCGATCGGGTTCTCGGCGCCCTCCCCGACCTCCCCGTCGGCCGCCTCCCGGTACCATTTCCAAGCGCTCAGATACGAATCGAATACGTCATAGCCCGCACTTTCCAGGTGCCCACGCTGCGCGCGATATTCGGTCGATACGTTCACACCTTTCTTCATGATCACCGGGACTTTGGTCATGAGCACCCGCACCCGGATTTCCCGTTCGCTACCGGCGGCCGCTTCTTCGGCCGCTTTGAACGTGCTCGGCACTCGTTTCACCTCGGACGGGCTGACACTCGTCAACAACAGCAGCTCGTCGCTCTCGGGAATGGCCGCCTTGAAGATCTCGGCCGACTCGCCGCCGGCGTCCACGATGATGACATCGAAATCGGCGGCATTGTCCGTGATGCAGTCGTTCACGTGCCGGGAGGGAAAGGCGACCAGGTCGAACGGCACTTCGACGCCCCCTTTGACCAGCCGTCGGTACCACGAGTACCCGGTCTGGCTGAGCGGGTCGGCGTCGATCACCAGCACCCGCAGTTCGTGCACCGAAGCGAAGTAACTCGCCAAGAAGAACGCCGATGTCGTCTTGCCGACACCGCCCTTGAGATTCCCCAGCGTGATGACCAGAGGTTCGGGCAATTCGAGTGGCGCAACAGAATTCGTCATAGACGGTCCTCCCGGGGTGCGGAGTGCATTACTGTGCGGGGCCAGTCTGGCATACGACGAGCGAATTTCGTCCGATTGCGCCCCTCCACCGCGGCCGTGCCGCTCGGCGCTCTGTGTCCAATTGGACACAAACATCGGTCGATCGGCATGCCGGCGGCAGGAATTTCGCCATTCCCGCACAGCCCTGGTGGACCGGCGCTATTCCGTCTCGCGGTGCGCCCGCCTCCACCGCGCGTTCGTGGAGCCTAGGGGAATCGAACCCCTAACCCCTGCCTTGCAAAGGCAGTGCTCTGCCAATTGAGCTAAGGCCCCCGTAGATCAGCGGGTGGTCACCTCGTGCCACAGGTCCGCGTCGCCGCGCTGACGCAGTTTGGAGATGCCGAAGAGGACCAGGACCACGACACCGGCGGTGAGCAGAATCTTCATGGTTTCCACCCTACTGCGCTGCAGGGAACCAGCCCAGAACGCGTCGAGCTGGTCTCCCGGCTCGTCCCTGCCGCTGAGGGCGGTATCGCGGGCGGCACACGAGTGCACCCAAATGAACATTTCGTCAGTTACGTTTCGGCCGTCGATCCGCGAAGGAATCGCGGCAGGGCCGCGCAGAGCGCCGGCAAGTCGCGGGCGGCGCACTGCACGATGCCGTCGGGCCGCACGAGAACCGCACGGTGCCCGCCCCGGCGCACCCAACGCCCCAGTTCGTCCGCCGGACCGACGACGACCAGCACTCCGCCGTGGTCGTCGACCCGGGCGCGCTGCGCGGATGTCGGTTCGATCGTGGTGACGATCGCGTACCGGCCCGCGACGACATCGTCGTAGCGTCGGCCGTCCTCCAGCACCGCGTTGGGAACGAGGTGGCCCGCGCGGCCGCGCCCGGGACGCCGTCTCGCGACCAGTTCGGACCGGCGCAGCGGCGGCGTCCGGCCGCTGGTCACCAGGGCATGGAAGCCGGGCAGCCGACGCAACTGTGGCGCGAGCAGGCGGCGCAGGAGATTGCCCAGTTCACCGCCTTCGGTCATGGCCATCCCGGTGAGCTTGGCCAGCTGTATCATGGTCCGCGCGTGTGGTTTTCGTTCGGTCTGGTAGGAGTCCAGCACCCGCTCCGGCAAGGCTCCGGCGAGGACTCCGGCGAGCTTCCAGGTGAGGTTGGCCGCGTCGCGCAGTCCGGCGCCCATCCCCTGACCGATGAAGGGCGGGGTGAGGTGGGCCGCGTCGCCCAGCAGGAAGATCCGGCCGGCCTGCCAGCGTTCGGCGAGCTGGGCGCGGAAGGTGTACTCGGCCACGCGCAGCAGTCGCAGTTCCGTGGCCGCGACGTCCCCGGTCCACGGGCGGATCAGGTCGTGGAGCAGGCCGATCCCGTCGTAGTCCGCCGCGACCTCACCGGGACGCAGCCGGAACTCCCAGCGGTGCCGGGTTGCGCCGATGCGCATGTAGGTCGCGGCGCGGTCCGGATCGCAGACTTGATGTACGCCTTCCCACTCCCCGAGTTCGGCCGTCGTCGCGACGTCGACGACCAGCCACCGCTGCTCGAAGTTCAGCTCACGCATCCGCGCGCCGATGGCGGCGCGAACCAGGCTGTTGGCGCCGTCGCAGCCAAGCACGTAGCGCGCACGCGCCGACTCCGCCGCGCCGGTGGTCCGGTCGGTGAATTCGACTCGGACACAGTCTTTTTCCGCGGTTACCGCGGTGACTTCGACGTCGCCGCGAAGGGTCACCTCCGCATGGCGCCGCACTGCGCCCCGCAGGATTGCCTCCAGTTCCGGTTGGTCGAACATGTTCGCGTCCGGGTGCCCGTTGCGGCCGCCTGCCGGATCGCGGTGGAATTCGGCCAACACGCGCAGGTTTCGGTCGAGCAGGCGCAGGCCCAACGCCGGCCGGGAGATGGCGTCGAACTCGTCGCCCACGCCCAGCGTCGCCAACAGCCTGCGTATTTCGCCGTCCAAGTGCACCGCGCGCGGTTGCGGGTAGACGTCAGCCCAGCGCTCCAGCACCAGCGACTCGACACCGTATCGGGCGAGCAGCAGGGCCGCTGTGAGCCCGGTCGGCCCGGCGCCGACGATCACCACCGGAAAGTTCATCCGGCGGCTCCGAGCTGGGTCACGAGATACGCCACGGTGACCACGCAGCTCACCATCGCGGGAGCGAACTCACGTACGCCGTCGCCGGTGCGCACGTGCACGACGACGGCCCCGATCAGCAACAGCAACAGGCCGATCCCCGCTACCACTCCGAGCTGCCTGCACCAGACGCCGAGCAACAGGCCGAGGGCACCGGCCAGCTCGGCGCAGCCGATCGCCCGGTAGGCCGCGACGGTGTAGCCCACGTGCGCCGCCCGTTCCCGCATCGACGGCGCCGCAAGCGCCTTCGCCGCACCGATCGCCGCGAAGAACACCGCCGAGACCAGGGCGAGCACGACCGATGCGATGGTCATCGACGCACCCCGATCTTCCAGTCGATCGCGTACCGGCCCAGAACCGCCGCTACGGCGGTCTCGTCGGCGGTCTCGTCGAGTTCGACAGTGGCGACGACGGCGCCGTCCTCGATTGTGGCCGCGACGGCGCGTACCCCTGCGGTCGCACCGAGTGCGTCGAGGAGTTCGCGGCGCGTGGCGTCGGCGCGCAGCCCGAGCTTGTAGGGCTTGCCCACATCGGTGACCGGCAGCGCGTCGAGCACGGTGACCGTCTTCGGTGCGGCGGCACGCTCCGGCACCCGAGCACTCGCCCACTCGAGCAATTCCGTTTCCCCGACGGCAGCGCCCGCCGCGAGAGTGACATAGGCGACCGGCACCTCCCCCGCATGGACGTCGGGGCGGCCCACCGCGCCCGCCGCGGTCACTTGCGGGTGGGCCAGCAGAGCGTCCTCGACCAGCGCCGGATCGATATTGTGGCCGCCGCGAATGATCAGATCCTTCGCGCGACCGTGCAGATGGATGAAGCCGTCGGCGTCGATATGGGCGAGATCGCCGGTGTCGAGCCAGCCGTCGACCAGTGTGCCCATGCCGTCGAGCGCATAACCCTGCCGGGCGCGGCCGGTCACGTAGCCGGCGAACACCGTGGGGCCGCTGATCGTCAGCACGCCGGTCTCGCCGGTGGGCAGTTCGGCCCGAGTGCCGTCCGGACCAATTCGGACCACCTTCACCTGCTGGTAGGCCATACGCTGGCCGACCGACCCCGGACGCGGCAGGTCAGGGAAGCTGCGCGCGCTGGCACAAGTCGCCTCGGTGAGGCCGTAGCCCTCGACCAGCGTGATCCCCGTGTGCTTCTCGAAGCCCTCCCGCACCGCGGGCGGCAGCGGCGAGGCGCCCACCATCGCGTAGCGCAGACTGCTGATATCCGCGTCGACCGGGCATTGCGCGAGCACCGCGTAGACGGTGGGCACCGCGCTCATGGCGGCGAGCCGATAGTGCTCGACGATCTTCCAGAATTCGCCGTAGATCGCCAGGTCCCGATAGCCGAGCGGTCCGGCCCATACCACCGGCTGTCCCTTGAACAACGGTGCGAGCAGGGTGACGACCAGCGCGTTGACGTGGAACAGCGGCAGGGCCGCGAACACCACCGCGTCGCCGTCGAGCAGGGAGTTCGCGGCGATCATCCAAGCGTTGGCGACTTCGTTGGCATGGGTGTGCGCCGCCAGCTTCGGCACGCCGGTGGTGCCGCCGGTGTGGAACAAGGCGGCGAGGTCCCGCGCCAGCGGCGGCGTCCCGGCGAAGGCGGCCGCGTCGTGCACCGCGGCCAGCTCGTCGAGATAGCCGACGCGCACGCCATCGATGGGTTCCAGCGGCTCCGGCTCGGCCACGCCGGTCGGGCGCAGCGCGAGCACCGCGTCCACCATGCCGTCGGCGGCCATGGCTCGGGCGGTAGCCCACACAGCAGCGGACAGTTCGGGTCCGGCGGCGACGAGAACGCGGGCCCCGGTGCGCTGGAGCAGTTCGGCGATGTGCCGCCTGGACAGTGCGCCGTTGATCGGGGCGGCGACCCCGGCGAGCTGCGCGGCGAGTGTCGCCGGGATCAGTTCGGCGCAGTTGGGTGCGATCAGGGCCACCGCGTCGGTGCGGCGCACGCCGATTTCGTGCAGCAGGTTCGCGTACCGGTGGACATCGGCGAGCAGCTGTGCATAAGTGCGCCGCAGCGGTTCTCGCCACCGGGCGGCTTCCGGGAGCACGGTGACGGCGGTGCGGTCCGGCCAGGATTGCGCCGCCCGCGTCAGCAGGGTGTAGGTCGATTCCGGCAGGCCGCGCTCGGCCAGCGGCACGGATTCGATCTCGGGCAGGTCGGCCGGTTCGGCGTAGCGGGGCCACAGCGGGTGCTCGGTCACCGGTACCTCACCGTGGTGCGCTGGCGGCCCAGATCGATGGCGCCGTCGTCGGTGGACACCGTTGCCTCGATGACGTCTGCGTCGTGCAGGTATTTCGGATTCTTCGCCTGGCTTCTGAAGAACATCTTCCATTTCGTCGCGGGCGGCAGCAGCGAGCCGATGATCTCGACCGGTTTGGGCGGCGCACTGATCGCCGTGCCGACGGGAGTTCCGGTGAGCAGCAGGTCGCCGGCGTCCATGCGCTGGAAACCGGTCAACACACGCAGGGTCTCCAGCGGCCGGTAGATCATGTCGGCGACGGTCATGTCCTGTCGCAACCCGCCATTGACCCACAACCGCAGCCGCAGATCGGTGAACCGCTTCAGCTCGTCGGCCTCCAGCAGCACCAGCGCCGGCCCGACCGGTGTGAACGTCGGATACGACTTCGCCTCGTAGAACTGACTTTTCGGCAATTGGACATCGCGGGCGGAGATATCGTTGGTCACGACCAGCCCGGCGATATAGTCCGCGAGGTTCGCTTCGGTGATCTCGGAGCCGACCGGCATTTCGCGACCGAACACCAGCCCGATCTCCACTTCGTAATCCAGCAGCCGCACATGCGGCGGCCGGACGACGTCGTCGTGCGGCCCGCTGATCGAACCGGATGCCTTGCGGAAGAACGTCAGCGGCACCGTGGCCGGGTCACCGCCGGAGTCCCGCACGTGCGAGGCGAAGTTCGTCATCTGTGCCACCACCCGGCACGGTGCGGTCACCGGAGACACCAGCGCCAGGCTCTGCACCGGCACCACCTCGGTACTCGCGGTCGCCGCGCGAATCGCCTGCCGGTCGGCCAGCAGTTGCCCGGTGGTGCTGGCGGCGGTATCGATCCGGGCGGCGCCCGCAGGTGTAGTCACCCACCAGGCGTCGGAGGTACGCAGAACAGAAATGCTCATGAGCTGGCTACTTTCCATAGGCCGCGCAGGCGGCGGAGGTCGAATTCGTTGTCCTCGCGCAGCGCGTCGACCATCGCCGCCAGCTCGCGAAGGGATTCCCGGCCCGGTTTGAGGCCGAGGAAGTCTTTGCTGGCCGGTGGCCCCCACTGCGCCAGCCCCGAGGCGGTGAACGGAGCCCAGCCGGGTTCCACCGTGCAGTCGAACATGTCGCCGTCGCTGAAATGCTCGACCAGCAACCCGTCCGGATCACGCCAGTAGTCGAAGATCTGGCTGCCCTGGATGTGTCTGCCGATCCCCCACGACCGGTAGTAACCGTGATCGCGCAGGTACTCCCCGCCCGCGGCCAGTGCGTCCAGATCGGCGACTTGATAGGCCGAATGCACGTATCGGTTCACCGGCCCGAGCACCAACGCCAGCGTGTGGTGATCGGCGGGTGTCTTGCCGCGATCGCAGCGGATGAAACTCATCACCGGGCCGCGCTCACGCTGCCCCGGGTAATAGAGGAAGTCGCTGACTATCAGGCCCAGGTGCCGCAGATACCAGTCCAGCGTTTCGCGGTACCTGGTGGTCTGCACCACCACATGCCCGAGCCGCTGCACCCGCGCCGGCACGCGAGGCGGCCGCTGCGTCCGGTTCACGCGGGCGAGTTCGTGCCCGAAGTTCAACGGGTGCGGCGATTGCGCGGGCAGGGCCGGCAATGTGTGAGTGTCGGCGACAACCCGCACCCGCAATCCGCTCGGGTCGGTCAAATCGACCGTCGATCCACCCAGGGACTCGGGCAAGTTCATCACCGTGCCGCTTCCGGCGTGGGCCAGCCGGAGCAGGTCGGCGGTGTCCGCCGCGCGGAAAGCAGGGCCGAGGAACCGCGAGCGCACGCCCTGGCGAATCACCACGCACGGCGCGGCGGGGTCCGCACCCCGTAGATGCAGCTCGTCGGCCGTGCGCAGTGAAGTCGAGAAACCGAACGCGTGCGCGAATATCTCGGCGCGCGCCAGATCCGGCTTCTCGAACTCCAGCCACGCCAGATCGTGCACCTTCACGATCGGATCGTGCGCTCGCCCCGGATGCTCGCCCGCCGCCGCGCCGTGTTCGCTGTGCAATCCGGTGTGCGGGTCGTGCTGGTCGGTCATCGACCGCTCCCTTCTTTCACTGACGATATCGTCACATAAGACGAATCATTCAGTCAAGCATCACTGATGAATTCGTCATGTCTGAATTGCGGCGCTACGATGGTCCGGGCCACCGACAGGGAGAGGAGCGGGCATGACCGAGCAGACCAGCACGGAACCCAACCGCTTGCAGCGCCGCAAGGCCCGTACCCGCGCCGCCCTCGTGAGCGCGGCCCAGTCGTTCATCGCGACCGGGAAAGCGAACGCGCCGATCCTGGAGATCACCCAGGCTGCCGACGTCGGCATGGGGTCGTTCTACAACCACTTCCACAGCCGCGAAGAGCTGTTGCAGGCCGCGGTCGAGGAGGCGCTCGACCAGCACGGCGCGGTACTCGACCGCCTCTGCGCGGACATCGACGACCCGGCGCACGTCTTCGCGCAGAGCTTCCGGCTCACCGGACGCATGCACCGGCGAGTCCCGACTCTGAGCAAGGTGCTGCTCAACAACGGGCTGACGCTCACCGCCTCGCGGAAAGGTCTCGCACCTCGCGCTCGTCGCGATATCGAAGCCGCCGCACGCGCGGGCCGGTTCCAGACGCGCGACGCGGAGCTGGCCATGACGATCGTGGCGGGGGCAGCTCTGTGCCTCGGGCAATTACTGCACGACCACCCGGAGCGCGACGACGCGGCCGCCACCGATCAGGTCACCGAGGACCTGCTGCACATGTTCGGCCTTTCCGCCGACGAGGCGCGCGAAATCTGCTCACTTCCCCTGCCATCCCTTGACGCGGTGTCGGGCGACGCCGCCTGACCAGGTGCGGCGAAGACCACCTGCATCTGGGCGGCACGGCCTTCATCCCGGCCGCCGCACCCAGCCGTTTTGACCATGTCAGCGACGAGAAGGTACCGTTTTCCAGGCGTCTGTACGCACAGCCGTGATCAACGGTGCCGGGGCCTTAGCTCAATTGGCAGAGCACTGCCTTTGCAAGGCAGGGGTTAGGGGTTCGATTCCCCTAGGCTCCACAAATCAAAGGCGAGTGCCTGTAAGGGGCACTCGCCTTTTGTCTGCCGAAGTTCCGAAGCAGAGTGAAACAGTTTCGTTGGTCAGCTCTCCGGCTCCTGCTACATCGCACCTGCACTGACGTCGTCCAACCGTTCTACTCGGGGCGGCGTCGTGCCCGACGAATCCGGGCCGAGCCTCGAGCGGAAGGTGGGGTGCCCGACCTGCGCTGTTCGTGCGTATCGCGGTGGACAAAGGGTAGGCGGTAATAGCACCTACTCCGATGAATGGAGGCGTCATGAGGGACGTTGACGATAGTGCTTACGCGGACCACGGCAGTCCGCTTCCGATTCCGCGTAGCCGGGGAGCCGTCGGCGGGCTCGCGGTGCTGCTGCTGGGCGCCTGGGGTGCGCTGATCCCCTTCCTGGGGCCATACTTCGACTTCGCGTTCACTCCGGACGAGCCATGGGTGTGGACCGCGGCGCGCGGATGGCTCCAGGTATTGCCCGGCGTCGCCGCGATCATCGGCGGATTGCTCATGTTGGCAAGCCGCAACCGGATCGTCGCGAGCTTCGGCGCGTGGCTGGCGGTGGCGGCGGGCGTATGGTTCGTGACCGGGCCGCTGCTGGCCGGCCCGCTGGGCATAGGGGACGTCGGCGAACCGGTCGCAACGTCCGATTGGAAACGCGCGCTGCTCCAGCTGGCCTACTTCTACGGTCTCGGCGCGCTGATCTTGTTCTTCGCCGCGAGTTCGCTCGGCCGTTTGTCAGTGCGCAGCGCACGCGATATCGCCTTCGCGCGACGCGAGGTAGACGCCAGAGCCGCTATCGAAGCGGACCGTGTGCGCGGCACGGCCGGCACGCCAGGATCTGACGAACCCACCTGGGCCGATTCGGCGGCTCGGCCGCGGCCGAACAAGCGCGGGCTGCGTCGCGGCTGAGATCAACCCGTCGTGCCCACACCAGCCGAGCTATCCGCCGAACCCCACCAGGCCCGAGGCGAGATCGGGGACATCGAGCACCTCCAGCGCCTGCTGACGAACGTCGGGGCAGGTTTGCGTGGTGACGGTGTCGACGATGGTCTTGTCCTTGATCACGTCGTCGGTGAGTTCGTTGCGGGCCGCCCAGTTCTGCACGGTGCCGTTGAAGCTGACCTTCGCGACCGTCGAACCTTGGTCACGCCAATTGTCGAGTTCGGGCTGAATCATGTCGCACAACTGCCGAGCGGCTTCGGACGTGATTTCGGCACCCGCCGTTGGCGAGGTCGTGGGAGAGGTAGCCGGCTCTGTGGTGCCGGGCAGGGTGGTCATCATCGTGGTGTCCGGTGCGGTTTCGGTGCCGTCATCGTCGCAACCGACGAGGCTGATTCCGGCAGCCATTGCACTCGCGACGAACACCGAGCGGGCCACTCGATTCCGGTTTACCGCCATGTCATCTCCTTCGGTAGCCAGTGAATCCGTCTCTGCGAGGATGCCCAGGCGGGCGCCGTCCGAACAGCGAGCGGTCAAAGTGCTCTCGACAGGTTTCGGCGCGCGCCTGAGTGTTGCCGTGGGTTTGCGCTGTCCGGGTGGTGGTACTGCGCCGATATCCGTTGCCTCGGATCGTCGAAAAGGAGGAGAAGATGAGCCAGATCAGTCCCATCCAGGTGCAGAAGTACCTGTCCGGCGTCGACTATCCGTGTGATCGCGACGGAATTCTGTCCGCCGCCAAGGGCAACGGTGCGGACAAGGATGTCCTCGATGCGCTCGAAGCGATACCCGACCGGACCTACGACGGCCCGAACGCAGTCAGTCAAGCCGTCTCGTAGACCGCGCCTCCGGATCGGTTACGCCGACCTCGCGAGCGACGCGAAGATCACCAGCGACGATGGCGCGTGGTGACCGGCGGAGGCGCTCGCCGGGCACCGAATCCACGCCGGTCCCGTGCGGTCACGAAGCGGGGACCCACCGGGCCGGTCTGCCCGCTTTCCACCAGCCGGTCACCGTCGCCGAGGCGGCCGATCCCGGGGCGATGGCCGCGCGCCTCGCTGGACACCGACCGGTGTGGAAGCCGGCCCCCCGCACGGGCGGGTCGCTGGGACTCACCGATCCCGAACACCGGGTCGCGTTCGGTTTCGTACCGAACCTGCCCCGTGACGCCCTCGACGGAGACTCCCACGCCCACGACTCCTGGCAGCCGTCTACGACTCACTGTGACCCGCATCAGTCTTTCTTCACGGAGCCGATGAATTCTTTCCGTTCTCAACATATCGCGCACCAGGGGGCTTGCTGCAAGACCCGGGTCATGCCGCAGAATCATCGGCCCGAGCCAGAAACTGCGCGAATTGGAGTAACGAGTGACGGATACCGATGTGATCATCGTGGGCGCCGGACCGACCGGTCTGATGCTGGCCGGTGAACTGTGCCTGGCCGGAGTGCGGCCGCTGGTGCTGGAGCGGCATCCGCAGCCCCGTGACACTCCGAAGGCCAGCGGTCTCGGTGGGCGGATCCTGCACTTGCTGCGCTACCGAGGTCTGCTGGATCGATTCGAGGCGGCCAGCAGCGACCGCGACCTGGCTCCCCGCTTTCCGTTCGGCAATATCTATCTGGACTTCACGCATCTGACAGATCCCCCGATGCGGGCGTTGCCGATCCCGCAGCTGGAAATCGAGCGACTGCTGGACGAACGCGCACGTGAACTCGGCGCCGAGATCCGTCGCGGACACGAGGTGGTCGGGGTGCGCCAGGACGACGCCGCGGTGACCGCGGACGTGCGCGGGCCGGAGGGAACGTACCGGGTGACCGCCCGGTACCTGGTGGGCTGCGACGGCGGGCGCAGCCGGATCCGCGACATGGCCGGAATCGAGTTCCACGGCACGACATATGCAGAGGTCAACAGGCTTGCCCAAGTCGCCGTGCACGATTCGGTAACCGTGCTCGACAACGGCGACATCGACGTCCCCGGGCTGGGCACGATCCGTGCCGGTTTCACGCGGACAGACAGCGGTGTGTTCGCGTTCGCGGCCGGCCCCGGGGCGATGTTCCTTCAAACCACCGAAGACGAGTCCGCCGAATACGACGACGACGAGCCGCTGACTCTCACCGAGCTCGGCGACAGCATTCGCCGCGTGCTCGGCGCGGATCTGCCATTGGGAGAACCGACTCGACTGACCCGCTATACCTTCAAGGACCGGCAGGCGGAGCGATACCGGGACGGGAGGATCCTGCTGGCCGGCGATGCGGCCCATCTGTTCCCCGCCACAGGTACGGCGCTCAATGTCGGCATGCTCGACACGGTCAATCTCGCTTGGAAGCTGGGCGCCGACATCCACGGCTGGGCGCCGGCCGGTCTGCTGGACACCTATCACGACGAACGCCACTTCGCCGGTGCACGGGCGCGGCTACAGACCCGAGCTCAGGTGGCACTGCGGCGCGGACATGACCCGGCCGCCGAAGCGCTTCGGCAAGTCTTCCAGGAATTGCTCGCCGACGAGCCGGCCTTGCGCCGTATGGGCGCCCTCGTCGGCCACACCGACATTCGCTATCCGATGCCGGGTTCCGACCACTCCTTGGCCGGGGCGTTCGCACCCGACCTCACCTTGCACACCGACCAGGGGATCACCAGCGTCGCGGAACTCATACAGACCGCGCGGCCCCTCCTGCTCGACCTCGCCGACCGTCAAGACCTCCGCGAGATCGCCCTAGGCTGGCGGCATCGGATAGATGTCCACACCGCCAAAAACGACAACAGACCAGCCGATGCCCTGCTGATCCGGCCCGACGCCCACGTCGCTTGGGCCGCCACCCTCGATGAACCCGCCGAAACCGCCGCGCTCGCGCTGCGCGGAGCGCTCTCCTCCTGGTTCGGCGCACCGCAGTGAAGACGATGTGTACGAAATCCGCTACGGCACCCCACGCGGGGCCGAAACACGTTGATGTGAGCTGAGGCTGCCCAGGGAAAGCGTCCGCCGCAGCAGCCTGAGCGGCGGATGCTTCCAGTGCTGGAGATTGTCAGTCAATGTGGTGAGATCGCGAGCGCCGCGATGTGCTCTGGAGATACCTCGGTAGCCGAGACGCCTGCGCTGTTCTGCCGCAGTATCTCCATGATCCGCTCGCGGTGGTCGTGAGCGTCACGTTCGGCCTCGGCGGCTCGCGCGTTGTCGACGTGACTTCGCATCGCTGTGAGCAATGAACTACAGGTTGATGGGTGGGCCTAGGAGGACTTGAACCTCCGCACCCCCCGAACGCCGAAACTGCTGGTCAAGGCTTCGAAACGTGGCTCTGCCAGCGGGTTTGAACCTCATCCCACGGCGTTTGGATACGTTTCGATACGTAAACATACACGTTCTTGGTGACGCCGTCACCAGGCGAAACGATGGCCCGGGATTGCGGGTCGGTGACCGCGTCACCGGGTATCTCCCGCGTCTCTTAGGTAGCGATTGCCCTGCGAAGGCGGGCCTCTCAGCGGTGGCAGACATCCTTCCTGCCCCGATCTGGTCGGGTCCAGCCGACTGAGTGACCCCGCTGCTCAGCCGGAACAGCTCGCCGTTGGCGCCCCCGCCCAGGTTCGCTCCAACGGCCGCCCACCCGAGACTGGTTTCCGTTTCTGCGCCTGGTCAAGCAGAGGCGCAACGGCACGGGAAGTCGGTTCCGCGCTGATGAGTGCGGACTGCGGCTGGCCATGAGACGGGAATTGACTCATCAGCATGAATGGAAGGACTCGTCGGTGAAGAAGCTCGTGATTAGCTCTCGACAGCAGGTCGCCGAGGGTGTTGGATACCCCACAGAGCTGTCGTTGCAGGTACCAGCACCACAGACTCGCCGCTACAGCGCAACGGCTTGGGAGGGGGTTCCGCGTATGGACGTCGATCTGACGTGTCCGCACTGCCACCAACTCGACTTGGTGCAGAGTGTGCCCGCCTTGAAAGCCGACGGCGTCTCGACCAGCTTCGGCACGAACGTCTACTCCGGCGTTGGAGTCGCCTCGACTGGCTTGGTGCCGGTGTTCGGCACTGCCACTGTCGAACGGACGCACACCACCGCACTCGCCCACAGCCTTGCCCGCGAGCCTTCCCGTACCCCTGCTGGGTGGCTGACCTTCTTCGCCTTGGTGCTGCTCGTACCGGCGATGTCAGGGATCGTTCCGGCGGTCGATGGCATCGTCCATCCTGTTCCCGGGGTCTCGCACGTGGTTGCCGCCCTCGCCATGGTGATGTTTCTCGGGGGGTTGGCGGCGCCTGGCGCTGTCCTGCTCACTGTCGCTGTGTGCCGTATTCGCCGCAACGGTAGAATCATTCGGGGACGTCGTGACGCGCATGCGGTGTGGCAGGCCGGTTTCTACTGCCATCGGTGCGGTGTGGCGTTTTGGCCCCAGTCTCCGGCACCGGGTGTTCCCGCTCGCCAGGCATTCGCCCCGCAGCACTTCCGCTGGTTGGTGTGGAATGCCGGTGGCTACGCCAACGCCTGACCTCCGGGGCTCGCCAACGGTCGCGTCCCAGAACCGGCAGCCAGCCACGACAGCTTCAGATCTGAAGGATGCGAACGTCTCAGGTCGGTAGCCGGACCTCGGTGGGGTCGATCTCGGCGCGCAATCCTCGCCAGCTCGGATGCCGCAACGCCCCGACGAACTCCCGGTACTCGACCGTGCCCACCAGCTGTGGTGTCACCCAGCGCGCCGCCGTCACCCGCCATGATCGAGCGGGCCGGTCGAACGGACTGTCGGGCGCGGCCAAGGCGGTCAGTCGCTCAAGCAACGCGCGGCGAGCTGCCCGGGTGAAACGTGCCGACATGCCCGACGTAGACGAGCCGGCCAGACTCGTCGTAAGCACCAAGAATCAGCGAGCCAAGCGCTTCACCCTCACCGCCGCTGCTACCGGGCACCCAGCCTGCGACGATCACCTCCGTCGTCTGCCGGATCGCCGTCTTCAACCACAACCGCGAGCGCGTACCCGGCCAGTACACCGAGTCCAGACGCTTACCGACCACACCTTCCAGGCCATGAGAGGCGGCCGTGTCCAGCATCGTGTCGACCGCGATATCGGTCCAGTACGGCGGGACACGAACACCCGCACCGCCGAGAGCGAGGTCGCCCAGGCGGGCGCGCCGGTCGACATAAGGCAGAGCCATGGTGTCGGCCTCGTCGAGTTCGAGCAGGTCGAACACGAACAGCTGCACCGGCACCGCCTCGACCAGGTCCCGGGTGGGCCGGGTCAGGTGCATGCGCTGCTGCAACCGTGGGAACGACGGCGCGCCGGTGGCCGGGTCGGGGGGCGACGATCTCTCCATCGAGGATCATGTCGGTGCCTTGGGCGCACTCCGCGAGCGCGGCGCTGAGTTCCGGGTAGGACGCGGTGACGTTGTTGCGGTTGCGGCTGTACAGCTCCACCCGCGTGCGCGTCACGCGGCAAACCGCAAGCATCCCATCCCACTTCATCTCGATCGCCCAACGGCCTGGCGCATCGGGAGGCCGACCAGGCGTCGCCAGCATCGGGGCAGGCACGGACACACCAATCAGCATATCTGTGGCAAATATCGACTCGGTGGGATTGTTCGCTAGTCTCCGACTCGTGCAGTTCGAGGAAAACTCCCTGATCCACCTGGTCGCTGGTGGGATGAGTGTGTTCCGCATCGTTGAGATCAGCGTCGACGGTGACCCGACCAAGGCACTCGTTCAAGCCGTGGATGACTCCCCCGGAACCTACCCGTGGACGACTGATCTGACTCACGCTGTGCCCGCCGGACAGCCCTAGCCGCGCAAGGGCCATTCGCGCATCAGATCCGCCGTCGATGTCTTCTGTCTACTACCGGCCTGCTCCGCCGCTCGTGCCGCGCGATGCTCAGGTGAGTCCGGCGACTTCTTGGGCGATGGCCGCGAGCCGGGTTT
>NZ_BAFS01000004.1 GCF_000308415.1 Nocardia asiatica NBRC 100129 | reverse complement strand
GCTGATCGGAACCACACTGGTGGGCGCGTCGATCGCCCGGATCGCCGTCGGCGACTGGCAGCCGACCGACCTGCTGGTGCCAGCCGTGATGCTGGCGATGTTCCCGGTGTTCGAATGGATTGTGCACGTCACCGTGCTGCATTGGCGGCCACGGCGGCTCGGGCCGGTCGCGCTCGACAGCGAACTGGCGCGCAAGCATCGCGAGCACCATGTGGACCCGCGCGACATCCCGCTGATCTTCATCCCGACGAAGACGCTGTCAGCGCTGGTGGTCGTGCTCGTCGCGCTGGCGGTGTTCGCCTTCCCGCGGCTGGGCCTCGGACTGACCTTCCTGATCACCATCACCCTGCTCGGCCTCGGCTACGAGTGGACGCACTATCTGATCCACACCGACTACAAACCCAAAGGCTCGCTCTACCGGGCGATTTGGCGCAATCATCGCCACCACCACTACAAGAACGAGCACTACTGGTTCACGGTAACCAGCTCGGGCACCGCCGACCGCCTCTTCGGCACCTTCCCCGACCCGGCCACCACCGAGATCTCACCTACCGCCCGCAACCTGCACTCCGCCTGAACGACCAGGCGCGCACTATTCACGCGACAGCGAATCCAGCCGCCGGATGGGCCGTCACGCCCGAGCTCGGCGCCCTGCGGTCACGCGCCGAGCCGGCACCTCCGGAAGACGCCTCGCGGCCTCGACGTCATCACACCAGGGCTAGCCCGAAGCTCCACTGCCTGCAGGAATATCCTCGCCGTCTGGGCAGTGCCCAGCACGCCATCGTCGAAGACCAGCATCACCCCATCGCAGCGTCAGCGGTCCGACCCAACAGCATCCGCCGCGCGTGACACAACGTTCGACGGCGACACGCCGGGCTGAAGGACCGGCGATCTCGGAGGGATCGCCGGTCCTTGACCATAGGATCACCTCGATCCGGCCACACCGTAGCGATGTGCGCGAGCGGGTCATCAGCCGTTCCGAAGCCCTTACGGTGCGGCGAGCAAACGCTGGGCGATAGCTCGAGCACGGATGGCGGCGTCCGGAGTTCCCTCTCGGACGGCGGTGACGATCGCACCGTCGACCAGCAACGCGAGCTCGGCGGCCGACTCAGCGGCGTCGGAGATGCCTGCCTCGTTGAGGAGTTCGTTCAGGTATTCGATGACACGGCGCTTGTGCCGATCGGCGACCTGATGCGCTGCGCTCGCGCGATCGGCGACCTCGACCATGGTGTTGATGAACGCGCAGCCGCGGAAATCATTGCGGGCAAACCGGTCCGCCAGAGCCTCGAAGACGGCGAGCGGGCGGGCAGCCGGGTCCTCGGCTTTCGCCTCGACCGATTCCCGCAGCCAGTTCAGCCAGCGGCGGTCGCGGTCCTCCAGTACCGCGACGATCAGTTCGTCTTTGCTCGCGAAGTGGCGATAGAAGGAGGCGCGGCCCACACCCGACTCCTGGAGCAATCGGTCGATGCCGACGGCACGGATGCCTTCGGCATAGAACAGATCCTCCGCCGTGGTGAGCAAGCGCTGCTTGGCGCGGGTTGCCATGCAACCACGGTAGCAGAACGGAACCGGTCAGTACCGTATTGTTTGACCACGATGGGACTGATCAGTACCGTCCCGATTCGGCACCGATCGGTACCATCTTGTTCGAGCTGGAGGCTCCTATGTCCCGCCTGCCCCTTGTGTCCACCGAGTCCGCCGACGCCGAGCAGGCCGAGTTGCTGACCGGAGTACAGCGCCAGCTGGGCCGCGTCCCGAATCTCTACGCGGCCATGGCGAACAGCCCCGCCACCCTGCGCGGCTACCTGAACCTGCGCGAAGCGCTGGGCACAGGAAAACTTTCCGCCCGCCTTCGCGAACAGCTCGCCTTGCTGGTCGCGAGCGAAAACGGCTGCGACTACTGCACCTCCGCGCACACTATGCGCGCGAGCCAAATGGGTCTCACCAAGCGAGCGATCGCCGACACCCGAGCGGCGCGCGCCGAGGACCCGCATGCGGAGGCGGTCCTGCGCGTCGCCCGCGCCGTGCTCCACACCCGCGGCCGGATCAATGACGCCATCCTCGCCTCGGCGCGGGCCCATGGCGTGAGCGACGCCGAGTTGAGCGAGGTCGTCGGCCACATCGCATTGAACGTCCTGTCCAACTACTTCAACCACGTCGCCGAGCCGGAACTCGACTTCCCGCCCGCGGCATCGAGGAAAGGCGCCGCAGTGGAACTTCAATGGCGGGTTGCGGCCGAGGTCACCTTGGTCGAGGGGTACTCCCTACTGAATCGCGACGGACAGCCCGTGCGCACAGTCGAGGACGTCCGCATCGCGATCGTGGGCGGGTTCTTGCACGTCGAGGTCGCCGATTCCGCCGCAGTGCAGGTTGTATCGGCTCCCGCCGTCGCGCTCGTGACCTACCCCGCGTCCTGACTCCTGCCCAGCCCGGTCCGCCCCGCGGACCGGGTTTTCTCGTCTGAGCCGGAAGTCACACTTGACACCGCAATACCCTAGGGGGGTATGGTAACCACATAAACGCAACACAAGGAGAACGACCATGAGCACCACCACCGTCAACGTGACCGGCATGACCTGCGGCGGATGCGCCGCCTCGGTCCGCACCGAGATCGGCCGCATCGACGGCGTCGGATCCGTCGCGATCGACCTCGCCGACGGACAGGTGACCGTCGAGAGCGCGAGTCCGATCGAGCGCGCCGAACTCGTCGCCGCCGTAGCCCGCGCCGGCTACGCGGTCACCGACTGAGGAGGAGCGCGCCGATGCACGCGTCCATGAAATTCGGCGGCTTCGCCCTCGGCCTCGCGGCGGTGTTCGGGATCGCCCTGGTGGCCGGTTCGGTCCTCGGACCGGAACCGACCGGATCCGCCACCCACGACTCGACAGCTCACGCCGCGGACGGCGCGGCCCCCATAGACGCACTACCTGGAGGAATGACGGCGACCGCCCGCGGCTACACCCTGCGGCTGGACACTGCCCAGACCACCGCCGCCGCGAACGTGCCGCTGCGCTTCACCATCCTGGACCGGGACGGACACCCCGTCACCCGTTACGTGCGCAGCCACGACAAGGATCTCCACCTGATCGTCGTGCGCCGCGACATGGCCGCCTACCAGCATGTGCACCCGGTGCTCGACGGCAACGGAACCTGGAGCGTCCCGCTCGACCTCACTCGCGCGGGCGACTACCGGGTGTTCGCCGACTTCACACCCGAGGGTGGCGACGATCTGACGCTCGGCGCGGACCTCCGCGTGGCGGGCGCCTACGAGCCGCAGCGGTTGCCCGCGCCCGCACGCACCGCCACCGTCGGCGATTACACCGTCGAGCTGCACGGCGATGTCGCCCCCGGCCAGGCCTCGAAGGTGACCCTGTCGGTGAGCCGCGCCGGGAAACCGGTGACCGACTTGCAGCCCTACCTCGGCGCCTACGGCCATCTGGTGGCGCTGCGTGGCGCCGACCTGGGCTACCTGCACGTCCATCCGGAGGGTCACCCGGGCGACGGCGTGACCGCGCCGGGGCCGGGTATCACCTTCGCCGTCACCGCCCCGAGCGCGGGCGACTATCGCCTGTTCCTCGACTTCCAGCACGAGGGCGTGGTCCGCACCGCCGAATTCACCCTGACCGTCGCGCCGGGCACCCCCGGCGTGGACTCCTCGACAGACA
Source organism: Nocardia asiatica NBRC 100129 (assembly GCF_000308415.1). Taxonomy (GTDB): domain Bacteria; phylum Actinomycetota; class Actinomycetes; order Mycobacteriales; family Mycobacteriaceae; genus Nocardia; species Nocardia asiatica. The sequence goes on along the minus strand of NZ_BAFS01000004.1, from coordinate 89,489 downwards.
ACGAACACACTGGTCGACAGCAGGCGCCGGACGGCCACGGACACTGACCGACGACCGTCCGCACCGCGCCGCACAGAACGGAGCACCACGATGACCACCGCGACACAACCGCCGCCCTCGAAGCCGGTCGAACTCGTGATCGGTGGAATGACCTGCGCGTCCTGCGCCGCGCGGATCGAGAAGAAACTCAACAAGCTCGACGGCGTCACCGCCACCGTGAACTACGCCACGGAGAAGGCCAGGGTCGAGGTCAGCGGCGACGTCTCGCCCGACGAGCTGATCGCCACCGTCGAGCAGGCCGGCTACACCGCGGCGCTGCCCGCGCAGCCGGAGCGGTCGCGGGAGGCCGTCACCGAGGAGGACCCGGCCGCCGCTCTGCGCACTCGCCTGCTGGTCTCGCTGGCGCTGTCGGTGCCGGTGATCGCCATGGCGATGATCCCGGCCTTGCAGTTCACCAACTGGCAGTGGCTCTCCCTGACGCTGGCCGCGCCGGTGGTGGTGTGGGGCGCGCTGCCGTTCCACCGCGCGGCGTGGACCAATTTGCGTCACGGCGCCGCCACCATGGACACGTTGATCTCGATGGGGACGCTGGCCGCACTGGGCTGGTCGCTGTATGCCCTGTTCTGGGGCACCGCGGGCACGCCGGGCATGACGCATCCGTTCGAGTTCACCGTTTCCCGGATGGACGGCACCGGCAGCATCTATCTCGAGGCCGCGGCGGGCGTCACCACGTTCTTGCTGGCCGGGCGCTTCTTCGAGGCCCGCGCCAAGCGGCGGGCGGGCGCGGCGCTGCGGGCTCTGCTGGAGCTGGGGGCCAAAGAAGTCTCGGTGCTGCGCAACGGCACCGAGCGGCGTATTCCGGTGGAGCAGCTGACGGTCGGCGACCGGTTCGTGGTGCGGCCGGGCGAGAAGATCGCCACCGACGGCGTCGTGGTGGAGGGCTCCTCGGCCGTCGACGCCTCGATGCTCACCGGCGAGTCGGTGCCGGTGGAGGTCGGCCCGCACGACACCGTGGTGGGCGCGACCGTGAACGTGGGCGGCCGGCTGGTGGTGCGCGCCACGAGGATCGGGTCGGACACCCAGCTGGCGCAGATGGCGAAGCTGGTCGAAGACGCGCAGACCGGTAAGGCGCAGGCGCAGCGGCTGGCCGATCGGATCTCCGGGATCTTCGTGCCGATCGTGATCGCGCTGTCGGTCGCCACGCTCGGCTTCTGGCTCGGCACCGGCGGTTCGGTGGCCGCGGCGTTCACCGCCGCGGTGGCGGTGCTGATCATCGCCTGCCCGTGCGCGCTGGGGCTGGCCACGCCGACCGCGCTGATGGTCGGCACGGGGCGCGGCGCGCAGCTGGGCATTCTGATCAAAGGCCCAGAAGTGCTGGAGTCGACCCGGCGGGTGGACACGATCGTGCTGGACAAGACCGGCACCGTCACGGCGGGCAAGATGACCTTGCTCGACGTGGTGCCCGCCGAAGGCGAGCAGGGCGAACAGGTGCTGGCACTGGCGGGAGCGTTGGAGGATTCATCCGAGCACCCGATCGCCCAGGCCATCGCCAAAGGCGCCAGGGAGCGGGTGGGTGAGCTGAAGCCGGTGGAGGATTTCGCCAACGTGGCCGGCCTCGGCGTGCAGGGCATGGTGGACGGCCACGCGGTGCTCGTCGGCCGCGCCCGGTTGCTCGCCGACTGGTCCCAGTACCTCGACGACGACCTGTCCCAGGCGATCCGCACGGCCGAAGCCGAAGGGCAGACCGCCGTCGCGGTGGGCTGGGACGGCAAGGCGCGCGGCGTGCTAGTAGTGGCGGACGCGGTGAAACCCACCTCCGCCGAGGCGATTTCCCAGCTCCGCGCCCTCGGCCTCACTCCGATCATGCTGACCGGCGACAATCAGGCGGCCGCCGACGCGATCGCCGCGCAGGTGGGCATCGATCAGGTGATCGCGGAGGTGCTGCCGCAGGACAAGGTCGACACGGTCAAGCGGTTGCAGGCCGAGGGCAAAGTGGTCGCGATGGTGGGCGACGGGGTGAACGACGCCGCCGCGCTGGCCCAGGCCGACTTGGGCCTGGCCATGGGTACCGGCGCCGACGTGGCCATCGAGGCCGGTGATCTCACCTTGGTGCGCGGCGACCTGCGGGCCGCGGCCGACGCGATCCGCCTGTCCCGCCGCACCCTCGCGACCATCAAGGGCAATCTGTTCTGGGCCTTCGCCTACAACGTGGCCGCGATCCCGCTGGCCATGGCGGGGCTGCTGAACCCGATGCTCGCGGGCGCGGCGATGGCGTTCTCGTCGGTCTTCGTGGTCAGCAACAGCCTGCGGCTGCGCGGGTTCCGCTCGACGGCGTCGTAACGAGGAAACACCGGACGGGACCGCACACGGAGTGCCGTCCCGTCCGGGCATCGCCGGGCGGCTCACTCGTCAGCGCACATGCGCATAACGCCATGGGTGAGAGTACCCCCGGCGCAAGGAAATCCGAAATGGAGATTCGACTCAGCCGCGCAGCGTGGTGACGGTGACCAGTGAGGGTTGCGTGAACAAGCCGTAGACCTCGATCGAGACGCCTCCGGTCGGGGTCTCGCTGGCCCACCGCGCGTGCTCGGTGATCCCTTCGCCCAGCATCGCTTTCGCGCCCGGCGACCAGGCGACGGCCACCTGGCTCAGCGCAGGTCCGAGGTTCAGGTTCGCGATCGCCGCGGATTCACCGTTGTCGAAGTAGACCTCCGTGCCGCCGGGGAAAGGGTTCACCGCGACCGCGGACGCACTCGCGCCACCGAACGCGGCGGCCGACCCGCCCGCCACAACCGCTACCAAGACCGTCATGACCCGTTGACGCATCCGAATCCCCTTTTCGTGTAAGCACACCGGCCGTCCAGCCGGTCATGTCACCCTTGCGGAGCATGCACCATTCAGCAATTCGATGTGATGCCAATCACAGACAGCCTACGGTGCACTCTCCACGGCCACGAACGCATTCGCGTGATCCGCTGCCCATTCGGCGAAACTCCGCGCGCGACCGAGAATTCGGGCAACGTCGTCGGTGACGATCCCGTTGTGCCCTGCCCGCATGTAGGCCTGCCCGGCCAGCGCGCCGTCCGCGTATTCGGCGGACATTCCGGACGCGAGCATATGTGCCCGCGCTTCGGTTTCGGGAATGTCGACGACGTCCACCGGGCGGCCGACAACCGTGGCCAACGTGGCCGCCAGGTCGTGGGTGGTGCGCAGCTCCGGGCCGGTGAGCTCGTAGATCCGGCCCGCGTGCTCGGCGGAGGTCAACGCCGCGACGGCGACCCCGGCGACATCGCGCGGATCGATGACGCCTTGCGCGGCTTCGCCGGTCATGTTCGGTACCGGCCGCCCGGCCCGGATGGCGGTGGCCCAGCTCAAAGTGTTGGAGGCGAAGGAGCTGGGGCACAGGACGGTCCATTCCACGCCGCTTTCCCGCGCGGCCTGCTCACCGGGCAGATGCCAGGTGCCCACGTACGACGACGCCCAGCGTCTGTATCTGAGCGGCGCGGCGGCGGCCAGTGATGCCGGAGACCGTGTCTTGACGGCACAACTTCTGTCGAGCCTGAGTTATCAAATCGCCAACGTCGGCAATCCAGCCGAAGCAGCACTGCTGGCGCGCACCGCGGTCAAGGGAGCGACCAACGCGCCACCGGTGGTCCGGTCGTTGCTCACGGACCGCCTGGCATGGGCCTGTGCGCGCTCGCGCGACCGCGCCGAAGCGGAACGAGCGCTCGATGCGGTGGACGAGGCCTATGATCGCCGGTCACCCAACATTCCCGAGCCGGAGTGGGTGTATTGGTTGGACCGCACCGAGATAGGCGTCATGGCCGGCCGGTGCTTTGTCGAATTGGACGATCCAGGAAAGGCGAGTTCCCTGCTGTCCGGCGCGATCGATCAACTCGCCGCCGACCGCGTCCGTGAGGTTGCCCTGTATCGGACCTGGCTCGCGGAGTCGTACCTGAAAACTCGTAATCTGGACGCGGCACGGGCCATCATCCGAGAGGCGCGGACGGCGGCAGAGACCGCAAACTCCGCGCGACTCGACCGGCGCATTGCCGAAATACAACGAATGCTGGTCTGAACTGGCGCAAGCAAAGCTCGAGCCGGTGCGCCCGGCTCGGCATCTCATCGTCCGATCAGGGGCACACATGAGGTCGATCCCCCGATCGAGAGCAGAGATGAGCAATAGACGCGACTACTACCGAGAATCCGATGCTCGTAAGGCCAAGCATCACACCGAGGGGCGAGCGCGGCCGTACCGGGGATGACCCTCCGGCCCGAGATCGAACCTCGGAGCGCGTGCACGTGCGGTCACCAACGATCGGCACTCACGAGTGCCCGTCAGCGCATCTTGGCCCGGCGCCGCCGCTCCATTTCCTCGCGTTCCAGAACCGCCGCCCGCTCCATAGTCGGGGCGGTCCCCCCGAGCCGTGCGGGGACCCAGCGGGCGCCTTCGGCCATCGGATAGTCGTGTTGGGCGCGTTCCAAGAGTTCGCTCATTCGGGCGCGCATGGTGGCGGTCAGTTCCTCGGCGGGTTCGGCGGGTGGGATCGGCGCGCCGATGCGGATGTTGATCGGGAAATCGTGCCGACCGAGCTGTTTCGGGATGTCTTTCGTCCAGATCCGGTGCGCACCCCAGATGACCAGGGGAACGATCGGAACACCGGCTTCCACGGCCATGCGCGCCGCGCCGGATTTGAATTCCTTCAGCTCGAAACTGCGGCTGATCGTCGCCTCGGGATAGACCACGACCAGCTCGCCGCCGCGCAGCGCGGTCACCGCGCGGGCGTACGACGCGGCCCCGGCCGTGCGATCGACGCCGATCGCCTTGCAGTGCTTCATGAGGAAGCCCACGACGCCGCGCTCGAGTTCCGCCTTCATCATGAACCGGACGTTGCGGCCGGACTTGCGCCCGACCAGTCCGACCTCCATGAAATCCAGGTAGGCCGTGTGGTTCACGGCCAGCACAGCGCCGCCGGAGCGCGGAATGTGTTCTTGCCCTTCGATATCGATCCGCAGACCCTGGGCGAAGAAGATGGCGCGCGCTAGGCCGGTGAGCACGTCGTAGACCGGTTCGCGCGCCATCACAGCTCCCGTTACTGCCCCGCCGCGTTCTTTCGCGCGGCCTTGGCCTCCGCTTCGGCGGCATCCATCGCGTCCGCCTCTTCCAGGGTAGGAGCGCTGCCGCCGAGCCGGGCCGGAACCCAGTACGCCCCCGGCTCGTGTACGTAGTCCTTCTGCAGGTCCAGCAGCATTTCCTGCATGGTCGAGCGCAGCTTCGCGGTGAGTTCGGCGGCGGGCTCGAACGGCTGGATCGGTTCGCCCACCGCGATCGAGATGGGCGTGTTGGTGCGGCCGAGCCGCTTCGGGAAGCCCTTGGTCCAGACCCGCTGCGCGCCCCAGATGACGATCGGGATGATCGGCACCTCCGCCTCGATCGCCATACGTGCCGCGCCGGACTTGAATTCCTTGATCTCGAAGCTGCGGCTGATCGTCGCCTCGGGGTACACGCCGACCAGCTCGCCGCGGCGCAGATAGGCTACGGCGGCCTTGTAGGAGTCCGCGCCCGCCGAGCGATCCACCGGAATATGCTTGAGGGCGCGCATGATCGGCCCGGAGATCTTGTCGTCGAAGACCTCCTTCTTCGCCATGAACCGGATATAGCGCTTCGGGGTGCGTACCGGCAGGCCCGCGTAGGTGAAGTCCATGTAGCCGGTGTGGTTCACCGCCAGCACGGCGCCACCCCGGGCGGGGATGTGTTCATCGCCCTTGACGGTGAACTTCAGACCTTCGACGAAAAAGACGGTTCGGGCCAGCCCGATGATCGTCCGATAGACGGGTTCCACAAGTCCGCTAGCGTAGTCGCTGATCGTCCCCACCGGCAGTTCGCCGCCGTCGTGCGCCGCACCGGAGCGAGCCCAGCTGACCAGCCCCAACCGCAAGCCTGAGAGAAGAGGATCGTCGAAGTGGAACGCGCCCGGCCGGCATCGCGTGAATACGACCGCACCGCACGCGATCGGAATCGGGCCCGGCGCACGCGCGCCGCGCTGATCGGCGGCCTGGCCCTGTCCGGAGCGGTCGCGCTGACCGGCTGCGACTCCGTGGTGGGCATTCCGGACGAGAGCGCGCCGCAGGCCGCCGTGCGCACCACGCCACCGGCCGCGGTCCCGTCGGCGGCCGCGCCCAGCACCTCGGCGCTGCCGCCCGTCCCCGCCGACGCCCCGCCGGTCGGCGCGGTCGCCGGGCTGCCCGACGCCGCGCCCGCGGTGCAGCGCTGGGCGGCCGACCTGCAGTCCCGCACCATCGCCGAACTCCAGAAGAAGTGCTGGACCATCGCGCCGAAGAACGTCGCCGACATGTACGGCGACCCCAAGGCCGTCCTCGACGCATTGGCGCAGCCCGGTACGGCGAGCGAGAACACCGTCGTGTGGGCGAACTCGACCACCACGGTCGCCGTCGATCGCGCCGAAGTCGCCACCGGATACGCCTGCCCGCGCGTCGCCACGGCGGGCGCGGAGATCGCCTACAACGACGCCGACGCCCGCCACACCGTGCGCCGGTACCTGTCCCGCTTCGTCGGCACTCCGCTCGACCCTGCCGACAAGGAGGGCGACTACCCTCTCATCTGTAAGGCGTCCCCGGCGACCTGGGACCCCAAGGGCACCGGGCGTCCGAGCCCCGCGCCGCTGGCGAACAACCAGGGCGCGCTCACCGGGGCCACCGAGTTCGCCGACCAGCAGATCCGGTCGGAGCAGGTGAACACCGAGTACATCGCGGTACTCGTGCCGGTGACCAACTCCGCCGGTGTGACGCAGACCCGCACCTTCACCCTGCGATCCGGGCCGGAGGGCTACTGCATCGGCGACATCTCGCCGTAACTACTACCCTGGTTGGCTGGTAAACAGCAGGAGGAGCAGCTAGTGCAGATCACCAGCGTCGGACACGCCGGATTCCACATCCGCACCGCGGCCGGGTCGATCCTTTGCGACCCCTGGGTGAACCCCGCGTACTTCGGATCCTGGTTCCCGTTCCCCGACAACACCCAGCTGGACTGGGACGAGCTGGGCGCATGCGACTTCCTGTACGTCTCGCACCTGCACCGCGACCACTTCGACGCGAAGACGCTGACCGATCACGTCGACAAGAACGCGACCGTGCTGCTGCCCGACTACCCCGTGCCGGACCTGCGGCGCGAACTCGAGCAGCTGGGCTTCCACAAGTTCTTCGAGACCGAGGACTCGGTCAAGCACACGGTGCCGGGGCCGGGCGGCGACCTGGACATCATGATCATCGCGCTGCGCGCGCCCGCCGACGGCCCGATCGGCGACTCCGGGCTGGTCGTCTCCGACGGCGAGACCACCTGCTTCAACATGAACGACGCCCGCCCGGTCGACATGGACGTGTTGCACGACGCGTTCGGTCACGTCGACATCCACCTGCTGCAGTACTCGGGCGCGATCTGGTACCCGATGGTCTACGACATCCCGGCCCGCACCAAGTCGAATTTCGGCAAGCAGAAGCGCCAGCGCGGCATGGACCGAGCGCGCAGCTACATCGAGCAGGTCGGCGCTACCTGGGTGGTGCCCTCCGCCGGTCCGCCGGTGTTCCTGGACGACGAGCTGCGCTACCTCAACGACGACCGCGGTGACGAGGGCAACATCTTCCCGGACCAGAAGGTGTTCCTGGAGCAGATGGAGATCCACGGCAACAAAGGCGGGATCCTCATGATCCCCGGTTCGGTGGCCGACGTACGCGGCGCCGAGTTGACGCTCACCCATCCGAGCGACCCCGGCGAGATCTACGACGACAAGGCCGCGTACATCGAGCGGATGGCGCAGCGCCTCGCGCCGGTGCTGGAGGCCGAGAAGGCGACCTGGGAACGCGGCGAGGGCTCGCTGCTGGAACCGCTGCGCAAGCTGTTCGAGCCGATCATGGCGCAGAGCAATGTGATCTGCGACGGCATCGGCTATCCGGTCGGTTTGGTGATCGGCGAGGAAACCATCGTGCTGGACTTCCCCAAGCGCACTGTGCGCGAGCCGGTCGAGGGCGAGGGCCGCTACCGCTACGGCTTCCGCATCGCGCCGGAGCTGGTGCGCACGGTGCTGCGTGACCGGGAGCCGGACTGGGTGAACACCATTTTCCTGTCCACCCGCTTCCAAGCGTGGCGCATCGGCGGGTACAACGAATTCCTCTACACGTTCTTCAAGTGCCTCACCGACGAGCGCATCGCCTACGCCGACGGCTGGTTCGCCGAAGCGCACGACGATTCGGCCTCCACGGAACTCAGCGGCTGGGAGGTGCAGCGCCGCTGCCCGCACCTGAAGGCGGACCTGTCGAAATTCGGCGTGGTGGAAGGCACCACCCTCACCTGCAACCTGCACGGCTGGCAGTGGGACCTGGAATCCGGGCGGTGCAAGACGTCCAAGGGCCACGAACTGCGCTCGCGCAAACTGGACTGAACCGAACTTCCGGCCGGTGATTCCGCACCGGCCGGAAGCGATGCCGACTGATTGCTACCGGTCGGCAACCTCGCGGGTCAGCTTCGAAGACCACGGACACCAGAAGCAGCCCGGCAGGAACGCGCCGCACGCCTCGTCGAGGTGGTCGTTGACGTACATGATGCTGGCGTCGCAGACCTCGATCGCCATGGTGAAGAAGGTGATGGTGTCGGGGTCCAGATGGAAGTCCCAGCCCGGGTTGTAGGGCGCCGGCATCTTCCGGATCCGGCCCATGACGTGCACAGACATCTGCTCGTCACCCGACAGGATGCGGCGGGCTTCCTGGATCCGCTGTTCGTTGGTCAGCTGGATGATGAACTCTTTGCCGGAGTAGTCGGTGAATGCGAAGAGCGCCATGTCTTTCCCCTCTTGTCGATGGGTCTCGTTCGATGGATGGCGAAATCCGCACCGGTGCGAGTCGATCCTATCGGCGCACGACGGAAGATTTGCTGAGAATTTGCTAACCAGCGCATAACGGGTCTTCGGTCGGCCGAGGCGGCGAAAAAGAGGGAGGGCCGGGCTTTCAGCGGGATATCCCGGCCGGAATCCCGTTGTGCGCGGGAGCCGACGTGCGGCCTACCGCTCGCACCGTCCTGATCAACTCTCGGATCGCGATACCGCCCCTCGCCACCGGCGCGGCGACGCGTCCGTCAGCGTCTATGAGCACGGCCGACGGGGTACCGCGCACGCGATAGCGCAGAGCCGCCTCGTTGCCCTGCTGCACGAGCGACGGAATATTCCCCAGCCCGTTCTCGACGCCCCACGCGGCTTGTTCCGCCGCGTCGCCGTTGCCGACCGCCACGATCGCCAGCGCGTCGCCGGTGCGCGCGTGCCAGCGGGGCAGTTCCCTGGCCAGCGCCGCGCACAGCTCACAACCCGGGTGCACGAAGACCAGCAGGACCGAACGTCCTCCGGTCAGCAGAGCCTCGAGCGTGGTCTTCGCTCCTGTGGCGTCGAACAATTCGAACTCGGGGGCTACCGCGCCCACCGGCAATCCCTCCGCGCCCAGGGTGGACAAAGCCTGCTCGTCCACCCGGCGGCGCAACGTACGAAACTGCCCGATGAGCCACACCAGCACCGCCACCAGCGCGGCCACCACCGCACAGCCGATCACCTGATCGACGGGCAGGCCGATCGGTACGCGCGGATACCGCAGCGCGCCGATATCCACAGTCAAGGCCAGCGCTGCGAGCACACCGTTGCGCACCAGCGTCTTCGGCCCGATCGGCGTGGCGCTCGCACCGCCGAAACACGAACACGAGGGCCGCTCGCCGCGGCGCAGCAAACGCACGATCGCGGCCGTGAACACGGCCAGCAATGCCAGCGCCGCCACGGCGGCCAGCCCGGAAATCCAGGGAATCAGCACGGTCACCGCGATCATCGCCTCGATGATCGGCAATCCCGAGGCCACCGCGGGCACCCAGCGCAGCGGCACCCCGAAATCCGCCACCGCCTGCCGCGTCGCGCTCCGATCCGCCAGCTTGCCCCACGCCGACAGCCCGAACACGACACACAGACCCAGCCGCGAAACCCACACCCCGTATTCGATCAGCATGAGCGCACCATCCCACACTTATGCGCTTCGAACATGAATGACCGGGCGAGTGTCCTCAGGACTGCGATCTGGTGGCTACAGCGACCGCCACAAGTGTCAGCACACAGCCGACGACCGCCGTAGCCGACAGTCCGGCGCTGGTCGGGGTGAACACATCGAGGACCAGTGAGGCCAGCAGCTGGCCCGCCACCGAGGTGAGACCGAGGAGCAGTACGCCGATCCAGCGGACCGTGAGCGCGGCCAGGGCGATGAACGAGACACCGATCAATCCGCCCAAGTAGAGCCACGGTTCGGTGGGGAACTCCGCCGGACCGCCGGAGGTCGCGACCACCGCGGCCGTGAGAACCGAGAGCGCGGCCAAGCCGACACAGAAATTGACCGTGGCCGCCGAAATGGCTCCGCCGACCGCCCCGACCTTGCCGTTCACCGCTTGCTGCCAAGCCAGGCCGATCCCGGCCAGCGCGGGCAGGATGATCAGCAGAGCGGTCGGAGCGCCGTTCAGCGCATCGGGCACCGATAGACCACCGGTCGCTCGGGCATGACCGAGCCCGGCGACCAGCACCGCGACCACACCGAGCGCCGCGCCGGCCGAGCGCACGACCGTGATCGGCGTGCGTCCGCTCGGACCGAGACCGAGGCGGTCGACGACCAGACTGCTGATCAGTTGACCCGCGACGGTCGCCACCGTGAACGCGGTGACGCCGATGGCCGCGACGGTCAACCCCTGGCACGCGACGAAGAACGCCCCGCACAGGCCCCCCAGCAACTGCCACGGCCGAAGCGAGCCCTCGGACAACGCCCCTCGCACCCGCCGCGCCCCTTCCCGCACCCGCCCACTCACCGCGAAAACGAGCGCCAGCACTACGAGCCCGGTACCGAAACTGATCGTCGCCGCCGTGATCCCGTCCTCCAGCCGAGCACCGAGCGCACCGTTGATCCGCCCCTGCACCGCCACCCCCGCCCCGATCGCGAACCCGAAGATCACCCCCACCCGCACCTGCCTACTCACCTCCCGCACGCTACCGGCACACGCTCGCGGCGTTGTCCCAGAAGAACACGTCATGGTCTGGCAACTCGCGGTCACTCGGTTGCACGCCGCCGCGCCATCGGCCGAGAAGGCGCGGTGGCGTGCCACTCACGGCTCGGCGCGTCGCGGAAGCCAGCGGGGGGTGAGGGCGGCGATGGCGAGGATGGAGGCGCCGAGCAGGGCGAGCAGGGTGGACATGGACCACCAGAGCGTCACGAGGGCGGCGAAGCCGAACACCGCGAGGGCGATCACCTCGCCGAGCAGCCCCGAGACCGAGGTGACGGTGGCTCGGGCGGGGCCCTCGATAGCGTCCTGGAGGCGCGCGCCCGCGACGATCCCCGCGTTGTAGACGATGCCGTAGGAGACGCCGATGGACCCGAAACCGAGACCGGTCAGCAGATACACCGCGTCCGGACGACCGGTCGCGAGCCCCGCGATCACGGCACCACCGAGGAACAGCACGCCCGCGCCACCTACCGCGATCGCCATCGTACGGCCCGACATCCCCTCGGTACGTCCAGCCAGCACCGAACCGGTCAGTGAGCCGAGCACGGTGAGACCGACCAGGAGGGGCACCACCGCTGTCGAGACGCCCGATTCCTCCGCCAGCAGGGCGAAATACTCGTCGAACGCCGTGATCCCGAACAGCAGAGCCTCCAACAGCACGCCGTAACGCACGGCTTGCACGCGAATCGCCTCGCCGACACCGGTCTTCAGCATGGTGAGGTATCGCGCGAACGGCCGCGGACGCGCCACAACGCTTTCCGGCGCGATCGCTTCGGAGGCCGAATCCTCCAGATCGTCCACGTCCACCGCGGACACCGCCTTCGGCGCGGTGGGCAGCGACAGCGCGATCAGCGTGTGCGCCCCCGCTATGACGACGCTGGACCAGCCTACGAGCGCATAACCCCCGTAGAGGTACAGGGGCGTCGCGGCGACGATCGCGACGACAACGGCCGCCTCCGCACCGGCCCGGGTGTAACCCAGGACGCGCGGATAGGACCCGGACTCACCGCGGGCGGCGAGATCGTCGTAGAGCAATGCCTCGAAAGTGCCGGAGGCCAACGCGCCGGAGGTGCCCCACAGCACGAATCCGGCGGCGAAACCCGCGAACGAAGGCACGGCGGTCCACAGCGCGAATCCGGCCGTGAGCAATACGCCGCTGAGCGCGAGCAGCCCGCGCCGCGACACCGTGTCCGCCCACGCCCCGGAGGGCACCTCGAGCAAGAACGAGGTCGCCGACCAGATCGCGAACAACAGTGAGATCTGCCCGGTGCTCATGCCGTGGTCGGCGAACAGCAGGGCGTACAGCGCGTAGAGCGGAATCAGTTCACCGATGCTCTTGAAGAGCACCGCTCGAACCGTCAGCGAGCGCAGTCCGATGGGTTGCGCGCTACCCGGCAGGCGGGCGCGCAGCGCTTCGGCGAATCAACTGGCGTAGATGAGCAAACACATGTCGATCAGCATGCTCAGGGCCGGACCCGCCGTCAAGCGAATTACGGCAGCGGCACCCAGCCGTTGGCCGTCACCGAGTCCCCGTCGCCGAGTTCCTCGTCCGTGACGCCGCGACCGATCCGGCCCTTGTTCTCGTTGAGGTCGCTGATCAGTTCCGAGACCGGGTGCGAGTCGCTGTAGTGATAGCCCTGCGCGAGCGCGAAACCCAGTTCGGTGAGCACCGCGGCTTGGTACTCGGTCTCCACGCCCTCGGCGATGACCTGCAGGTCCAGCGCGTTGGACAGGGCGGCGATCACGCCGAGCAACGGCGGCGCCGGCGAATCCGAGCGGATCGCGGCGACGAAGGACTGATCGACCTTGAGGATGTCGCTGGGCAGGGTGGCCAGCCTGCTGAGCGAGGAGTAGCCGGTGCCGAAGTCGTCGATGGCGATGCGCACGCCCCGGTCGCGCAGGGTGTGCAGGTTCTCGATCGCGGTCTGCGATTCGGCCGCCAGCTCGCTCTCGGTCACCTCGAGCACCAGCTGATCGGCGGGCCATCCGGTACTGGCGAGAATGCCCGCCACTCGGTCGGCGTAGCCGGCCTCGGCCAGCTCCAGTCCGCTGACGTTCACGTTCAGCGTCAGATCCAACTGGGCGAAAGTCTCCTGCAAGCGCGCGGCGTCCGCGCAGGCCCGGCGCAGCACCAGCTCGTCCAGATCGGCGATGAGGTCGTATTCCTCGGCGACGCGGATGAGGCCCTCGGTGGTGACGTCCGGCTGGGCGCTGGACGACCAGCGCAGCAGCGCCTCCACGCCGACCGCCTTGCCGCCGCCCTCGGTGAGGCTGACGATCGGCTGGTAGTGCACGTCGAGGGCGCCGCGGTCGATCGCCTCGCGCAGTTCCACCGCCAGCGGCAGTTGCCGGGAGGACTCCAGCACCGTCCGGTTGCGTCCGGCTTGCTTGGCCCGGTACAGGCCGACGTCGGCGCGGCTGACCAGCAGCGATCCGGATTCGCCCGGCTGCCAGGAGGTCACGCCGGCCGAACAGCCGGTGGTCACCGCCGCGCGCAGTTGTTCGGTGAGCAGGATCGCGGCCTGCTCGGTGGTGTTCGGCAGCAGCAAGGCGAACGCGTCTCCGCCGTAGCGTGCCAGGCGCTGATCGGGGGCCAGCAGTTTCGACCAGGTGTCGGCCACCCGCTGCAGTACCGCGTCACCGGCGCGGTGCCCGAGATGGTCGTTGATCTTCTGGAAGCGGTCCAGGTCGACCAGTACCAGCGCGAGGCCGTGCCCGGACCTGGTGGCCTGCTGGATCGCGGTGTTCAGCGCGCGGTCGAAGCCGCGGCGATTGAGCAGGCCGGTGAGGACGTCGATGTCGGCTTCGGACGCCATCCTCGTCAGGATCCCGACGACGACGCCGACCCCGAACGTCACGCCCGCCGGGATCAGGCCCGACCACCACGGCAGCCCGGGGACCACCGGCCGCGCCGGCAGCACCCACAGGCACAGCGCCAAGGCGAACGCGATATGGGCGGCCGCCTGCGACCAGGCGAAGAACAGCGCGGCGTCGCACGCGATGAACACGTAGAACGCCGCCAGGCTGATCGCGCCCACCGTGTTCGGGAAGGAGTGCACCGCGATCGTCACCAGCACCGTCGCGATCGCGACGTAGACGTGGTGGATCGAATGCGGCAGCCGCGGACCCCACGCGAGCAGCGTGAGACCGAGCACCAGCGCTACCGCTGCTGCCCCTCCTACCAGCGGCCGATTACCCTCCTCACCAGGGGCGACGGCGGTGATCAGCAGACCGAGCACCCCGCCCATGACGTAGAACGCCCCGGTGGTACGAGCCATGACCATAGCCGTCGCCAGCGCTGACGCGGCCCGCACCCGGGTTCGGGTATCGCCGCGAGACCCGATTCCTCGCACGACGAATAGCCTAGACACAAGGAATCCCGCCGGTTGCCACATCCCGGGAATCCGGCATGGCGAACCAGTGGCTATTCACCTGGACGTCATTCGCGCGTAGTCAGTTCGACGGTCGAAGCACGTCGGTGCCGACGAACGGAACCAGCGCGGCCGGAACCCGGACCGACCCGTCGGCTTGCTGATGGTTCTCCAGCATGGCCACGATCCACCGGGTGGTCGCCAGCGTGCCGTTCAGCGTGGCGGCGATCTGCGGCTTCCCGTTCTCGTCGCGATAGCGCACCGAGAGCCTGCGGGCCTGGTAGGTGGTGCAGTTGGAGGTCGAAGTCAGCTCCCGATAGGTCCGCTGGGTGGGCACCCACGCCTCGCAGTCGAATTTGCGGGCGGCCGAGCTGCCGAGATCGCCGGCCGCGACGTCGATCACCCGGTAGGGCACCTCGACCGCGGCGAGCATCTCCTGTTCCCAGGCGAGCAGGCGACGGTGTTCGGCGTCGGCCTGGTCCGGCGTGGTGAAGACGAACATCTCCACCTTGTCGAACTGGTGCACCCGGATGATGCCGCGGGTGTCCTTGCCATAGCTGCCCGCCTCCCTGCGGAAACACGACGACCAGCCCGCGTACCGTTTGGGCCCGCCGCTCAGGTCGAGGATCTCGTCCGCGTGATAGCCCGCCAGCGGCACCTCCGAGGTGCCGACCAGGTAGAGATCGTCGTCGGCGAGGTGGTAGACCTCGGCCGAGTGCTGGCCCAGGAAGCCGGTGCCCGCCATGACCTCCGGACGCACCAGCACCGGCGGGATCATCATGGTGAAGCCGTTGGCCACGGCTTTCTGCGCGGCCAACTGCAGCAGGCCCAGCTGCAGCAGCGCGCCGTAGCCGGTCAGGAAGTAGAAGCGGGCGCCGGAGACCTTCGCGCCGCGCTCCATATCGATCAGGCCGAGCGACTCGCCGAGCTCGAGATGGTCCTTCGGCGCGAAATCGAACTCCCTCGGCGTGCCGACGGTCTCCAGCACGACGTAATCGTCCTCGCCGCCCGCGGGCGCGCCCTCCTGCACCACGTTGGAGATGGCGCGGTGCGCGGCGTCCAGGTCGGCGTCGGCGGCGTGCTGCGCGGCCTCGGCCTCCTTGACCTTGACCGACATCTCCGACGCCTGCGCCAGCAGCGCGGAGCGCTCCTCCTTGCTCGCCTTCCCGATCAGCTTGCCCATCGCCTTGTGCTCGGCGCGCAAATTGTCCGCGGTGGCCACCGCGGCACGCCGCGCCGCGTCCGCCTCGAGCAGCGCGTCGACGAGGGCGGGGTCTTCGCCGCGGGCGCGCTGCGAGGCGCGGACCGCGTCGGGGTCGTCCCGCAGGAATCGGAGGTCGATCATGGGCCACCAGCCTAGTGGTCGGCAGGTTGCCGTTTCACCCCGATATCCCTGGATGCGGTCCATCGGCCCCGGATCGCGCGCATAGTGGGCTCGTGGGCGCCACTTTCGACGAGACAGCCATCGACAACGCGCTGGCCGACCTGACGGCGGGCGAGAAGGCCTGGGCCGCCACCCCGCTGCGTCGCCGTCGCGAACTGCTCGACGAGATCCACGCCCGAGTGGGTCGCTTCGCCGAGGACTGGGTGCGAGCGGCGTGCGTCGTCAAGGACCTGCCCGCGGATTCGCCGCTGGTCGGCGAGGAATGGATGTCCGGCCCGCTCGCCCTACTGCAGGCCACCGACGCGCTCTCGGCCACCCTCGCGGCACTCGACGCCGGGCGCAGCCCGCTCACCGGCATCACGCTGCGGGAGGCGCCGGGCGGCCGGCTCGCGGTGCCGATCCTCCCGTTCGGCGTCTACGACCGGCTCCTGCTCAACGGTTTCCGCGGCGATGTGTGGCTGCGACCCGGCGTCGACGCAGAGACCGCGCGCAGGCGAGCCGGACTCGCCCAGCTCGATCCCGGCGCGACCGGCGGGATCGGCGCCGTGCTCGGCGCGGGCAACATCACCTCGATTCCGCCGCTGGACGCGCTCTACGAGCTGTTCGCGCACAACCGCGTGGTCGCGTTGAAACTCAACCCGATCACCGACCCGCTGTTCACCGTGTTCGAAATGGTGTTCGAGCCGCTGCTGGAGCTGCGCGTGCTGCGGATCCTCACCGGCGGCGCGCAGCAGGGCGGCTACCTGGTGAGTCATCCCGATGTCGCCCACGTGCACATGACCGGCAGCGCGCGGACGCACGATTCGATCGTGTGGGGGCCGGGCGCGGAGGGCTCGGAGCGCAAGAAGGACCGCAGGCCGCTGCTGGACAAGCCGATCAGCAGCGAGCTGGGCGGCGTCTCGCCGACCATCGTCGTGCCGGGTGACTGGTCCGCCGCCGATCTGCGCTACCAGGCCGAACACGTGGCGACCCAGCGGCTGCACAACGGCGGCTACAACTGCGTGGCCGCGCAGGCGGTGGTGATCGGCTCGGACTGGGACCGCAAGGACGAGTTCCTCACCGAGCTGCGCCTGGCCATGGAGCGGGCGCCGCAGCGCAGCGCGTACTACCCGGGCAGCGACGCGCGCGTCGCCGACGCGCTGGCCTCCTACCCGGAGGCCGAGCGGCTCGGCGCGGGGCGTGTGCTGATCGACGGGTTGCCGCGAACCGGCACGCCGCTACTGCGCACGGAGTACTTCTCACCCGTTCTCGGCGTGGTCGAGCTGCCCTACGCGGGCGGCGAGTTCCTGCACCGCGCGGTGGACTTCGCGAACGCCGAGCTGACCGGGACGCTCGGCGCGAACGTCATCGCCCATCCGAGGACCATCCGCAGGCTCGGCACCGCCTTCGACCGCGCGATCGAGCGGCTGCGCTACGGCGCGATCGCGGTGAACGCCTGGACCGGCCTCGCCTTCCTCGCGCCGCGAGCCGCTTGGGGGGCGTTCCCCGGCCACACCCTGGACGACGTGCAGAGCGGGATCGGCGTGGTGCACAACGCCTTGCTGCTCGACGACGTGGAACGCACGGTGGTGCGCGGCCCGTTCCGGCCCGCGCCGCGCTCGCTGCTGGGCGGTGAACTCGCCCTCTCCCCGAAGCCGCCGTGGTTCGTCGGCAACGAGACGGCCGCCGTCACCGGGCGCAGGCTCACCGAGTTCTACGCAGGCGCCAACCCGGCCCGGCTGCCCGGCGTCTTCATGTCGGCCCTGCGCGGCTGAACCGCGCCGCGTGCCGCGCCGATCGGGGCAGGTCGTGGCACCGAGGCACCGACGCTGCCATGATGGACCGCGATGTCCTCCGAACATGTGTCCCGGTCCCCGAAGGCGCCCAAGCGCCGCGCGTCCTCGCGCGCCGACGCGGTGCGCCGCTCGTTCGACTCGGCCAAGGCCGCGCTCGCCGACAGCAACCTGCGCGAGGTGCGGCTGTCGGCGCCCACGTTGCGCTGGGGCCTGCTCGCGGTGGCCGTCGGCGCCGTGGTCGCGGCCCTGGTGACGTTGTTCGTGACCGGCTTCGACAACGAGACGGGCCTGGAAGCGCACAATCCCGGCGCGCCGGCGCAGCCCGTGCTGGACAAGGAGTTCGGCACCGCGGCCAAGGGCGACTGCCTGAGCTGGACCAAGCCCGACCGGTCCGACCTGGTCAAGGTGAACTGCGCGAGCAAGCACATGTTCGAGGTCGCGGCCGACATCGACATGAGCCGGTACCCGGGCAAGGAATTCGGCCCCGGCTCGCGGTTCCCGGACTCGCTGCGGCTCACCGAATTGAAGGAAGAGCACTGCGTGCCTGCGGTGCACAAATACATGTCCGGCCGCTTCGACCCGCGCGGCAAGTACATCGTCGGCCTGATGTACCCCAGCCCGGACGGCTGGCAGCACGGTGACCGCACGCTGCGGTGCGGCTTGCAGGTCGCGGCCAGCGTCGGCACGCCGCCGTCGGTCGGCAGCGCCACCGAGCACGATCAGTCCAGGGTGTACGAGCCCGGCGTCTGCCTGGGCATCAACCAGAACCTGCCCACCGATCCGGTGGACTGCGCCCAGCCGCACGCCGTGGAGATCGTGTCCACCGTCGATCTCAGCGCCCACTTCACCGGCGGACCGCCCGCGAAGGAGGCGCAGGACAAGTTCGTGGAGGAGGAGTGCTCCCGCACCTCGACCGAGTACCTGGGCGGGCCGGACGTCATCCGCAACAAGACGCTCACCCTGTTCTTCGACTACATCGATGCCCGCAGCTGGATGGCGGGCAGCCGCAAGCTGGACTGCATGATCGGCAAGGGAGCTGATCGTGAAGGCTTCGCGCCGATCACCGGATCGGCCAGAGGCGACATCCTGATCAACGGCCAGGCTCCGGTGCCGCCGCCGAACAGCGGACGTTCCACCCCCGCACCGCTGCCCGGCGCCGCGCCGCTGCCGCCACAGCCCCAGCCGAGGTAGCCGAGCGCCGATGCCCGTCTCGATGTCCGCCGACCGTTTCGAGGAATTGGTCGGCGACGCACTGGATCTCATACCCTCCGAGCTGACTCGCGCGATCGATAACGTGGTGGTGCTGATCGAGCCGCGCAATCCGGAGGATCCACATCTGCTCGGCCTGTATCACGGCATCGCCCTCACCGAACGGGACAGTCAGTACGGCGGAGCGCTCCCGGACACGGTGACCATCTATCGCGAGGCCATTCTCGAACACTGCGCCGACGAAGCGGAGGTGGTGGAAGAGGTGGCGATCACCGTGATCCACGAGATCGCACACTATTTCGGCATTGACGAAGACCGCCTGCATCAGCTGGGATGGGGATAGTCTGGACCGTGCTGTATTGCGTACCCCCAACGGTGGGTGTGTAATCGGCACGGAGATCGAAAAATTGGGGATTCGATGGAACCGATCGCGTTGCTGTCGCGTCCTATCACTCGAAGGGGGAATTCTCGTGGTTCCGCCCCATAGCCACTAGAAGGAGTCGAGTCATGGTTGGACATGTACTGATCGCACCCGAAGCCATTCTCGCCGCCGCGGCCGAACTCGACCTCGTCGCCGACCGTCTGGCCGCCGCCGCGGCGATCACCGCGCCCGCGACGCACGTGCTGCCCTCCGGCGCCGAAGAGGTCTCGTTCCTCAGCGCCAGCCATTTCAACCAGGGCGCGATGTCGCACGACCGTGCGATCGCGCAGGCGATTCTGGAATGCCACCACGCGGCGGCGACGCTGCGCGCGCAGCTGGCCCAGCACGTCGCCGGTGATGTGGTGCGCGCCGCGAGCATCAGCGCCATCCAGGTGTAATTCCGAGACCGGTCAACAAGGTTCGAAGCAGGGGAGAAGTCAAACATGGTTGCAGGAGTCACCGGGGTGATCTGGGCCGCGCGCCCATCGGAGATCAATTCGGCCACCCTTCACGCGGGCGCGCACGCGATCCCGATCTCGGCCGCCGCCACCGCATGGGGCGGGCTCACCGCCGCCTGGGTCGACGCGACGACGACCGTCGCCCGGGTGATGGCCGAACTCGGCGTCGGGATGCAGGGCATCAACGGTATCGCCGCGCTGAGCAAGCTCACGGGCTTCCTCGGTTGGTCCGAGCAGCAAGGCGTGCAGGCGGCCGCGATGGGCGCGAAGGCCGCGGCCAACGCCACCGCCTACACCGTCGCCGCGCTGGCGATGCCGAGCCCGCCCGAGATCGCCGCCGTGAACGCCGCCTTGGCCGCGTCGGCCAACCCGCCGGGCGTGTTGTCCGGCGCGTTCGAGGTCGCGGAAGTGGCCAGGCACGCCATGGACATTCGTGCCGCGCTGGTCATGGAGACCTACGAGGCCGCGACCAGCGCCATGGTCGCGACCCCGGCCGAGTTCGTGCAGCCGCCGGCGATCGCCAAGGGCGCGGGCACGGCCACCCCTGAGCAGGCCGCGGAGTCGGCGAGCGAGGTCCCCGCCGATCCGATCCAGGCTGCCGTCGCCGCCACTCAGGCATTCTTGAGCAATCCCGGTGTGGCGAGCGCGGCCACCCAGGCCGCTCAGGCCGTCGGCTCGATCGCGACCACGGGCGTCTCCACCGTCGGCAACGTCGCGGGCAGCGCGATCGCGGCGGCGACGAGTTCCTCCGCACCTTCCTTCGCCGGTATGGCTCCGATGGCCATGGGCGTCGGTGCGGCGGCCACCGCGGCCGGCGCCTCGACTCGCGCGGTGTCGTTCTCCGGCCTGGGGTCGGCGGCGGGCATCAGCAACGGCTCGCTCAAGCTGCCGGACGGCTGGGGTTCGAGCGGCACGATCGGTGGCGGCGCTGCCCACGTGCAGGAGACCGTCGCGGTGAAAGCTCCCGAGGCGGCACCGGTTCGGCCGACGAACAACGGCAACGGCAATCCCCTGCTCGGCAACCAGGTCCGTAGTGACGAGGACGACGAGTCCGAGCACAACGGCCAGGACTACCTGCGGTCGACGGAGCACTTCAACGACGGCCGGTTCACCGCCGACGGCGTCATCGGTGGTGACATCAGCGGGACGGTTAGGTGACCGTTCTCGGCGCGGGCCGCGACCCGTCGACGCTCGAGGCGGTGGTGTTGTCGCTGGACGAGATGCAGTTCCTCCTGGAGAAATTGCAGATCGAAGTTCCCGTCGTTCTGAACGCGCGGGCACGTTACGACAACGTGACCGACCACAGGGCGGCGATGGACGCGGCCGCCGAGTCGCTCGCCCAGCGGAAGCTCCTCATCGACGATGTGCCGCATCGCGATTTGGAGAATCGGCTGCGCGCGCTGAACCGGCCCCACTGGATCATCGCGCTGCGCTTGATCGTCGACGGGTGGGTGAGCCGTTTCTGTCTGGCGCAGGGCGTCGACCTTCCGGTCGTCGCCCTGCGGGGCCAGGATTCCTACGTCATCGATGAGGCAGGGACCGACCTGCCCGGTACGGTCCTGGCGGCTCTCGGCTACGCGGAGCCGCTCGAGCTGTACGGCATGAACGCTCCGACCGAAGAGCTGGCAACGATCTTCGGGGACACCGGCGATGCCGCGGCCACCGCCGAGCGGCTGGCGAAAGTGGGCAATCCCAACCAGGATGCGAAGACCTTGGCCGCCGCCCTGGTCGAGATCCACTCGTACGCCGAGATCGTCGGGGTGGTGTACGGCGACGGCACCAGGGACGTGGCGGACAATCACATAGCCGTCTTCAACACGCGCGCGGGGCGATTCATCGCGACCGCGAGCAAGTCCGACGACGGCGTGAAGTGGACGTCACTCAGCAGCGGAACTCCCGCGCGACTGCGCACAGCGGTGCAAGATCTGATCAGCTCCCTGCCGGAACGCGAGGACTTCCCTCGGAATCCGAAGCTCTCCTGAGCGCACCGAGCGGAGGTCGCTAGCCCATCGGGTCGTCGGAGGTCGGTGCGACGTCGTATCCGAACGGCGGCGTGAACCGGCCCCAGCGAATGCACTCCCACCCGCCGTCCGGCATCGGGACCAATTCGATGGTCTCGGTGTTGTCCAAGTGGTTGTTCGTGGTGAACGGCGGTCGCACGTCCGCGAGCGTCCGGCCGACGAGCCGCATGGCGGCGCCGTGGCTGACCACCATCACGTCACCATGGCTGTCGTCGTCCGGGGTCAGATACGTGTTGCGCAATTCCGCGAGCACGGGCAGGAAGCGGTCCAGGACGTCCTGGGCGGATTCCCCACCGGGCACCCGCAGCGTGAGATCCCCTTCGTGCCAGGACCGATAGATCCGCTGGAAGGTCCGGTGGGCTTCTTCGCCGTGCTGTCCTTCCAGGTCGCCGGCCTGTACCTCGTGGAGGCCGTCGAGCACCATGGCGGCCGCACCGGTGGCCGCCTCGATGTAGCTCGCGGTCTGGCGCGCGCGCAACGCCGCCGAGGAGAACAGCACCTTCGGCGGCCGGAGCAGACCCTCGCCGAATGTCTTCGCCTGTGCCGCACCACGTTCGGTCAGCGGCAAACCAGGAATCCTGGTGTCCAACAGCTTGGCGACGTTACCTTCGGTCTCTCCGTGCCGGACCAGAATCAATCTTCCGGTCATAGGTCCGCCATCCCCTTTCTCAACTGGATCAACCACTCCGCCGCTGCTTCGTCCGACGGTGGCGGCGTACCGGCGGCCGAAGTCGCAGGCCAGGACCCGAGGAAACGGATCCGCGCGGTGCGATGCAATGCTTTGAGCGCTTCGGCCACCGCCGTGTCATCGATGTGCCCGACGCAGTCGAGATAGAAACGGTAAGTGCCCATACCGGTTCGGGTGGGACGAGACTCGATCCTGGTGAGATCGATACCACGCGTGGCGAACTCGGCGAACGCGCGCATCAGCGAGCCCGGTACGTTCGGCAACTCGAGCACGATGGAGGTGCGGTCGGTTCCGGTGGGCGACGGCGCCACCGTGGGCCGGGTGCACAGCACGAAGCGGGTGATCGCCTGCTCGTGGTCGGCGACCCCGGACGCCAGCGCGATCAACCCGAGCCGTTCGCCCGCCAGGGCGGTCGACACGGCGGCGTCGGCATGGCCCGCCACCACGTCTTCGGCGGCGGCGGCGTTGGACGCCGAGGTGTAGGACTGCGCCTGCGGCAGGTTCCGCGCCACCCACATCCGCACCTGGGCGCCGGCCACGGGATATGCGGCGAGGGTGCGCACATCCGACAGCGCCGTACCCGGCTTCCCGAGGATCGTGAAGCTCACCTCGAGTTCGGTCTCGGCGACGATCTGCAGACGCGGGCCGATTGCCAGCGAGTCCAGCGTCGCCGAGATCGATCCCTCGACGGAGCTCTCGATCGGCACCACCGCACCGTCCACGTCACCGGCGCGGATCAGGTCGAGCGCCGCCCCCTGACTGGGCGCGGCGATCCGCTCGACGGGTCCGTCGAAGGTTCCCGAGGCTTCGAGTTGGGCGAGGGCCATCTCGGTGAAAGTTCCGGACGGCCCGAAGTACGCGATTCGCGGCACGGTTACGAGATTACTTGCGCACTCGCCCGGCTCCCCACCGATTGCGAGTGCCCGGCCGATGGCGCACGGCCGTACGGGAACCGTTCAACCTCCGTTGAGCACCCGCAACGCGTCGTTCACCCGGTCGGTGGCCTCGGTTTCCACGGCGAGCAGGACGGAGCGGACCGCCTCGACGGCCGGGGGTTTCAGCGCGGTCAGAAAGGCGATATCGGGGTTGCGCAACGCGGTGGCGATGTCGTCGCCGCACAGGGCGGCGGCCGTGGCCGCGACGATGGCCACCGCGCGCTCTCCGGAGGAGGTACGCGCGACGAAACCGGTATCGGCATGGGCCACCTGTGCGAGGAAGCCGGCGATATCGGTATCCGGAGCATCCAAATCCAGGATCGGCGCGGCGGGGCTTGCGCCGAGGTTGCGGACCAAGCCGTCGGCCAAGCGGCGCCGCGGAGGCGCGGACAACGTCACCAGCACCGGTTGCCCGGATTCCGTCCCTTCCGACACGCCCTCACCGTAACAAGCCTGATCCGCCGGAACCGATCCAGTTCGCTGCGCTCGACACGATCGAAACGCTTGCGGGAACCACACCCTGTCACTTAGCTTAGGGTAACCTAATCACACGCGCCGCCCGCTCCACGGAGGTTTGTATGCCGCGTCCGTCCCTGACCGTCGCACCGTCCACCGCCGAGCGGGTGCGCAGCGCGTGCGCCCACGCGGAGCAAGCGGTGCTGGCCATGCCAGGTATCGATCCGACGCCCGCCTCCGTGCACCACGTACGACAGTGCGGCGACGCCGTGATCGCGGTGCCCACCGCGTCGGTCGCCGCGGTGCTGGCGGGCAACTCCGGGGAGCACGGCGCGCCCGCGGTGCTCGAGCTGACCGACCACGCTCCGCTGCCGCTGCGCGAGCCGGTACGCGCACTGGTCTGGTTGCGCGGCTGGGTGCGCGCGGTGCCCACCCCGGCGCAGCGCGCGCTGGCCGGCGAGGTGGCCGAGGAGAACCCGCATCCCGGACTGCTCGACGTCGGCTTCGGCGCCACCCTGCTGCGGCTGGTGATCAACTCCGCGGTGGTGGCCGATTCGGCCGGAGCGGAATCGGTGAGCAGCGAACAGTTGCGGTTGGCCCAGCCGGATCCGTTCTGCGCCATGGAATCCGCGTGGCTGCAGCACATGCAGGCCGACCACGCCGACGTCGTCGCCCAACTGGCCAGGCACCTGCCGCCGCGCCTGCAACGCGGCACCGTGCACCCGCTGGCCATCGACCGCTACGGACTCACCCTGCGGGTGGAAGGACACGACGGCGACCACGATTTCCGCCTGCCGTTCAGCGCACCGGCCGACGACGTCGAGACGCTCAGCCGAGCCGTGCGCATGCTGGCGGGCTGCCCGTTCCTCAACGGGCTGCGCCGCATCTGACCGGGTCCGTCGCGCACATACCGGGCAGCGTCGAAGTGTGGCACCGGCCGGAGTGGGCGGCATCGACGCCGAGTTCCGGCCGGTCACGATGTCGACGCCGACGCGCCGCGCGTGGTCCAAGGGGAGCGCAATAGATTCGACCCATGCGCGCGGAGTCCGGTGCCCAGTGGGACGAGGCCGAGCCGACCGATCAGGAGCGGCTGGCGATCAAACTCGAGATCACCGTGGTGCTGCTCGTCACGTTCGGGCTCAGCGGCCTCAGCGCCGCTCTGTCGTTGGTGGAGAGCGCGCTCGCCCCGGGCGGGATCGGTGGACGGACCGTCGCGCTCAACCCGTCGCGATCCACGCAATCCACCATCGACCTGCTGTTTCAACTGCTCAGCGTGCTGCGACTGGTGGGCTGGGCGGCGCTGGGGCTGTATCTGCTATGGCGCGGCGGCATGGGTCCGCGCTTGATCGGGCTGGCGAAACGCATCCGGTGGCGTGCGGACGTGCTGCCCGGCCTGGCACTGGCGGCGATCATCGGACTGCCGGGGCTCGGGCTGTATCTGGCCGCGCATGCGCTGGGCTTCAGCGTGACGATCGTGCCCGCCTCGCTCGGCGATTACTGGTGGCGGCTGCCCGCGCTCATCCTGTCGGCCTGCGCGAACTCGCTGGCCGAAGAGGTCATCGTGGTGGCGTTCCTGCTCACCCGCCTACGGCAGCTCGGCTGGTCGGCGAACTCGGCATTGCTCACTTCCGCGCTGCTGCGTGGCAGCTATCACCTGTACCAGGGGTTGGGCGGCGGCCTCGGAAATATTGTGATGGGCGTCATATTCGGACGGTATTGGCAGCGCACGAACAAGCTGTGGCCGCTGGTGCTCGCCCATGCGGCCATCGACGCGGTCGCCTACATCGGCTATACCGTTCTGCGCGGCCGTGTTTCGTGGCTTCCGTGACGCAACTGTGCTCGTCGGAGTGCTAACAGTGCGGCGCCCGCAACGAATTACGAAGCAGCGCCGCTTCCGCGTGCGCGGTGTCCACATGCGGCACCTCACAGACGCCCGATAAGTAGAGTCTCAGTGATGAACGGCGACGACCACCAGCGCAACGCGCGTCCGCGCCGGATGCCGCCGCCCGGCCGGTCCGGCGAACCTCCGATGGGCCGGCGCATGCCCCCGCCGGGACCGGGCGCACCGTCGCCGATCGAGCCGACACACGTGATACGGCGCGATGGATCGGCCGACCCGCACGCTCAGCCACTGGCGTATTCGCAGGTACCCCCGGAACACGCACGCCGCAGGCCGCCGCCTCCCCCGCCGCGCGGGCACGCCCCTACTCAGCGACCCGTCCCCCATCGCGAAGGCCCGGCGCACGCCCCCACCCAACGACCGGTCCCCTACAACGAGGGGCCGCCCAAGCAGCCGCGCTCGTATCGTCAGGGTCCTCCGCCGATGCCGCCGCGCGGTGCACGACCGGCCCGCGCGCCGCGACCGCGCCGCAAGCGCCACCCGTTCCGCTGGTTCCTGGTGATCCTGCTGGTACTGGTGCTCGCCGCCGTCGGGGCCGTCATCCAGCTGGACAACTCGCTCAACCGCATCCCCGCGCTGGCGAACTACGCCAAGCGGGTGGGCGACACCCCCGGCACGAACTGGTTGTTGGTCGGCTCCGACGGCCGCGGCGACCTGAGCCCCGAGCAGGAACAGGAACTCGCCACCGGCGGCGAGGTGGGCCCCGAGCGCACCGACACGATCATGCTCGTGCACGTGCCGAAGTCGGGCAAAACCACCCTGGTCAGCCTGCCGCGCGACTCGTACGTCAGCATTCCGGGCCAGGGCAAGGACAAGCTGAACGCGGCGTTCGCGATCGGCGGGCCCGCGCTGCTCGTGCAGACCGTTGAGATCGCCACCGGCCTGCGCATCGACCACTACGCGCAGATCGGCTTCGGCGGCTTCGCCAGCGTGGTGGACACGCTCGGCGGCATCGACGTCTGCGTGCCGAAGCCGATCGACGACCCGCTCGCGGGCATCGACCTGCCCGCGGGCTGCCAGCGCCTGAACGGACCGCAGGCGCTGGGCTTCGTCCGCAGCCGCGCGACCGCTCTCGCCGACATCGACCGGATGAACAACCAGCGGATCTTCATGGCCGCCCTGCTGAAGAAGGCGACCAGCGGCGCCACCCTGGCCAACCCGTTCAAACTGTGGCCGCTGGCCTCCGACACCGCGAAGTCGTTGAAGGTCGACAACGACGACCACATCTGGGACCTCGGCGGACTGGGCTGGGCCCTGCGGGGCGAGACCGTCGCCACGGCGGTGCCGGTCGGCGGGTTCGACGACACCGCCAGCGGCAATGTGCTGCTGTGGGACAAGGACAAGGCGAGCCGGTTCTTCGACGCGCTGGCCGAGGACCGCGCCATCCCGGAGGACCTGCTCACACGGTAGCGTCGACGCCATGCCGGACACCGACGATGCCGACGAGTCCTTCCCCGACTTGCTGCGCACGCAGATCCGCCATGGATTCACCACCGCCCAGCAGTATCTCGCCGCCGCCGTGTACTTCGACGCCCGCAGGCTGCCGCAGTTGGCCGCACACGCCTATGCCCGATCGCGCGAGCATTACGGCAATGCGCTGCGTATGGTGCAGTACCTGCTGGACCGGGATCTGCCCGTGCAGATCGGCGGGCTGGAGCCGATCGACTCGACCTTCGAAAGCCCGCGTGCGGCAACGGCTCTGCTGCTCGGGATCGAGCAGATCCGCAGCGCGCAGATCAGTGATCTGGCTCGCGCCGCCCGCACCTCGGGCGACTATCTGGGCGAGCGATTCGTCCGGTGGTTCCTCGAGGAACAGGTGAAGAACGTCGCCGGGATGACCACGCTGCTGTCGGTGATCGACCGCGCCGAAGGCCGGCTCTTCGACGTGGAGGAGTTCGTCGCCCGCGAGCTGCGCGGGCAGCCACGCTCCGATATCCCGGCGCCGAAAATGGCGGGCGCAGCGAAGAATTAATTAGGCAACACTAGCCTCAATAAGGCTGTACTTGGATGACACAGGAACTGACCAGCGCTAATGTCGGTGCTATGTCAAGCCATCCGGAATCCCCCCGCAGCAAGTTCCACAGCCTGTTGCACGATCAGATCCGGCACGAATTCAATGCGGAGCATCAGTACATCGCGATTGCGGTGTGGTTCGACAATGCCGACCTGCCGCAGCTGGCCAAGCGGTTCTACAAGCAAGCGGTCGAAGAGCGCAATCACGCGATGATGATCGTGCAGTACTTCCTGGACCGGGATATCAGTATCGAGATTTCCGGCATCGACGCCGCCAAATCGCGGTTCGAGAATGCCAGGGAGCCGATCGCGCTGGCACTCGCCCAGGAGAAGACCGTCACCGAGCAGATCATCCAACTGGCGAGCACGGCCCGGGAAGAGGGCGACTACCTCGGCGAACAGTTCATGCAGTGGTTCCTGAAGGAACAGGTCGAGGAAGTCGCGAACATGACCACCCTGCTCACCATCGCCGATCGCGCCGGGTCGAACCTGTTCGACCTGGAAGAATTCGTCGCCCGGGAAATGAGCGGCCCGAGCGATGCCTCCGGTGCGCCTTCGGTGGCAGGCGGCTCGGTCTGAGGCCTTTGCCGGAAAAGACGAACAGGCCCGGTTCCGCGAGCGGAACCGGGCCTGTCGCCATTTATGATTCCAGACCCGGTCGAGGCGCCGCCGAACATCGACCTACTGTCGCTGCGCACGACAGTTCGGTGAGACTTCCCTAACTCGGCATGGCGGCGGCAATCCACACTGCGAACTCACGAGCGTCGGAAATCGTGTATCGAATTCCCGTCGATTCGGATTTCAGCGCAATGTGACCTGACGCGACCGCAGACCGTCGCGGGAGCGCCGCTCATCGGCCGTCAGCGGGGCGTCGACCGCCAGCGCCTCGGCCAAGCGCGCGCCGAATTCGATCGCGGGCTTCACCCATTCGTCGGCGTGCCGCTCGCGGTCCAAGTCGAACACCGGGACCAGCACGCCGTGCGTACGGAACGACCCGGCGAAACGAGAACCCTCGCCGAGATGCAACCCGCCGGAGGCGTGCACACGGGCCAAGGCCAGCATGAGCGCGTCCTCGTCCTCAGGCCGCACCCAGCGGATGTGCGCCTTCTCACCCGCGTCCACCCACCAGGCGGCGCCGATCACGTCCGCGTCCAGGGCAAGCCGCGCCGACGGCATGATCGCCTTTTTGGCCTGCTCGATGGTGGCCGCGACCTGCGGATCCGGCTCGACACCCTCGGGCACCCACCAGTCGAAGTCCTGGTGCACGGTCAACTCCAGGCTCGCGGCGGGATCCACCACATCGGCCAGCCGCGGCCCGCCCGCGACGCTTTCCACGGAACTCAGCGAATCACCGGGCTCCGCGGACTGGGTCCACAGGATCGCCGCGGCCAGATCGGCGGCCGGGTCCGCACCCTGGAACTGCACCTGCGCGCCGACATAGCCGCTCGGCTCGTCACCAGCGCGCACCAGCGCGGCCACCGCGCCGGGCAGCACCGTGGCGAGTACGACCGGCCGCTCGGCCGCGACCGAGGGCGACAGCGTCAATCGCGCCGTGGCCGACGGTACGAATTCACGCAGCGCGACCAGATCGCACTCCGCGGCCAAGCCCTCGAACGGACGCGTCGCGGCCTGTGCCGCCTGCTCCTGCGCCGCCCGCCGCTCGGCGAGACGCTGCGCCCGGTTCCCGCCGGGCTTCGGACTGTTGCGCTTGCTCTTACCCACGAGGGGTCAAACTACACAGTGTTGGTCTGGCCGCGCCTTCGGCGCGGCGTGTTCTGTGTTTAATTTGCAGCGCCTGCGGCGCTGCGTGTTCGCGGCCCCCTGGTGGCTCGCGTCCGAGCGACCACCGCTGGCGACTTCGTCGCGGACGCGGCGGCCGCTCGGACGCGAGCCGGGCCGCGAACGGCGGATGCTCGCTCTCGCTTCGCTCGAAAGACGTGGTTGAGGTGCGCTGAGTGCGTCGGGTGGGAATCGCACTACCTAGGTGCGCAATACCGCCGCCATAACCTCTGGCCCTGCTTTCGCGCTGCATAGTCACAGCCCGCTCAGGACTTATGTCCGAGCGGCCGCCGCTGGCGACTGCGATGCGGAAGCAACGGCCACTCCGGCGCGAACAGGGCCACAACGGCGCATGCACGGTCTCGCTTCGCTCGAAAGACGTGGTTGAGGTGCGCTGAGTGCGTCGGGCTGTAATCGCACTACCTCGATGCGCGATACGTTGCCATAACCTTCGGCGGTACCTCCGTGCTGCATAGTCACAGCCGCTCAGGACTTACGTCCGAGCGAACGCCGCTGGCAAATGCGTCACGGACGCGACGGGCCACTCCGACGGGAGCCGGGCCGCTCACGGCGCCACGCACAGTCTCGCTTCGCTCGAAAGACGTGGTTGAGGTGCGCTCGGCGCGTGAGGTGGTGATCGCACTACGGTGTGCGCGATACCGCTGCCATAACCTCCGGCCCTGCCTCCGTGCTGCATAGTCACAGCCGCTCAGAACATCGCTTGCGACTGCGTCGCGGACGCGGCGGCCACTCGGACGCGAACCGGGCCGCGAACGGCGGACGCTCGGCCCCGCTTCGCTCGTGGTTCAGGTGCGCTAGGCGGGTGAGGTGGTGACCTGGTTACTTGTGCTGCCACGTGTTCCGCAGCGCGGCATCGGTACGCATACGGCTTCGTCGGGAACACCGCAGGTGCCGGGATGCTGCCTGCGGTGCGACCGACCGGACTGCTGGCGATCAACGGCGACGCCATGGCGGCTGGCGCTGGTGTTGGTGCGCGCTCTGCGGTGCGTCGTTGTCATGGACCGGCGGCCACCATCGCAGCAACGGCTTGGGCGCAGTTCGCGGATGCGAACGCTGAATGGTGAGGGCTGCCTGGTGCGGCTTTATTGCGGCGGATGCGCGGACGACCGGCGGTCGTGTCCGAGCGAGCGTCGCAGGGCGCTCTGGTGGGGAGGCCAGCGCGCAATTCGGGCTTGCCCGGACGGGTGGTGTGATTCGGGTGTCGTCGGTCTTCCCGGAGTAATCCGCTGCGTCTTCCGGGTGGTTCAGGCGGCGGGGAGCAGTGACTTGGTTCGGCCGGGGTGGTTGGTGGCGATCCAGCTGACGCCGAGGTCGGCGCACAGTTGGACGTCGTCGGGATCGTCGACGGTCCAGCAATAGGTGGCGCGGCCCGCGGCGGCGGCCTTGTCGACCAGGTCGGGGTGGTCGCGCAGCGTCTTCACCGAGGGACCGACGGCGGTGGCGCCGACGGTCGTGGCCGCCGAACCGCCCAGATAGCGCGACGACTCGCCGAGCAGAACGGTGGGCAACAGTGGCGCGGCGCGGCGGATACGCCAGACCGCGGTGGCCGCGAACGACATGACGACCGCACGGGAATGATCGGCCGAGGCGGGGGTGGCGATGCCGAAACGCTGTAATTCGGCGAGCAGCTTGTTCTCCACCAGCGCGCCGTAGCGGACCGGGTGCTTGGTCTCGATGAACAGCTTGGTCGGCCTGCTGCGCCAGTCCAGCACGAGGCTGATCAGCTCGCTGAGGGTCAGCACCGAGGCGGGCGATCCATCGGCGCCGAAATCGAGCGCTCGCAGCTCCTCCAGCGTCATCTCGCTGACCAGCCCGCTGCCCGAGGAGGTGCGATCGACGGTGCGATCGTGCACGCACACCAGATGTCCGTCCCTGGTCAACCGGACATCGCATTCGACGCCGTCGGCGCCCTCCTGCAGCGCCAGCTCGTAGGCGGCGAGCGTGTGCTCCGGGCGCGCCGCCGAGGCGCCTCGATGCGCGACGACGAACGGCGCGCGACTGCCCTGGCTCACTTGGCCATAACCTCCTCCTGCTCACGGTCCTCAGCACCGTTGTCCTCGTGCCCCGGGGCGGCCGGCTCGGCCGTGTGTTCGCCTCCGCCGGGATGCACCGGCTCGATCACCGGCACGGCGGGGTCGACGGCGATCAGCCAGCGACGCGTGGTGCGGCCGCGACCGAGCAGATCACGCCCCTCGATCGTGCGCAGCGTCCACAGGGTCAGCAGCGCGACCGCCGCGGCGACCGCGTCGGTGAACGCGGTGAACAGCACCCCGTCCGCTCGAGCCTGCAACGAGTCCGCCAGCCGCCACAGCAGCGCGGCCGCGGCGACGAGTCCGCCGAACACCCACGCCGCCCACCAGATCCGGGCCGCACGGCGCGCCCGCGGGTCGCCCTGCAGCGTGGCGACCTCGCTCAGGTAGACCCCGGGCCACAGCAGGTTGACCACCGGAACCAGACAACCGAGCGCGACCACACGCGGCGATCGCGGATCGCGCCGCCCCGTGGCGGCGTAGGCCGACCGCCTGATCTCGATCAGTCTTCCCACCGTGGCCACGGCCGCCGCCAGCGCTACCCCGATCGCGAGCACCCCGGTGCCGATCACGAACGCGTCGGAGGCGAAGAGTACGGCGGGATGGATCAGACGTGTCCGGTTGCGCAGGAGAACCCCATAGCGCACGAGTTCGGCGACGGCGGCGAGCGCGAAAACGCACGCGGTCGCGACGAGCACCGTGCTCACCGCGGCGGTGAGCTTGCCGAGCGGGCGGCGGGCCGCACCCGCGGCTTGCGGCGGCGGGGCGACCAGGCCCCAGCGCGGCATCTGCGCGTATCGAGGCGTCCCGCTCGGCGCGGCCGGGCGCGCGGGCTGCTGCCCCCGGCGGACGCGGTGGTCGGGTTTACGGGCCACCCAGCGGTAGTTGCGGCGCTCGGCGGGCGCGTCGATCGGCGCCGGCGAGAGGAGCACCCCGCGACAGCGCGGGCACCAGTGCATCGGGGCCCCTTGCACGGCCCAGCGCGCGCCGCAGCGCGCACAAGGTTGCACCACCGTACTCACCCGCGCACCTCGTTCCTTCGTCAGTAGATCTTCGCCTCGTGGTCGCCCTCCGCGACCAGCGGCCGACCGGCCTGCTGCCATGCCACCATGCCGCCGCGAACCTGGATGGCCTCGTAGCCGATATGCGCGAGGTACTCCACCACTTGGAGGGACCGGCCGCCCTGCCTGCAGACGACATAGAGTTCGGCGTCGTAGGAGAGCTCATCGATCCGGGCGGGCACGTCGACGATGGGGATGTGTACGGCCCCCGGGGCGTGTCCGAGCCGCCATTCGTCGTCCTCACGGACGTCGAGCAGGATCGGTCGCGGCGTTTCGGCCGACGCGGGCGCGCTGCCGTCGAATTCGGCAGGCACGTCCTCCACCGTGACCGACGGAACGTGGGGGCTCGTCACAGATTCGATCCTGCCATGGGCGGCGAGCGGCCGTGCAGTTCCATGCCTGGGCAGCAGGCTCGACAGCGAGCTACGACTTCAGGTATGTTCTCACCTCCGGAACTCGACCGTGCCCCCGCTCGATGCTGGTTGTGCATAACTAGGTCGAAGTTATCCACATAATCCACAACCTGATCCACAAGGCGCGACGTTCGACCCCGTTCGAGCGAAAAAGCCCAGGTAACCAAGCAACCATTCGGTTAGCGTTCTGGGGCGAAACAGGACTTCCGGTCTGTACTCGCCCCTTTTCCGGGGTGGACGAGTGATCGATCCCCTAGCGAGCGATGCGAATGGCCGATCCGGGACTCCCCTCCATATCCATCCCGGAGCGGCCATTCGTCGCCGACATCGGAAACCTGCGGCCGAGAGGTCCCGATATCTACTTGGACGGAGCGCGGGCGCGTTCGGTTCCATCGAATTCAGACGCCGCCGAAATACCGCGATCCGGCGGGCGCGATCGGTAGCCTGGGCGCATGAACGTGAGCAGGGGGCTTCGCCACGGAATGGACACCGAAGGACTCAACGTCGCGTTGTCCGAGGCCACCTGCCTCGGCCTCGCGGTCGACGAGACCGCCAACGAACTGCGCCTCGACCTCGAAGTGCTGACCCTCCCCGAGGAAGGGACGGCGGCCGAGGACTACCGCGTGCAGGTGACGTTCACCGGCGTGAGCCGGGTCGCCGCCTCACTGCGGACCCAGCACTGGGACGACTTGGAACCCCAGGTGCTACCGCTGCAACTGGACGGTCTGGACGAGGCCATCCGCAGTTTCGGCGGCGGGCGGCTGCACGGCTGGGAGTTCATCGATCTGGACGACAGCGGCTGGGCGCTGTGGAGCGAACTGCTCAGTTTCGACGCCCGGATCGGCGATCACTCGTCCACGCACGTGCTGGAGTTCTCCCAAGAAGAGGGCATCGATCCGCGCGAACTGGATGTCCGAGTGTGGTTCGACGACATCCTGGTGCACGATTCGCGGGGCAAACAGATCCCGCTGGCGGAGTTCATCGCGGGCGGCGCGCGATGGTGGCGGGCGCACGACGCGGGCGATCCACGGGCAACCCGTCCTGGCATCGCGCCGCCGCTGTAACGAACCGTCCGGAGCAGCGGAAACCGAAACCCTCCGGAGCAGCGGATCGGACCGCACGCCCGCGAAAGCGGCCGTGCGGTGTCGCGCCCGGCTTCAGGCGCCCAGGCCGACCGGGCAGCTCACTCCGGTGGCGTGCACCGGGCAATATCCGCCGGGGTTCTTCGCCAGATACTGCTGGTGATAGCCCTCGGCGTAGTAGAAGGCCGCCAGCCCGGGCAGCGGCGCGATCTCCGTGGTGATCCGGCCATAGCCCGCCGCCGCGAGGCGCTTGCCGTATGCCTCGGCGGTGGAGCGGACCAGTTCGGCCTGCTCGGCATCGAAGGTGAAGACGGCGGAACGGTATTGGGTGCCACGGTCGTTGCCCTGGCGCATGCCTTGGGTGGGATCGTGGTTCTCCCAGAAGTGCTGGAGTATGCCCGCATAGCCGATCACCGCCGGATCGAACACGACGAGCACCGCTTCCGTGTGACCCGTGCGCCCGCTGCAGACCTCTTCGTAGGTGGGATTCGGCGTGTATCCGCCGACGTAACCGACCGCGGTGGTGTAGACGCCGCCGAGTTCCCAGAAACCCTTCTCCGCGCCCCAGAAACAGCCCATCGCGACAACCGCGATTCGCAGCCCTTCGGGAAACGGCGGGTGGATCGGGTGCCCGTTCACGTAGTGGGTATCCGGCACGTCGAGCGGCTCCGCCCGGCCGGGAAGCGCTCGCTCGGGAGCGACCATGGCGGGTTCGGGAAGGCTGAGCCGCCCGACTAGTTCGTCGTACCACGACATGGTTCGATGCTACGCGTGCGTTTCCAGTGGTGCCGATGTGTGTGATGGGACGGAGCGCGACCGGCTCCGTGTGAACGGCGTCACCGGAATGCGCGGAGGTCGGCCCAGGTTGGAATCGACCGGGTGTACGAATGATGGTTGGCTGTGCACGGAACAACGGGCACATCCAGCCCGACATAGGAAGGGACATCGTGGCTGAGTACACGCTGCCAGATCTGGATTACGACTACAGCGCCCTGGAGCCCCACATCTCCGGGCAGATCAACGAGCTTCATCATTCCAAGCACCACGCCGCTTACGTCGCCGGCGCGAACACCGCGTTGGAGAAGCTGGAAGCCGCTCGCGAGTCGGGCGATCACAGCGCCATCTTCCTGCACGAGAAGAACCTCGCGTTCCACCTGGGTGGGCACGTCAACCACTCGATCTGGTGGAAGAACCTCTCCCCCAACGGCGGTGACAAGCCGGTCGGCGAGCTGGCCGCGGCGATCGACGATCAGTTCGGCTCGTTCGACAAATTCCGCGCGCAGTTCACCGCGGCGGCCAACGGTCTGCAGGGTTCCGGCTGGGCGGTGCTCGGCTTCGACACCCTCGGCCAGAAGCTGCTGACCTTCCAGCTCTACGACCAGCAGGCCAACGTTCCGCTGGGCATCATCCCGCTGCTGCAGGTCGACATGTGGGAGCACGCCTTCTACCTGCAGTACAAGAACGTCAAGGCGGACTACGTCACCGCGTTCTGGAACGTGGTCAATTGGGCCGACGTCCAGGAGCGCTTCGCCAAGGCGACGTCGCAGGCCAAGGGCCTCATCTTCGGCTGAGCCGACTCGGCACACCGGAACCGGGTCCGCGATTCCGTCGCGCCACGCGCGCCGGAATCGCGGGCCCGTTCTGTTTCTCGCGACGCGGGCGCTTTGCCGGGGCCATGTCCCACCGGCCACGAGTGCGGGCTCGGCGAGGTCGAGCGCGATTCACCGCGTACGCAGGCCGATTGCTTCCCGCTCGGTTCCCGGCTGTCCGATTGGCACTCTTTGGTACTTGTGTGCCAGGTGACTCGTGGTTCATATTCGGGAAATCCACACCAAAGGGACGGGCAAGGTCGCCCCCGGGTTCGGCAAACGGGAGGCAGAAATGCGCACGAACGAACCGATCGGCATCACGCCGTTCCATTCGCGCGGGTCGCTGCGGGGCTTCTTGATCTCCGGCCGCTGGCCGGACACCACCAAGGAGTGGGCGCAAGTGCTCGTGCTGGCGGTGCGCGTGGCCACGCTACCCGGACTGCTGACGACCTCGACGGTGTTCGGCGTCCGCGAGGACTTGCCCGACGACCCGGCCCCGGGCACCGTCGGCTTGGTGCTGGCCGAAGGTCCCGTTCTGGGCGAGGAGGCGGTGGAGCCGGGCCGGTTCGCCGAACACGTGCCACCCGCGTTGCTCATGCTTCATCCTCCGTCCGAGACCCGCCCGTCGCTGCCCGAGTGCACGGGTGCGGCATCCGGCTGCGTCCTGCTGCCCGGCGTGCCCCATCTGGGGCTCGAACACCGCGCCGCGTGGGCCGAGGCGGAGTCGGACGGAACGGTCACCTCGCTGGTCAGCCGGGTCGGACTCGATCCGATCAGCGATCCCGACACCGCGGTTCTGGCTATGCTGCTGGCCGCGTGAGGGTACCCGAAATTCACCGCTTGGATCGCCAAACTTATTGTGCGCATTGCGATTTCGCCTACAGCGGGTTGGCAAGAGCGGAATCCCCGAGGTAGAGTCGGCTGCAGCGAAGGGGAGTAGCCCCCAATCGCACAGTCGACATACTGACCCGCCGGTCCCCAGGGGCTGGGGTCCGGCTGTGTGAACCGGCGTTGGCCGGTGGGCGAGACCTTCGGCCTGGACAACCATTTCGTTGTCGGCCGGAGGCTACCCGTATCTCCGACCGGCAGGCCGGAGACTTGGGAGCCGCCACACATGATCACCACCGTCTTGCTGAGTATCGGCATCGTCTTTCTCGCCGAACTGGGCGACAAGTCCCAGCTGATGGCGCTGACGTTCGCGCTGCGCTATCGCTGGTGGGTGGTGCTGGGCGGCATCGCGACGGCCTCCGCCGCGGTTCACCTGATCTCGGTCGGCGTCGGCCATTTCCTCGGCGCCGCGCTGCCCACCAGGACGATCGCGCTGATCGCCGCGCTCACCTTCCTGGCCGTCGGCCTGTGGACGCTGCGCGAGCACTTCGGCCCCGACGACGACGCGGCGCCGAAACCGCCGAAGGCCGGTGGCGCGCCGTTCTTCGTGGTGCTGTCCGCGTTCCTGCTCGCCGAACTGGGCGACCGGACCATGTTCGCGACCGCCGCGCTGGCCACCGACTACGACTGGGTGGGCGTGTGGCTCGGCTCGACCATCGGCATGGTCGCCGCCGACGCGCTCGCCATCGCGGTCGGCATCCTGGTCGGCAAGCATCTGCCGGAGCACGCGATCGGCATCGGCTCGGGCCTGCTGTTCCTCTACTTCGGTGCGGCGACCCTGCTCGGCGCGGCCACACCGGCGCTCGGCGGCGCCGCCGTCGCCGGGCTCGCGACGGTCGCTCCCGCGCTCGCCGGTGCGGCGCTGTTGCTCACGCGGAGGGCTCGCCGGAGGGCACCAGAGCCGCCCCGTACAGTCGGCCACCTCGCCGCAACAGATCCAGCAGCGGTTCCCGCAGCGCGAGCAGACCGGCCGAGTCCCCCGCCGCGATCCGAGCGGTGACCATCGAACCCACCGCGGCGGCCAGGGCCTGGCAGGCGAAGCGCTGCGGCTCGGTCCGCGCGTCCAGCACGGCGGCGATCAGCTCCACGAACCGTTCCTGCAGTTGGGCGCGGCGCGCGATGGCCGCGGATCCCACCGCGAAGACCTCGACCAAGAACAGTCGTGCGCTGGCCGGGTCGTCCACCAGGTATTGCAGGTAGGCCCGCAGGATCCGGTCCATACCAGCCATCGGGTCCCCGCCGTTCGGCGCGCCGTCCTCCGTCTCGGTGGCCTCGGCGATCCGGTCGAGCAAAAGCTGCACAGCGCGCTCGTAGGCGGCTTCGAAACAGTCCTCTTTGGAACGGAACTGCTCGTAGAAGGTCTCCCGCGACACGCCCGCCCGCTTCAGGATCGCCGCGACCGACGTCCCGATGTAACCGTTCTCGGCCATGGCCTCCGCCGTCGCGACGAGAATCCGCTCGCGCTGTGAGGCGATCACCTGCTCGCGCGGCAGTCCGTGCCTACCCCGCGGGAGGCGTGCGCTGGTGGCCGATTCGGTCATACGGTGACTCCGGTGTTCGGTCGAGCTGACTGGGCTGCTCCATTCTGCGCGGTCGGTTCCGCGAATCCGGCGCACAGGGTGCGCGGCGCGGCGAGCGCACGCGCCCGGACGGCGCAGCGCCCGCAGCGTGACGGCAACACCGGGGAACATTCATGTTCGCAAATAGTTCGCCGACGGGCGGCGAGGCGAGGGAGCCGTGCGGGGCCGCGCGTCCGCCACCGGTTAGGGTGCAATTGACGAAAGGCCAACTGGCTGTCACGAACGAGAGGACCATCGTGGAGATTTCGGGTTCCGCCGCCATTGTCACCGGAGGCGCATCGGGCCTCGGCGCCGCCACCGCCAAGCGTTTCGCCGATCTCGGCGCCACCGTCTTCGGACTCGACGTGCCGCAGTCGATCGAGCGCGCAGGCGACAGCGTGCCGGACGGGGTCACCCTCATTCCCGCCGATGTCACCAGCAACGACGAGGTCGGCGCCGCCGTGGCGCAGGTCGTCGAATCCGGCGCGCCGCTGCGCATCGTGGTCAACTGCGCAGGCGTCGGCTGGGCGGGCCGCATCCTGTCCAAGAACGGCCCGCACGATCTGGAGCTGTTCCGCACGGTCATCACGGTGAACCTGCTCGGCACCTTCAACGTCATGCGGCTGGCCGCCGACGCGATCGCCAAGACCGACGCCGTGGACGAATACGGCCAGCGCGGCGTGATCATCAACACCGCCTCGGTCGCCGCATTCGAGGGCCAGATCGGCCAGATCGCCTACTCCGCCTCCAAGGGCGGCGTGCACGGCATGACCGTGCCGGCCGCGCGCGACCTGGCCCAGTTCGGCATCCGGGTGAACACCATCGCCCCCGGCATCATCGACACCCCGATGCTCGCCGGCGTCACCGAGGAGTACCGCAAGGGCCTCGAGGCGGGCGTGCCCTTCCCGTCGCGCCTGGGCCGTCCGGACGAGTACGCGCAGCTGTCGCAGTACATCGTCGAGCACGACTACCTCAACGGCGAGACCATCCGCATGGACGGCGCGCTGCGCATGGCCCCGCGGTAATCCCACCGCGCTGTTCCGGCCGCGCGCGGTCCTTTCTCGGAAGGGCCGCGCGCCGCTTTTATCAGCCCTGCGGCTTGTGTCCGATGCCCAGGTACGCCGTGGTGGACAACGGACAGTTGGGCCGGTACTTCTCCGCCAGAAACGCCTTCATGACCGCGGTGCGCCGAGCCCAGACCTCCGCGCTCACGCTGTGGCGCATGAGTTCCAGCGGGGCGCTGCTGCGCACCATGGCTTCCCACATCTTCTCCGGGCTCTCGAAGGTGAGCGCGATGGAATGCCGCTGGATGGACACGGCTTCGAAACCCGCGCCGCGCATCTCGGATTCGAAGACCTCCGGATTCTCCAGGCTCAGGAAATTCGGTTGCGGCTCCTGGATGTTCGGGTCGGCCGCGGTCAAGGCGCCGAACATCATTCGCATCAGCGGCGAGTCTGCGATCGGAGCCCAGCTCGACACCACCGCCGTGCCGCCCGGCCGCAACACCCGGAACAACTCGGCGAACCCCCGGGCCCGGTCGGGAAAGAACATCAGTCCGAACATGGAGAACCCGGCGTCGAACCGGTCGGGTTCGTACGGCAAGTCCTGTCCGTCACCCACCCGCGCACGGACATTCGTCCACCCGGCGGCAGCGGCGTCCCTCGCCAGTCGCGCGATCATCGGCTCGGAGAAATCGATGGCCTCGACCTGCGCCACGTGGCCTGCGGCCAGCAGACTGAGCGTCCCCGGTCCCGCCGCGACGTCCAGGATCCGCGACTGCGACGACAGCGAGGCGAACTCGAGCGCCCGTGCCGCGAACGGTCGCATGATGGCGGGTGCGAAGTCGGCATATCCGTCGGCGACGAGATCCCATGGCTCGGCCACGGCAAGCGGGTTTGCGGACATGTTGTGACGATCCTTTCAGGCATCCACATCTAACCGCGCCACCCGGGGGCGAACTCCCCAGTCCTGCGAATATGCCACCCCGACGGCCACCGTAACCGGGAAATCGCCGAAACCATCGCGCCGCCGCGGCCGGAGGACGCCGAGTGGTCCTCCGGCCGCGGACGGTTCACAACGTACGCGTCAGCCGATCGGTCAGGATGTGGGCGAAGTGCGCCGGGTCCTTCAGCTCACCGCCCTCGGCCAGCACCGCCGTGCCGAACAGCAGTTCGGCGGTCTCCGACAACTCCGTCGCCGTGCCCGCGTCGGCCTCCTCCTTCTTGGCGGCGTACGCGTCGCGCAGGCCGGTGACCAGCGGGTGGGTCGGATTGAGCTCCAGAATCCGCTTGCTCTCCGGCAGCGCCTGCCCCGAAGCCCGGTACATCCGCTCCAGCATCGGCGTGAAGTCGAAGACGTCACCCACCAGGCAGGCCGGGGAGGTGGTGAGCCGGTTGGTCAGGCGCACCTCCTTGACGTTCTGCTCCAGCGTCTTGCCCAGCCACGTCAGGACGTCGGCGAAGTCCTTGTCCTGCTGCTCGCGCAGCGCCTCGGAGGCCTTCTTCTCCTCTTCGGTCTCCAGGTCGACCTCGCCCTTGGCGATGGACTGGAACGCCTTGCCGTCGAACTCGGGCACCGAGCCGACCCACATCTCGTCCACCGGATCGGTCAGGATCAGCACCTCGCGGCCCTTGGCCTTGAACGCCTCCAGATGCGGGGAACTCTCGACCTGCTGCCTGGTCTCGCCGGTCATGTAGTAGATCGTGTCCTGCCCCTCGGGCATCCGCTCCACGTACTGGGCCAGCGTCGTCAGCTCGGTCTCGGAATTCGTCGAGGCGAACGAGGAGACCTGCAGGATGGTCTCGCGATTGTCGAAGTCCGAGAGCAGGCCCTCCTTCAGGACGCGGCCGAACTCCTTCCAGAACGTCTGGTAGCTGGTCTGGTCCTCGGCGCCCTGCAGGTCCTTGACCGTGGACAGCACCTTCTTCACCAGGCGCTTGCGGATCATCTGGATCTGCCGGTCCTGCTGCAAGATCTCCCGGGAGACGTTGAGCGACAAGTCCTGTGCGTCCACCACGCCCTTGACGAACCGCAGGTACTCCGGCATGAGCTCCTCGCAGTTGTCCATGATGAACACCCGCTTGACGTAGAGCTGCACACCGCGCTTGTGCTCGCGGGTGAACAGGTCGAACGGCGCGTGCGAGGGGATGAACAGCAGCGCTTGGTACTCGAAGGTGCCCTCGGCTTTCATCGGGATGATCTCCAGCGGATCGTCCCAGCCGTGGCTGACGTGCTTGTAGAACTCCTTGTACTCCTCGTCGGAGACCTCGCTCTTGGGACGCGTCCACAGCGCCTTCATGGAGTTGAGCGTCTGGTCCTCGAGGATGGTCGTCTCCTTGGCGTCCTCGCCCTCGCCCTCGGTGACGGTCCGCTCGACCTGCATGCGGATCGGCCACGCGATGAAGTCGGAGTACTTCTTGACGATCTCCCGCAGCTTCCACTCCAGGGTGTAGTCGAAGAGATGATCCTCCTCGTCCACCGGCTTGAGCCGCAACGCGACCGACGTGCCCTGCGGGGCCTCGTCGAGTTCTTCGATCGTGTAGGTGGAGCTGCCCGCGCTCGACTGCCAGCGGGTGCCGGTGGTCTCCCCCGCGCGGCGGGTGGTGAGCGTGACCTGGTCGGCGACCATGAAAGTCGAGTAGAAACCGATCCCGAACTGGCCGATCAATTCCTCGGCCGCGGCCTCGGACTTGGCCTCGTTCAGCTTCTTCCGCAGTTCGGCGGTGCCGGACTTGGCGAGGGTGCCGATCAGGTCGACGACCTCGGCGCGCGACATGCCGATGCCGTTGTCCCGCACGGTCAGGATCCGATCGTCCTTGTCGACCTCCAGCTCGATGTGCAGGTCGGAGGTGTCGACGTGCAGGTCCTTGTCCCGGAAGGACTCCAGCCGCAGCTTGTCCAGCGCGTCGGAGGAATTCGAGATCAGCTCCCGCAGGAAGGTGTCCTTGTTGGAGTAGACGGAATGGATCATCAGCTCGAGCAGCTGATGTGTCTCTGCCTGGAACTCGAGTTGTTCGACGTGCTCTGTCACGTCGCGATGGTACCGCCGCGCCGCAACTACGGAACCGAAGGTGGCACCGCCGCGTAATCCGCGACGGCTTCGTCCGGCCGGGTATCGGCAATCGGCCGGAAGTCGGCGAGACCGGGAACCTCTTCGTCTGCGCGGGTGGTCATCCATTCGCGCAGCACCTGAGTGGCGCGGACGTCGTCCTCGTTGTACTCCAGCAAACGGGTGCGCTGGGTCTGATCCGGCGCGGCGCCGTCGTAACCGACCGCGAGCCGATACCAGCTCATCGATGCCTCGCCGCTGGCCTCGGGATCGCGCCAGGAGAACCCGGCGACCGGCGCGATCTTCTTCAAACCCTTGCCGTTCGGGCAGATGAACTGATCCGACACCGCCTGGAACATGTCCACCCACTGCGGCCCGTCCACGAACGCGCGCACCTGCTCCACCGTCGGCACACCGGGGCGCCCCGCGAACCGGCGCGCCGACTCGTACAGCCACTTGTCCTCGGCGGTGCGTGAATAGCAGTAGGCGGCAAACGTTTTGCCCGCCGCGGCCGCCTCGGCGCGCACCCGCATCAGCCAGGTCCAGAACTCGCCGAAGGAGCGGCCCTCGTCCTCGGTGGGCAGCGGATCCCAGGTGACGAACGGGCGGTACACGCCGTTCAGCAACGTCCCCCACAGGTACGCGCCGTACTCCTGGAAGCTCTCCAGATCGACGTCGACCTCCACGTCGGCCCGCCGCACCCGCACCCGCTCCACCCGCCGCACCAGCGGCGCCCCCGCGATCCACGCCCGGGCCGTGACCACGGCCTCGTCGAACGGGCCGTGCTGCCAGTCCTCCGGCTCCTCGCCCACCCAGGCGGCCAGCTCATCGATGGTCTGAACGTCGTGCCTGCGCAGCACCTCGGCGCGCGAGCCCGGCGCCACCAAGCTGACGTCGCGATGTTCGATCAGCCAGCCCTCGCAGCCAGGACCATCGATCCCTCGCGTCCACCACGGGCACTGCCTGCACTCGGGCACCTTCGAAGGGACGGTCGGCAACTCGCCGCGCACCACCGCGATCCGGTCGGCGTAGCGGCGGTCGTAATCGGCCAGCAACGGCGCCAGGTCGTGGACCAGGATCCGATCGAAGTCGAAACCGATCACGCCGCCGACCAGCGCGGGGCTGGCCAGACCGTGCCGTTGCAGCATCCGGTGCAGATGGACCAGCCGCTGCTGGTCGCGAGGCTGCTGACGCAGCCTGCGGTGCGGGTCCGGTCGCGGATCCCAGTGATAGAGGTCGGTGGTGGTGGGGTGGAAGTCGGCCGGCTCGGGCTGACGCGGATCGGTCACCTTGTGGTTCACCACGATGACCGGGATGTAGCCGCCGCGGTCGGCATCGCGCAGCAGGATCTCCGAACCGCCGCGCCTGCCCGTGTCCGGCTCCTGCGGCAGCAGGCCGCCCCAGATATGCCGCGCACCGGCTTCGCACGCGCGCATCGTCGCTTCGGCGCGCTCGGCGGCGCGCAGACCGGGATCGATCACCACCCAGGCGTCGGGGGCCGCACCGACCAGAGCGTCGCGCACCCGGGCGCGGTGGGCCGCGGCGGCATCGCGGCGCTGGCGCACGCCCGCGTCCTCGACAATTCCCACCAGTGCCTCGGGATGCGCCGCGTCCAGATGCAGGCGATGGCGACAGCCGATCAGCGCCCTGGCGTCGATGAAGGCGGTCGGCACGCCGGTGGCCCGATCCACGGCCGTTCCGTTGCGCTTGCGACCGTCTTGGTCACCGATGTCCGAATCCACGCTAAGCAGTATGGTCCCTACCCCTGACAGTGTTTGATTTCAGCGCCTTCGGCGCTGGTGTTCGCGGCCCCTTTGTGGCTCGCGTCCGAGCGGCCGCCGCTGGCGACTGCGTCGCGGACGCGGCGGCCGCTCGGACGCGAGCCGGGCCGCGAACGGCAATGCTCGTTCTCGCTTCGCTCGAAATACGTGGTTGCGGTGCGCCGGGCACGTGTGGTGGGGATCGCACTACCTCAGTTTCGCTGGGCGCTGGCTTGCCGCTCGCCAACGCGGCACTCGCAAACCTGCCGGGACCGCGAACAGCGCAAGTCGGACCCGCATCGCTCGAAATACGTAGTTGCGATGCACTGGGCACGTGCGGCGGGGATCACACCACCACGATTGCGCTCGCGCCGATGGCGCGTGGCGCTCGCTTACCGCTCGCCAACGCGGCACTCGCAAACCTGCCGGGACCGCGGCGCGAGGTCGGTGCCGCAGACTCCGGCAATTCGTTGCCGAGCGGGTGCGACACGCCGCAGTAGACGTGTGCTCGGGCGGGGAGCGGTGAATCGGCAGGTGCCGAGGGCGTGGGTCGCACTACCCTCGCAGCTGTCGGTGTGGACCCGATAGGGTAACGGCAAAGCGTGTGACATGGGCGGACGGGCTTCCCCGGCGTCGTACTGCCATGGCGAACCAGCATGACGGAGGGCCTTCGATGGGGTTGTTCACGAAGCGCAAGCGGCGGCCGAGCCGCCGGGCCGAGGCGAAAGCCCTCAAGCACAAGGCAGTGATCGAGGCCAAGCTCGCGGCGAAGAACGACCGCAAGGCGCGCCGCGCCGAGGCCCGCACCCAGCGCAAGGTCGCCAAAGCGCAGATCGCGGCGTTCCAGGCGGAGGAGAAAGCCGCGCTGAAGACGGCGGCGAAGGCCGAACGAGACCCGTTCAGCGCCGGTCAAGTGAAGAAGTACCTCGGGGTGGCCCGCGTGCTCATCCCGGTGCTCGCCCCGCTCGCCTATCGCGGCGCGACCTTCCTGCGCGGACAGCTCGACACGCGCCGCGCCCAGCAACTCGGCGTC
Source organism: Nocardia asiatica NBRC 100129 (assembly GCF_000308415.1). GTDB lineage: Bacteria > Actinomycetota > Actinomycetes > Mycobacteriales > Mycobacteriaceae > Nocardia > Nocardia asiatica. Next base: position 44,512 of record NZ_BAFS01000004.1, on the reverse strand, counting down.
GGCATCGACCAGCTCGGCGACTTCACCGGGCACGGCGCCAAGCTGCAGGCGCGCATCACGAATGCCGAAGCGGCGCTGGACAAGATCGGCACGCAGAACGGCAAGGACAAAGGCGAGACGCAGAAGTTCGTCTCCGCCACCAAGGATCGTCTCGGCAGCCTGACCGCAGCCGTGCACACCTCCGACCAGATGCCCGCCAACCGCCGCCGTTCGGTGCACGCGTCGATCTCCCACGAGTTGTCCGGGATCGAGTCCGACATCCTGGCCCGGCTCGGCGTCCGCTGACCCTCCTCGTCCCGATGCCCCCGCACCCGATCACCGGCCACCTTCGTGGTGGCCTGGTCGGCGTGCTCGTCGGCGTGCTCGCCGTCGCGGCGCACGGGACGGCCGGTGCGGGTGTGCCCGGCTCGACCGAACTGACCTTGCTGCTGCTGATCGCCGCGGCGACGGGCTCGGCCGCGGGAACGCTGCGAGCGTGCCCGCGCCCGTTCGTCGCGGCAGGGCTGCTCGGCGCCGGTCAGCTGCTCAGCCACATCGCGTTGGCCGTGCTGGGCCACGACCACTCCGTCGCAGCGCTTTCCCCGCTGCCGACCGGGTGGATGCTGCTCGCGCACATCGTGGCCGCGGGCGGCTGCGCGGCGCTGATCGTGCTCGCCGAACGGCTCTACGCCGCCGCCTCCGGCGCGCTGCGGGCGATACTCGCGCCGCCGCGCCGAGTGCGGGTCACCGGCGCGCCGCCCTGGGCCGATCCCGGTCTGCTCCCCTGTCGCTGTGCTCCGCTGGGCGCGCTCGGCCCGCGTGCGCCGCCGGTGCCGGTCTGATCCCCGCCACCTTCTCCTCTCGCACAGGAAGCTTCAGCATGCACAGCTCGATTTCGCGCGCCGTCGGAACGACGGTCGCCACGACAACACTCGTTCTGCTCGCAGGCGGCACCGCCGCGGCACACGTCACGGTGGACGCTCCCGGCGCCGCGCAAGGCGGATACGCCGTAGCCACCTTCCGGGTGCCCACCGAATCGGACACCGCGAGCACCACGGCGCTCACCGTCACCCTGCCCGATCTGAAATCCGCTCGGACCGAACCGGTTCCCGGCTGGTCGGCCAAGGTGGAACGCAACGACAAGAAGGAAGTCACCGCGATCACCTGGACCGCGGATCCGGGCGCGCCGGGCATCGCGCCCGGTCAGTTCCAGCGTTTCGCGGTGTCCGTCGGCCCGCTGCCCGCCCTGGGTTCGGTGAGCTTCCCCGCCAGGCAGACCTATTCCGACGGCAAGGTGGTCAGCTGGGACCAGCCGATCGGCAAGGACGGCGACGAACCCGAACATCCGGCCCCGACGCTGACCCTGGCCGCCGGCGAAGAGGACGCCGACGACGGCCACAAAGTGAGCAGCGAAGCCGCGGACGACGACACCGGCCACGAGGACGAGACGGCCCGCTGGCTCGGCGGGATCGGTCTCGCGCTCGGCCTGCTCGGGGTCGCGCTCGGCCTCGGCAACGTGATCCGCGGGCGGCGCGCATGAGCCGCCGTCTGTTGGCCGCCCTCGTGGCGGGCTTGTTCCTGCTCGGGTTCGGCATCACCGCAACGGGTGTCGCCGCCGCGCACTCCGCGGCCACCGGAAGCGTCCCGGAGGACAACGCGACCGTCGACGCCGGTCCGGAACGCGCCAGCGTCACGTTCAACGAGGAGCTCCAGCCCAGTTTCCCGTCGCTCACCGTCGTCGGGCCCGACGGAAATCTGTGGTCCAAGGGTGACCCGGTGGTCGAGGGCAAGACGGTCAGCGTCGCCTTGAGCGAGCTCGGCCCGGTCGGCGAGTACACCATCGCCTACCGGGTGACCTCGGCCGACGGTCACCCCGTCAGCGGCAAGCGGCATTTCACCCTCGGCAAGCCGGGCAACGGCACGCCGGGACCGAAACCGAATGCGAAAGCCGACGGCGATTCGAACGGTTCGGGCGGGATTCCGCTGTGGGTGTTCATCATCGGCGCTGTCGTGCTGTTCGGCGGTGGGCTCGCGTTCGCTTTGTTCGGCGGCAGGAGCCGCAACCCGCGGCGGTGATCGACATGCGGATCGGCGGCCAGGGCGGCGCCAAGCCCGCTCCCGGCCGGACGCCGTGGCCGGCCCTGCTGCTCGCCGTCCCGGCCGCGCTGCTCGGTGTCGCGCTCGCGTGGGCGCTGATCCTGCCGGGGCCGCTGCCCGGGGAGGCGGTGGTCCGGGTGGCGGCCGACGGCGCCGGGGCGACCGCGCTGGGATTGGCCGCCCTGCCCAGGATCGCCCCGCGCTTGCGAACGCCGTGGCGCCTGCTGGCGGTGTTCGCCGGGGTCTGGGCGGCTTGCGAGTTCGCCGTGCTGGTCTTCGAGGCGGCCGAGGTGGTCGGCGTCCCGGTGACCGAACTCGGCGCCGCGGAGTTCGGCACCTACCTGGCGGACGTCAGCGGCGGGCAGGTCGGCATCGCCATCCTGGTCGGCGTCGCGACTGTGGCGGGTGGATCGGCGCTGGCCTTCCGGCGGCCCGAATCCGCCTCCGCCGACCTGGTACTGGTGTTCGCGGCGGTCGCGCTGGCATTGCGTCCGATCACCGGGCACATGTCGCAGCAGGTGTTCGGCTCGGTGCTCGCCGCGGTGCACGCGCTGGCGGCGGGGGCCTGGTTCGGACTGCTGATCGCGCTGGCGCTGGTGGTACGGACCCGGGGCGAGTGGGCGGTCGCGCTGCCGAAGTATTCGGCGGTGGCGCTGCCCCTGGTCGCGATCGTGGCGGTCACGGGGCTGCTCAACGGACTGATCCGGGTCGGCGGGATCGCCCCGTTCGTCAGCACCGGATACGGCCGGATCCTGCTCGCCAAGACGGTGGTGTTGCTCGCGTTGCTCGCACTCGGCTGGTGGTGGCGGCGCAGCTGGGTGCCGCGAGCGGCCGACCACCGGATGGACGCTCAGGACTCGCTGCGCCGCGCGGTCGCCGAGGTGATCGTGATGGCCCTGGCCTTCGGGCTCGCCGCGACCCTGGCCGTCACCGCCTGAGCCGCGCGGCTTTTGCCCGGTTAGGGTTCCGGCATGACCGTAGTGAAGATCGTCGAGGATTGCGTGGCTTCGGCGGAGTCCGCGTTCGCCTATGTGAACGACTATCGAAACCTGCCGCGCTTCCTGTACGGCATCCAATCCTTCACTCCGGTCGGCGAGCAGACCGAAGGGGTCGGCGCCGCTTTCGACGGACACATGAAACTGGGCCCGGCGTCGCTGAAGTCCCGGATCGAGGTGGTCCGCTGGGAGGAGGGCCACGCGATCGGCGTTCAGTCGATCAAGGGTTTCGAGGTCGAGTCCACGTTCCTGTTCCACGTCAAGGGCGAAAGCTTGTGCACCGTCGACGCGATCGTGGACTATCGGGTGCCCGGCGGCCTCGCGGGCCGGGCCCTGGGCAAGACCATCGAGCCGTTCGTCAAGATCGCCGTGCAGCACACGACGCACAACCTGGTCGCCCAGATTGCCGCATTCCACGCCGCTCGGTAGGGACGGGTTGCGCCGGTGACGGCGGAGTCGGGATGCTGGAGCGGTGAGTGCTGAACCCTCGTTCGGACAGCGGATCGGCTACATCTTCGGCCGCACGCTGCCGGAATCCATGTCCGACTGGGTCCGGGAGGACCTGATCGGGCCGGGGGCCACGCGGCGCTATCTGCTGCGGTTCCTGGTGCCCGTGCTTCCGGTGCTCATGCTGTTCCTCTTGCTGCCGGGCCCCTTGTGGATGGGTTTGGCGATGATGGCGCTGCTCTACATCCCACTGATCTACTTCACGGTGGCGCTGCTGTACGTCTACCGGCGGCATCGGCTGATCAAGCACGGTCTCGATCCCGCCCTGGCGGACGCCGACGCCCGCCGCCGCGACGAGCGCGAACGCCTCGATTACGAACGCAGGCACGGACGCGGTTGAGCCTCGCCGGAACTAGCGGTGGCTTATATCACAGGCATAGCCTGTATGCATGAAGACCCCCACGTTTCGGCAGCGGTTCGCCTACGATCTCGGCCGCGAGCTTCCCGAGGAGCTGCACGAGTGGGTCACCCACGACCTCGTCGGACACGGGGCCATGGAACGCTATCTCGTCCGTTTTCTCGGCCCGATCATCCCGTTCTTCGCCTTGGTGCTCCTGTTCCCCGGACCGATGCCGCTCAAGATCGGCTTGATCGTGATGATGATCATCCCCCTGGTCGTCTTCACGGTCGCCCTCAGCTACGTCTGGCGCCGCTTCCGCCTGGTCCAGCACGGCCTGAACCCCGAACTGGTCGACCACGGCAAGATCACCGACCACGACCGCGACCTCTACGAACTGCGCTACGGCCACCGCTAGCGGCACCGAGAACCGGCACGCGCAGACCAACCCACGCGTGCAGCTGACCGATGCCCACCGAACGTCACCGCGAGTCGTCACCCGCCCACACCGTTCCTCTTGACCGCCAACGCTCCTGATCAGCAGCCCCAGCCGTCAACCCACGGGCAACGGGAACCCCAGGTGATGCGATCACCGCCCAACGCGCCCGGCTCCCCCACCCCAGCTTCCGACCCAAGCAACACCGAGCACGCACGTTCGCGACCCGGCACCCCTCCAAGTGCCGCATCCGCGACAAAGACAAGCAACACCCCCAGCCCCGGCGACAGCAAAACTTCAGATAGCGCGATCACCCCTGACGCACCACCTCAGCCCAGCTCCCGGTTCCGAGCGAAGCGAGACCGAGCATCCGCCGTTCGCGCCCCGGCACGCCTCCAAGTGCCGCATCCGCGACAAAGACAAGCAATACCCCCAGCCCGGCGATAGCAAAGCTCCAGGTAGCGCAATCACCGCCTGACGCGCTCAGCGCACCTCGACTCCAGGTTTCGAGCGAAGCGAGACCAAGCATTGCCCGTTCGCGGCCCGGCTCGCGTCCGAGCGGCCGCCGCGCAAGCGACGAAGGAGCAAGCGGCGGCCGCTCGGACGCGAGCCACAAAGGGGCCGCGAACACGCCGCGACGAAGTCGCGGCAAAATAACCCAGTGACCGAATCGCAGAATGTAACCGCCACCGCCGACTTGGCCGACGAGATCGGCCCGGAGATCCGGAGCTGCGACACGCAGTTCATCCAGTTCGGCGGGCGTGCGGCGTTCTCCGGACGCATCACCACCATCCGCTGCTTCCAGGACAATCTGCTGGTGAAGCAGACGCTCGGCGAGCCGGGCGAGGGGAAGGTGCTGGTGGTGGACGGCGGCGCCAGCGTGCACACCGCGCTGGTCGGTGACATCATCGCCGGGCGCGGCGTGGAGAACGGGTGGGCGGGCGTTGTCGTCAACGGGGCGGTCCGCGATTCCGCCATCCTGCGCACCCTGGACATCGGCGTCAAGGCGCTGGGCACCAACCCGCGCAAGAGCACGCAGACCGGCAGCGGCGAGCGTGACGTGCCGGTGGAGTTCGGCGGGGTCACGTTCGTGCCCGGCGACATGCTCTACAGCGACCACGACGGGGTAGTCGTCCGCGCCGAGGACTGAGCCCGTTGGGCGGCGCGCCCGGAACGTTTCTCCGGCCGCCGCCTGCTCGGGGGTGGGTCAGGCGGAGACGATGGCCTTGTGACCGGCGAGGGCGACCACGTCACCGATGTGCAGTTGTCGTCCGCGCCGCAGCTCGACCTCGTCGTTGACCCGGACCAACCCGGCGGCGATCACCGTCTTCGCCTCCGAACCGGATTCGATCAGGTTGGCCAGCTTCAGAAACTGGCCGAGCCGAATAACGTCCTCATCGATCGGTACTTCGACTGGTTCCGACATGAGGTAAATACTTACAGCCCCATCCGAACTCACCGAACACCACCCCGTGCCACCAGCGATCATCGAGCAACTCGAGCCGTCCCGCCCGCCCCGCGCGGAAATCCGATTCGTGCGCCGCAGGCATCGAATTCCCGCCGACGCGTGCGGCCTTTCCGCCCAGGTCAGCGCGGAATCACGAAAGTACGGCATCGGCTCCACCCGGCGGCGAATGCGCCGTGCCGAACTCCCGGCCGGACAAACGCCGCACAAACACGCGCACCGCAGGCTTGGCAAATCCGACACACCTACGTACACACTGGTTCCGTGACCTCCACGCAAGCCCAGCAACATCGAGACATCGCACCACCCGCGGATAAACCGACTCCGCCGGTTCCGCACCGGGGTCACGGACGGCTTTCGGAAGTCCCGCATATCGCGGGATCGGTACTCGGTGTATTCGCGGTGCTGTGCTTCCTCTGGAGCCTTTCGCCCGGTCTGCGTTTCCTGACCCACGTGCCGCGCCGCTATATCGACACCTATTACTTCGACGCGCCGGACACGAATCTGATGTGGGCCCTGGTCGTCGGCCTCGCGGCGGGTGCGATCGCGAGCCGGAAGCGGATCGCCTGGTGGTTGCTGATCGGCTATCTCATGGCCTACGCGGTGGTCAACGGCGTCACCTTCGCGGACCGGGGCAGTATCCACGCGCTGGTGGCCATGGTGCTGCATCTCGCCGTAGTCGGCGTGCTCATCGCGGCATGGCCCGAGTTCTACACCAAGGTGCGCCGCGGCGCGGGATGGACAGCGCTCGGTGTGCTGGCCGGCGGTCTGGCGGTCGGCGCGCTGATCGGCTGGGGCCTGGTGGAACTGTTCCCCGGCAGCCTGCCGCAGGGCGTGCAGCGACCGGGCTGGGCGGTCTACCGGGTGACCGCGGCGGTGCTGGCGGACAACGAGCACTTCGACGGGCATCCGCCGCCGTTCGTCAATTTCCTGCTCGGCCTGTTCGGCGCGGTCGCGCTCTTGGCCGCGGTGATCGTCCTGCTGCGCTCGCAGCGCGCGGCCAACGCCATGACCGGGACCGACGAGTCGGCGATCCGCGGATTGCTGGAACGCTCGGACGTGGAGGACTCGCTCGGCTACTTCGCCACCCGCCGGGACAAGGCGGTGGTGTTCGCGCCGAGCGGCAAGGCAGCGGTGACGTACCGGGTGGAGCTGGGTGTCAGTCTGGCCAGCGGTGATCCGATCGGCATTCGGGAGGCGTGGCCGCAGGCGATCGATGCCTGGCTGCGGCAGGCCGACCAGTTCGGCTGGGCTCCCGCGGTGATGGGCGCGAGTGAACTCGGCGCGACGGCGTACCGACGCGCCGGCCTGTCCGCGCTGCGCCTCGGCGACGAAGCCATCCTGGACACCCGGAACTTCTCGCTGGCGGGGCCGGAGATGAAACCGGTGCGCCAAGCCGCCAACCGGCTGCGCAAGCACGGCGTCGGAGTCCGCATTCGCAGGCACCGCGATATCCCCGCCGAGGACTTCATCCGGATCATCGCCCGCGCCGACACCTGGCGCGACACCGAGACCGAGCGCGGGTTCTCCATGGCGCTGGGCCGATTGGGGGATCCGCTGGACGGGGACTGCTTGCTGGTCGAGGCGGTCAACCCGCAGGGCCGGGTGCTCGGGATGCTGTCGCTGGTGCCCTGGGGCCGCACCGGCGCCTCGCTGGAGCTGATGCGCCGTGATCCCGGCGGCCCCAACGGCGTGATGGAGTTGATGATCTCGCAGCTCGCGCTGAACTCCGAGCTGTACGGCATCACCAAGGTGTCGCTGAACTTCGCGGTATTCCGTTCGGTGTTCGAGGAGGGCGGCCGGATCGGGGCCGGTCCCGTGCTGCGTTTGTGGCGTGGCGTGCTGCTGTTCTTCTCGCGGTGGTGGCAGCTCGAGGCGCTGTATCGCTCGAATGTGAAGTACCAACCGCACTGGGCGCCCCGGTTCTTCCTGTTCGAGGAGCGCAGGCAGTTACCGCGCGTCGCGGTGGCCAGCGCGCTGGCCGAGGGCTTCCTGCCGCGGATCGGCAAGGAGCCGGACACCGCGGCGCATACCGGCGTGCACACCGCGGTCCCCGCGACCGTGGCGGGGCTGCACGCCGACGGCAGTCCGCCCGACATCACCGAGATCGAGGGCGAGCAGCAGCTGCCGCGCCGACCCGAGCAGGTGCGCGTACGCATGGACAAACTGGCGCGCCTCGCCGACTCGGGGATCGACCCCTACCCGGTCGCGTATCCGCCGACGCATACCGTCGCCGACGCGCGGCGTTCCCCGCGCGGCACCACGGTCCGGGTCTGCGGCAGGCTGCTGCGCATCCGCGACTACGGCGGGGTGATCTTCGCGGTGGTTCGCGACTGGACCGACGACATCCAGCTGGTCATCGATCGCGACCGGGTGGGCCCCCAGCGCAGCGCCGAGTTCGGCGAGTTCTTCGATCTCGGTGACCTGATCGAGGTGAGCGGACAGATCGGCGCAAGCAGGCGTGGTGAGCTCTCGCTGCTCGCGGCGGACTGGCGGATGCTCGGCAAGTGCCTGCATCCGCTGCCGGACAAGTGGAAAGGGCTGGCCGACCCCGAGGCCAGGGTGCGGCAGCGCTACGTCGACATGGCGATCAACCCCGAGGCTCGCGAGGTGCTGGCCAAGCGGAGCGCGGTAGTGCGCTCGCTGCGGGACTCGCTGAGCTCCCTGGGTTATCTCGAGGTCGAGACGCCGATCCTGCAACAGGTGCACGGTGGCGCCAACGCGACGCCGTTCGTCACCCATATCAACGCCTACGACCTCGACCTGTACCTGCGGATCGCGCCGGAGCTGTACCTGAAGCGGCTGTGTGTCGGCGGTATGGAGAAGGTGTTCGAGATCGGGCGGACCTTCCGCAACGAGGGCGTAGACTTCAGCCACAATCCCGAGTTCACCATTCTCGAGGCATACGAGGCGCACAGCGACTACGAGCGCATGATGCACACCTGCCGCAGGCTGATTCAGAACGCCGCGATCGCGGCCAACGGCGCGATGGTGGCGTTGCGCCCCAGCGGAAACGGGTCGTTCGAGGAGGTGGACATCTCCGGCGACTGGCGGGTGCGAACGGTGCACGGCGCGGTGTCGGACGCGATCGGCGCGGAGATCACCCCGGAGACCGGCGTCGAGGAACTGCGCGCACTGTGCGAAAAGGCCGACGTGCCTTACCAGCACGGCTGGGACGCGGGCCAGGTGGTCCTGGAGATGTACGAGCATCTGGTCGAGTCCCGCACCGAGGAGCCGACGTTCTACATCGACTTCCCCACCTCGGTGTCGCCGCTGACCAGGCAGCATCGCAGTATCCCCGGCGTCACCGAGCGCTGGGACCTGGTCGCCTGGGGCGTCGAACTCGGCACGGCCTACAGCGAACTCACCGACCCGGTGGAGCAGCGGCGCAGACTCACCGAGCAGTCACTGCTCGCGGCCAACGGCGACCCGGAGGCGATGGAACTCGACGAGGACTTCCTGCAGGCCCTCGAACACGGGATGCCGCCCACCGGCGGACTCGGGATGGGTGTGGACCGGATCGTCATGCTGATCACGGGACGAAGCATCCGCGAGACCTTGCCGTTCCCATTGGTGAAACCCCGCTGACCGGGCCTTCGAACGGAACGGTTCTCATCGAGCTGATCGGGCGGCTACCCTTGGAGATTCGGCTCCGGGAGGAGGCCGATACACCTCGAGGGGTTGGATATGTACCTTGACCTGCTGACGAACGCGAGCCTGCTGGACCACACCGTGTGGGCGAGCCCGGACACTTGGAACTCCGCGCTCGACTTGGCCGCCAAAAAGAAGAAGAGCAGCAAGGGCGGGTTGATCATCGGCGCGATCTGCTGCCTGCTGGTGGTCGCCCTGATCATCGGCGGTATCTACTTGCTGACCAAGCGCAAGAAGAGCCAGTAGCGGCGGACGTCGACGGCCCGTTCACATGCCGCGAACCGGGCCGTCGTTTCCCGTTGTATACAGCGCCGTGCGAGCCGGAAAAGGGAAGCCGACGCGCCCGGCCGCGGCCGAGCAATCCGCCGAGTTCTTTGCGGTTCCACCGAAGTACTCGACCGATCGAGCCGAGCGACCGGATCTACAGCCGGTCGATCTCGGTGAGGTCGATGTCCATATCGAACGGCACGGTCAGCTTCAGGCGATCGTGATGAATTCCGGTGAGCGCGTAAGCGTTCGTCGCCGGGTCCAGTTCGTAGACGTAGACAACCGGGCGGCCGTCTACATTCTCGACCCGCCAGAAGTGAGCGATTCCCGCGCGGGCGTACAGCTGCGGTTTGCGCTCCCGATCACGCGTACGCGATTCCGCCGAGACCACTTCGACCGCCAAGACGACGTCGTCGGCCTGGTACGTCGTCAGTCCGGGGCCGCCGACGCTTTCGGCGTGGATCACGATGATGTCCGGTTCCGGGCGCTGATCCCGCCCGAGAGTCACGGTCATCTCCCGTCTCACCCGAAATTGCGAGGGAGCGAGGCGGCGAAGAGCGGAGTCGAGCAGCGTGATGACCAACATATGGAACTGCGCCTGCGGACTCACGAAGACGAGACTGCCGTCGATCAGCTCGGTGTGCGGGGGAAGGTCGGGCAGGCGATCGAGATCCTCGGCGACGAACCCGCCCGGCGGCGGGCGCAGCCACTGCGGAAACGGCTCGACGGTCATGCTCCGAGTATGTCACCTCGAGTGTGCCGGTCGTAGCTCCCTGGGGCCGGATCGGACAGGTCAGGGCCATGCGGCAGAGTAGGGCGGGTGCAGTTGATTCTCGTTCGCCATGCCCAGCCGGTCCGGGTGCTCAGCTCGGCCGGGCCCGCCGATCCGGAGTTGGCGCCGGTGGGGCTGGAGCAAGCCGAGCGGGTGCCCGCGGCGCTCGGTCATCACCGGGTCTCCCGGGTGGTGAGCAGCCCGCAGCGACGGGCTCGGGAAACGGCGGCGCCGACCGCCGCGAAGCTCGGCCTCGGCGTCGAGATAGTGGACGATCTCGCCGAATACGATCGCGATCTGCCCGCTTACATCCCGATCGAGGACGCCAAGATCGAATTCCGCGACGCCTATGACCGGATCAAGGCGGGGCATCTGCCGGTGCAGGTCGACGGCGAGGCGTTCAAAGCCAGGGTGCGCGCCGCCGTCGCCGACATCGTCGCGGCCACCGATCCGGCCGACACGGTGGTCGCGTTCGCACACGGCGGCGTGGTCAACGTGCTGTTGCAAGAAGTGCTCGGCTTGCAGCGGCCACTGACGTTTCCCATCGACTACTGCTCGATCACCCGAATCCTGTTCTCCCGCAGCGGACGGCGTACCGCCGCCACCGTCAACGAGAACGGGCACGTCTGGGACCTGTTGCCGCGCAATATCGGTGCCCGCTGAGATTCACAGCCGACTGCCAGGAGCATCGCACCGCTGTCCCAGTGACGGAATCTTCGATGGGACCGGTGAGCCACTGCCGAACAGTGGCTCACGGTTCGAGAGAAAGGAATTCCGTGTCGCTCTCCAAAACCGCTACGCCGCTGCGGCGTCTCACCCGGGTGGCCGTGGCCGGGGCGTTGATCGCCGTCCCGCTCGCCGCCCTCGCGGCGACCGCGTCCGCCGAGGCCCCCGCCGAGCAGGCGGAGGTACAGCTGGTGGACGCACCGCAGCAGGGTGCCGACATCAACGAACGCCCCCGTCATTTCGAACGCCACGAACGGCATGACGGCCCGGGCCGTGGGCCGGACGATCGCCCATGGCGGGACGGCCCGCAGCAGCAGTTCTTCAAGTTCAAGCATGTCATGCCGCCGACCGGCTCGAGCTAGTCGTCCCGCCACGACGAAAAGGCCCACCTCCGAGTTCGGAGGTGGGCCTCGTGGTTTCGGCGGTGGCTCAGGCCATGCCCGCGATCCAGTTGTGCATCCAAGAGATGGCGGTCTGGCCGCCGCCCACCGGGTAGCTGCCGTACAGGGTGTGCGCCTGGGACTTGTAGAAGCGCTCCAGGTCCTTGGCACGCTGCTGGTTGGCCGAGTCGGTCAGCTGCGCCTGCAGGACCGGGACGCCGCCGGAGGTCATCAAGTCGCCGATGATGTTGCCGGCCTCGATCTGGTAGCGCCACATGTTGGCGGGGTTGGCGTCCGACGCCTGCGCGAGGAAACCGGCGAACCGCGTGACGAAGTCGTCGGTCGCCGTCGCGCAGTAGAGGTCGTCGAGCGCGCAGATGGTGCGGGTGCGGTCGCTGACCCAGCCGAAGCCGCCGACCCGGGGGCCGCCCGCGCCCGCGCCGGGGGCGACCGGGCCGACCTGGATGTCGGTGGGCGAACGGCGCGGATCGGAGATCAGGCCGACACCGGCGATGCGATCGGCGGGCACGGCACTGAGACCGGTGCCGATCTCGGCGGCGAGGTCGCCGGCGGCGTCCGCGCCCTGGCTGTAGCCGACCAGCGCGATCTTGGTGGCGCCGCACTGCTGCGCCATGCTCGCGATGAGGCCGCGCGCGTTGTCGACGGCCTCCTTCTTGGAGTTGCCGTAAACCTCACCCTCCCAGGGGAAAGCGGTCGCGGCGTAGGTCACATAATCCACTTCCACGGAAGCGGGCATGCCCCGGGTGACGCCGGCGAGCATGCCTGGCTGCGGGGTCTTGTCGCGGCCGGTTTCCCAGGTGCCCGGGATCGCCACCACGTACAGGCTCGGGCATCCGGGAGCGGCGTTCGCCGACCCACCACCGAAAACCAAGCCGGACATCACGGTCGCGGATGCGCCCAGCGCCGCGACGACCTTTTTCCACTGCATACCGCTCCAAACCTCGCCCTCGTCGAACTTCCCGCCGAGTTGCCGCGTCAATGCTGAACTCATCGGATGTCGTTCCAGTGCACGCCGGGTGAACAGAAGTCGCCCGACCGGTATGACATGCACTCCACGACCGCATCCCAAGATCAGCAGCACGCCGGAGATCACAATAAAGCCACGAACGCCGCAATGCCATTCGAACGCCGTAGTGTGTCGGATTTCCGTCAGCGCTTCCGCTGCGACGTGGTCCGAGAGCCCATCGAGAGCGAAGAAGGCGCCTGTGGACGAGTTGTCCACAGGCGCCTTCGTTTCCGCTCCGGTAAGAGAGGGGATCTAGCGCTGAGCCACCATGGTGGGCGTGATCGGCGACGGAAGCGCGGTCTCGCCTTCCAGGTACCGGTCGACGCCCGCGGCCGCGGCGCGGCCCTCGGCGATGGCCCAGACGATGAGCGATTGGCCGCGGCCCATGTCACCCGCGACGAAGACGCCGGGAACGTTGGTCGCCCAGTTCTTGTCACGCTGCACGTTGCCGCGCTGGTCGTAGCCGACGCCGAGATCGGTGAGCAGGCCGGGCTTCTCGGGACCGACGAAGCCCATGGCCAGCAGCACCAAGTCGGCCTCGAGGGTGAAGTCGGTGCCCTCGACCTTCTCGAAGCGGCCGTTGACCATCTTGACCTCGTGCGCGTCCAGGCCGGTCACCTTGCCGTCCACGCCGACGAAGCGCTCGGTGTTCACCGAGAACACTCGCTCGCCGCCCTCCTCGTGCGCCGAGGAGACCCGGTACATCAGCGGGTAGGTCGGCCACGGGGTGGACGCGGCCCGCTCCTCCGGCGGACGCGGCATGATCTCGAACTGGTGCACGCTGGCCGCGCCCTGCCGGTGCGAGGTGCCCAGGCAGTCCGCGCCGGTGTCGCCACCGCCGATGATGACGACCTTCTTGCCCTTGGCGTGGATGGGCGGCAGGCCGTCGGCGTCGGTGACGTCGTCGCCGTGCTGCACCCGGTTGGCCCAGGGCAGGAACTCCATCGCCTGGTGGATGCCGTCCAGGTCGCGGCCCGGGATCGGCAGGTCACGCGCCAGGGTGGCGCCACCGGCCAGCACGATCGCGTCGAACTGCTCGCGCAGCTGCTCGGCGGTGATGTCCACGCCCACGTTCACGCCGGTCTTGAAGATGGTGCCCTCGGCCTCCATCTGCGCGAGGCGGCGGTCGATGAAGCGCTTCTCCATCTTGAATTCCGGGATGCCGTAGCGCAGCAGACCGCCGATGCGGTCGGCCCGCTCGAACACGGTCACGGTGTGCCCGGCGCGGGTCAGCTGCTGCGCAGCGGCCAGACCGGCCGGGCCGGAGCCGACCACGGCGATCTTCTTGCCGGTGAGGCGGGTCGGGTAGACCGGGGTCACCCAGCCCTCGTCGAAGGCGTTCTCGATGATCTCGACCTCGACCTGCTTGATCGTGACCGGGTCCTGGTTGATGCCGAGCACGCAGGACGCCTCGCACGGGGCGGGGCACAACCGGCCGGTGAACTCCGGGAAGTTGTTGGTCGCGTGCAGCCGGTCGATGCCTTCCCGCCAACGGTCCTTGTAGACCAGGTCGTTCCACTCGGGGATCAGGTTCCCCAGCGGACAGCCATTGTGGCAGAACGGGATACCGCAGTCCATGCACCGGCTGGCCTGGGTACGCAAGGTCTCGTGGGAGAAGTTCTCCTCGTAGACCTCTTTCCAGTCCATCAGGCGCAGCGGCACCGGCCGCCGCTTGGGCAGTTCCCGTGAAGTGTGCTTCAGAAAACCCTGAGGGTCAGCCACGAGCGGCCTCCATAATCGCCTCGTCCACGTCCTTGCCGCTCTTCTCAGCTTCGGAGATGGCGAGCAAAACCTTCTTGTATTCGCGCGGCATGACCTTCACGAAGTGGTTCACCTGCTGCGACCAATCGCTCAGGATGCGATCGGCGACCGGGGAACCCGTCTGGTCACGATGCTGGGTGATGATGTCGTGCAGCCAGGTGAAGTCGTCACCGGCCAGCTGCTCGACGGCGTCGGCCTGTTCGGGGTTGAGCCGCGAGGCGAAGGTGCCGTTCGGGTCGAAGACGAACGCCACACCGCCGGACATACCGGCGCCGAAGTTGCGCCCGGTCTCACCCAGGATCACCACCCGGCCGCCGGTCATGTACTCGCAACCGTGATCGCCCACGCCCTCGACCACCGCGGTGGCGCCGGAGTTGCGCACGGCGAACCGCTCGCCGACCACACCGCTGAGGAACACCTGACCGCTGGTGGCGCCGAACAGGATCACGTTGCCCGCGATGATGTTCTGCTCGGCGACGAACTCGCCGGGCGCGTCCAGCGACGGGCGCACCACGAGCCGCCCGCCGGACAGGCCCTTGCCGACATAGTCGTTCGCGTCACCCTGCACGCGCAGCGTGATACCGGCGGGCACGAAGGCGCCGAAGCTGTTGCCCGCCGACCCGGTGAAGGTGATGTCGATGGTGTCGTCGGGCAGGCCGGCGCCGCCGTAGAGCTTGGTCACCTCGTGGCCGAGCATGGTGCCGACGGTGCGGTTCACGTTCGTGATCTTGGTCTCGAACTTCACCGCCTGACCCCGCTCCAGCGCGTCGCGGCTCTGCGCGATCAGCTGCTGGTCCAGCGCCTTGTCCAAGCCGTGGTCCTGGGACTTGGTGCAGCGGCGGTCCTGGTACATGAACGCCGTCTCGACGTCGTCCAGGATCGGGGACAGGTCCAGCTTGCTGGCCTTCCAGTGCTGCTTGGCCCGCGATGTGTCGAGCAGGTCGACCCGGCCGATGGCCTCGTCCAGCGTGCGGAAGCCCAGCTGGGCCAGCAGTTCCCGGACTTCCTCGGCGACGAACAGGAAGAAGTTCTCGACGAATTCCGGCTTGCCGGTGAAGCGCTCGCGCAGCACCGGGTTCTGCGTCGCGACGCCGACCGGGCAGGTGTCCAGGTGGCACACGCGCATCATGATGCAGCCCGAGACCACCAGCGGAGCGGTGGCGAAGCCGTACTCCTCGGCGCCGAGCAGCGCCGCGATCATCACGTCGCGGCCGGTCTTCATCTGGCCGTCGACCTGCACGACGATGCGGTCGCGCAAGCCGTTGAGCAGCAACGTCTGCTGGGTCTCGGCCAGGCCGAGTTCCCAGGGACCGCCCGCGTGCTTGAGCGAGGTCAGCGGCGAGGCGCCGGTGCCGCCGTCGTGGCCGGAGATCAGCACGACGTCGGCGTGCGCCTTGGAGACGCCCGCCGCGACGGTGCCGACGCCCGGCTCGGCGACCAGCTTCACGTGGATGCGCGCCTGCGGGTTGGCGTTCTTCAGGTCGTGGATCAGCTGCGCCAGATCCTCGATCGAGTAGATGTCGTGGTGCGGCGGCGGGGAGATCAGGCCGACGCCCGGCGTCGAGTGCCGCACCTCGGCCACCCACGGGTACACCTTGTGCGCGGGAAGCTGACCGCCCTCACCGGGCTTCGCGCCCTGGGCCATCTTGATCTGGATGTCGGTGCAGTTGGTCAGGTAGTGCGCGGTCACGCCGAAGCGGCCGGAGGCCACCTGCTTGATCGCGCTGCGCCGCCAGTCGCCGTTCTCCTCCGGCTCGAAGCGCGCCGGGGACTCGCCGCCCTCGCCCGAGTTCGACCGGCCACCGAGCCGGTTCATCGCGATCGCCAGGGTCTCGTGCGCCTCGGCGGAGATGGAGCCGTAGCTCATCGCGCCGGTGGAGAACCGCTTCACGATCTCCGCGGCCGACTCGACCTCTTCGATCGGGATCGGGTTGCGCGCCCTGTGCTTGAACTTGAACAGACCGCGCAGCGACGCCAGCCGCTCGGACTGGTCGTCGACCAGCTTGGTGTACTCCTTGAAGATCGAGTACTGGCCGGACCGGGTGGCGTGCTGGAGCTTGAACACCGTGTCCGGGTTGAACAGGTGGTACTCGCCCTCGCGCCGCCACTGGTACTCACCGCCGACCTCGAGCTCGCGGTGCGCGCGCTCGTTGCGGTTCTCCAGGAACGCGATCCGGTGCCGCAGCGCGACGTCCTCGGCGATCTCGTCCAAGCCGATGCCGTCCAGGTGCGAGCGCAGGCCGGTGAAGTACTCGTCCACCAAGCCCTGCGACAGGCCGATCACCTGGAAGAGCTGGGCGCCGTTGTAGGAGGCCAGGGTGGAGATGCCCATCTTGGACATCACCTTCAGCACACCCTTGCCCGCGGCCTTGTTGTAGTTCGCGACCGCCTTGCGGTAGTCGTCGGCCAGATCGCCGGTGCTGCCCGGCATCTCCAGCGCGCCGCGCTCGAGCATGTCCTCGATGGTCTCGAAGGCCATGTAGGGGTTGATCGCGGCCGCGCCGAAGCCGACCAGGGTGGCCATGTGGTGTACCTCGCGGGCGTCACCGGCCTCCACGACCAGGCCGACCATGGTGCGGGTGCGCTCGCGCACCAGGTGGTGGTGCACCGACGAGGTGAGCAGCAGCGACGGGATCGGCGCCAGCTTCTCGTTGGACTCGCGATCGGACAGCACGATGATCCGCGCTCCGCCGTCGATGGCGGCCGACACCTGGGTGTTGATCGCCTCCAGCGCCTTGCGCAGGCCCTTGCCGCCCTTCTTCACCGGGTACAGGCCGCGCACGACCACCGAGCGCAGCTCGGGGTGCGATCCGTCGTCGTTGATGTGCACGAGCTTGGCCAGCTCGTCGTTGTCGAGGATCGGCTGCTCCAGCGCGATCATGTTGCAGGACTCCGGGCCCGGGTGCAGCAGATCGGCTTCGGGGCCGATGTTGCGCTTGAGGCTGGTGACCACCTCTTCCCGGATCGCGTCCAGCGGCGGGTTGGTGACCTGCGCGAACAGCTGGGAGAAGTAGTCGAACAGCAGGCGCGGGCGGGCCGACAGCACCGCGATCGGGGTGTCGGTGCCCATCGAGCCGAGCGCTTCGCCGCCGGTCTTGGCCATCGGCGAGATCAGCAGGCTGAGTTCCTCGGTGGTGTATCCGAAGATCTGCTGACGGATCAGCACGCGATCGTGCGACATGTGCACGTGCGGGCGGTCGGGCAGGTCGGCGAGGCGGGACACGCCCGCGTCCAGCCACTCCTGGTACGGGTGCTCGGCGGCGAGCTGGGACTTGACCTCTTCGTCGCCGACGATGCGGCCCTGGGCGGTATCGACCAGGAACATGCGGCCCGGCTGCAGACGCGCCTTCTTGACCACCTTGGACGGGTCGATGTCCAGCACGCCGACCTCGGAGGCCATCACGACCAGGCCGTCGTCGGTCACCCAGATGCGGCTCGGCCGCAGGCCGTTGCGGTCGAGCACGGCGCCGACGACGGTGCCGTCGGTGAAGCACACCGACGCGGGGCCGTCCCACGGCTCCATCAGCATCGAGTGGTACTCGTAGAAGGCCCGCCGCTGCGGGTCCATGTTCTCGTTGCGTTCCCAGGCCTCGGGAATCATCATCAGCACGGCGTGGGGCAAACTGCGGCCGCCGAGGTGCAGCAGTTCCAGCACCTCGTCGAACCGGGCGGTGTCGCTCGCCCCCGGGGTACAGACGGGGAAGATCTTCTCCAGCCGGTTCTTGCCCGCGGAGTCGACGCCGAAGACGTCGCTGCGCAGCAGCGCCTCACGGGCGCGCATCCAGTTCTCGTTGCCGGTGACGGTGTTGATCTCACCGTTGTGCGCCACCCGGCGGAACGGGTGCGCCAGCGGCCAGGAGGGGAAGGTGTTGGTGGAGAAGCGGGAGTGCACGATGCCCAGCGCGCTCTCCACCCTGGAGTCCTGCAGGTCCAGGTAGAACGCGCGCAGCTGCGGCGTGGTGAACATGCCCTTGTAGACGAAGGTCTGCCCGGACAGGCTCGGGAAGTAGACCGACTCCCTGCCGACCGCGCCCTCACCCGCACCGGCCGACCCCAGCTCGCGCTCCACCCGCTTGCGCACCACGTAGGCGCGCCGCTCCAGATCCATCTCCGACAGCGGATCGGAAGCGTTCTTCGGGGAGGCGATGAAGATCTGCCGGAAGGTCGGCATGGCGTCGCGCGCCAGCGCGCCGAGCGACGACTCGTCGATCGGCACCTCGCGCCAGCCCAGGACCTCGAGGCCCTCTTCCTTGACGATCTTCTCCACGCCGTAGGCCGCGCGCGCGGCTTCGCGGCGGGCCTGCGGAAGGAAGGCGATGCCGGTGGCGTAGGAGCCCTCCGGCGGCAACTCGAAGTCCACGACGGCGCGGAAGAAGCGGTCCGGGACCTGGATCAGGATGCCCGCGCCGTCACCGCTGTTGGGCTCGGCGCCCGCGGCGCCACGGTGCTCCAGGTTCAACAGAGCCGTAATAGCCTTGTCGACGATGTCGCGGCTGCGGCGGCCGTGCATGTCGACGACGAATGCGACGCCGCAGGCGTCGTGCTCGTTCGCCGGGTCGTAGAGCCCGATGGGTCCAGGTGACCGGTGGCCAGGAAGTTGCGTCATGCCTCTGCCTTCAAGAAAGTCGGCCTTCGAAGGAAAAACGGCCTTTCGTTCGAACGCCTCCGTACAAGACTGCGCCCGTACGTTCCGAAGCCAGCCGCGCTGATGGTCTTCGGCGTGCAGTCAGGTCTGCAGTTGTCTCCACCCGCTTCTGTGACGTAGTGGGTGCCCTTCGGTAACGGATCCCTAACAAGATCCTTACCTCCGAGCGGGTGCCCGCCCGCTACGCTGAGCACCTGGCTAGGGGCTGCCCGAGCGGGCGAGGTAGCCGAACGTTCTGTGTTCGGCGTAAGAGCAAACGATAAGTCAGGTCCAGGGCCCGGCCAACTTAGGTTGCGCTAATAACCAGGTTTAGCTGGGCTTCTGCATTCGGTCCTCCACGTGTGCGCGTTGTCCAGTGTAAAGCAGCGAGTGCCGTGCGATCGATCCCTGTGGCACCCGGTGCCAGCTGGGAAAACCGACGCGCGACACCGCCCCGAGACCTTCCTCACCAGGCCGGGAAACCGCCCTCACCTGCGTCGAGATGGATTTCCCCCGTTCGCGATCCGGCAAACCAAGCGGCAGCGGCTAACTCGGCGAAGGGGTGCGTGAGATATTTCCGACACGGGCGTGACAAGCCATGAATGTGATCCGACCGTCCGGCCTCTTTTGTCCGATGTGCCGTTCAGCACATTCTCGGCAAATCGCGGGGAGTGGTGTTGGACACATCTTTCCGTCACCGCGCGGGCGACGGGCCGCAGCGGGCCTACGCCGGGCAGAGCGACACAGCTGCCCGCACCAGCGCCGCTCGGTGCAGCGGGTCGCCGCCACCGGTGGTGAACACGCCGAATACGCTGCGCGCCAATCGTTGCGCGCAATCCGGCGCGGTCAACTCCGCTCGGCGGGCGGCCAACTGGTCGAGGATCTCGACGTTCACCCGGTCGATCACCGGACGCACGGACGCCAGCCCGGCCGGTGCGGTGGGCGCGGCCGCCGGGTCGAACCGCCACCGCAGCATCAGGCCCCGCTGCACCGTCTTGTGCGCCTCGATCTGGCCGAAGAAAACCTGCCGCACCCAGCTCTCCGGCAGGTCGCGACCGCTGCCGAGACGCGCCATGGCGTCGTAGACTTCCGCCTCCCTGACCGGGTCGTCGACGGCCGGCTCGATGCCGTGCTCGCCCGCGGCCGCCCATTTCGCCGCGGCGACAGCGTCGGCGGTGTCCAAGCGCTCGACCACCAGTGCGACCAGCCGGTCCAGCGACCCGTCGGCCGGGGACGCGCCCGCGTCAACCGGCCACATCGGCAGCGCCGCCACGAGGAGCGCCAACACGAATCCGCGCACCCTGCAACCTCCTCGGATCGCTCGCACCGAAACGAGTCACCGCGCCAGCGTAGGCCCCACCGCCCGCCGCCTCGGGCGCGACCACGACGGTCTTGTGAGCCTGGACACATCGGGCCGTCTCTGCTCGCTGCCGGGCCGGGCGGCCTGTCACGCTGTCACAACGAATCCGTGACAGTTTCGTCGCGCCCGTGAAAAGCGCCTGGGACGTGGAGGGATGTGCATTCCGATGACCGTCACCGGCTTGTTCACCTGGCTCGGCGGAGGCCGTAACAGAGGAATCACCGATCGCCACGAGCGCGCCGGGTACGCCGTCACGGGCGCGGTCGTGCTGGTGTTCGCGACGATCTCCGGCGCGGTGGCCGCCCTCGCCGCCGGGTCCGCATGGCCGTGGCCCGCCGCGGTGGCGGCCGGAACCGTGATCGCGGCGCTGACCGGCGCACTCGCCCGGGCGCTGGCGACGGCGCGGCCGAGCGGTGGGCCGGACCGGCTCGGGTTGCTCGGCCGCATCGGGCTCGCCGTGCTGGCCGGCGGATTGCTCGCCGAACTCGCGGCGGTCGTGCTGTTCAGCGGGTCCGTGGATCGGCAGCTGGACGACAAGGCGCAACGCTCGCTCGATTCGGCGCCGCGAGTCGTCGCGGCGCAGGCGGAACTGGACCGGGCGAAAGCCGACCGGGCCGCGCTCGAACAGGCGATCGGCATGGCGCAGAACGACATCGATCACGCCTTGGTGATCGCTCGCTGCGAATTCAACCCGACTCCGGAGTGCCCGCGCACCCGGATCACCGGCGTGCCCGGCCGTGGGCCGGAGGCGCGGACGGCCGACGCCATGCTCGACGACGCCCGCAGGCATCTCGCCACCGCGCAGGGCCGGGTGGACGCCGCCGACCGCCGGATCGACGCCGCCCAGGACGCGCTGACGACCGCGCGGACCGCCGCCTTCGACGATGCCGACCGCGGCCTCGGCGCGCGCTGGCAGGCGATGAACGACTACACCGTGCGCGAGGCGCTGCCGCTGCGCATTCTCACCATCGTGGCGTTCGTCGCACTGGCCCTGCTGCCGCTGGTGCTGCGCTGGTGGCGCGGTGAGACCTCGTTCGAACGGCACAATGCCGCGCGCACCGTGCACGACCGCGCCGAACGCGAGGCCGACGCGGCCATCGCGGTCAAGCAGGCCGAGGTGCGTGCCGAGGCCGAGACCCTGCGCGCCGAGCAGCAACTCACCGCCGCCCGGCTCGCCGTCGAGGCGGATACCGCCATCGACCGGGAGCGGCAGCGCACTCGCATCATCGCGGCCATCGGCGGCATCGAGATCGGTATCACCGAACCGCCGCGCCGCCCCGAACTTCCCGCCGCGGCGGACGACCGAAAGGACAGCGCCATGCCACACGAGGTGACGCCGAACCTACCCGCCCCGGTGACCGTGAACGCGCCCGCCGCGACACCAGCGGCGCCGCAGAGCGGTGGCGGTCTCGAGTTGCCGCTGATCGGCACGGTGCCGTTCACCGACACCGCCGCTCGTTTCATCCGGCCGCTGGTCCCGTCGTTCGTCGCCAACGCGATCGACACGGCGACGCATCCGCTGCGCACCGCGCGGCAGGCGTTCGAGGAGGTCGAGGAGATAACCTTCACGCTGCGCCGCACCCGCAAGGTCACCGTCGACGGGCACGCTCCACAGGCCGTCGGCTATCCGCTCCAGCCCGGCGCACCGGAGATCACGCACGCCCAGCACGTCGCCGCCACCGTCGTCGACGCGCAGTACCCCCCGCGCTACTCCTCCCTCCCGCCGACCGGCGCGTCGGGTTACGGCCTGCCCACCGGCGCGCGCCGAGACGAACTGCCCGCTCCCCATCACCCCGAACTGCCCGGGACCGACCGCCGCGAACTGCCACCGGGGCGCTGAACGGCCGCCTACCGCCGGATCCACCCCGGGTACCGCGCGAAGTGCTCTGCCACCGTGATGCGCTGCGGGCGTGATGTCGCGCCTGCTTGTCGGCGAACCGCCACGAAACCACGGGTGAACCGTGCGGTCGGTCCTGGGTTCGGAGGCGGCAGCGGGTCGCCTGAACCATCGCCTCGGAGTACGACGGGGCCAGCGCTGCGCTCGCGGCTGGGTCGTCGGCGTGTCGGGCTCCTGAGCCCGGGCCTCGGCGGTGCAGAGTCCCAGTTCCCGGTCGGCCGGTCGGACGCGTGTGCGAGTCGGCCGGTCGGACGCGGGCGCGGGCCGGCTCCGCGAAGACGACCTGCGGCGGCGCGGCGCGGGGCGGCCTACGCTGCACCCATGCAACACAGGGAGGTGACGCTCGCCGCGGCGCCGTGGGGGTCGCGACTGCTCGGGTCGGCTGAGGAGTCGTCGGGGTTGCGACGCATCCGCGTCCAGTTGTTGATCACCGTGCCCACGCTGTTGGGGAATCTGACGGGCATGGTCGTATCGATCGTCCTGGTCGGCTTCGTGTTGCCGGGGCCGTCGGTGTTCACCCGCGACCTACTGCTGCTGGACGTGCTCGCCGCGCCGCTCTACGCGACCTGCGCGCTGCTGATCGGGCTGTGGTGGGGCACGACCCGCGGACTGCGCGCACTGCGGTGGGCCACCGATCCGCAACGCGTGCCGACCGAGCAGGAGCAGGCCGCGGCCACGATGATCCCGCGCAGGCTGGTGCGTGACCAAGCCCTGCTGTGGTTCGGCGGCCTCGTGCTGTTGACCACGCTCTACGGACTGGCCGAACCGCGGCTGATCCCGAAGGTGGCTTTCGGTATCGCGATCAGCGCCGTGGTGGTGTGCGCGAACAGCTATCTGATCATCGAGTTCGCCCTGCGGCCCGTCACCGCCCGGGTGCTGGAAGCCGCGGCTTCCGGCCGCCGCCGCGGCATCGGCGTCTTCGGGCGCTCGCTGGTGGTCTGGCTGGTCGGCTCGGGCGTCCCGGTGGCGGGGATGATGGTGCTCGCGGTGTCGGCGCTGGTGATGGACGACGTGACCAAGGCCCGGCTGGCGGTTTGCGTGCTGTCCCTCGGTGGCGCGACCTTGATCTTCGGTCTGCTGCTGATGACGCAGACCCTGGCCGCCACGGTGGCCCCGATCCTCGGCGTGCGCCGCGCGATGCGGCAGGTGGAGGAAGGCGACCTCGATGTCGCGCTGGCCGTCTACGACGGCACCGAACTGGGCGAACTGCAGAGCGGTTTCAACCACATGGTGGAGGGGCTGCGTGAGCGCGAACAGATCAGGGACCTGTTCGGCAGGCACGTCGGGCAAGAGGTCGCCGCGGCGGCGCTGGCGAGCGACCCGGCGCTCGGCGGTGTGGAGACCCACGCGGCGGCCCTGTTCATCGACATCGTCGGCTCGACGACGATGGCCGCGACCATCCCGGCGCCGGAGATGGTCGCCATCCTGAACCGGTTCTTCGGCATCGTGGTGGACGAGGTGGAGCGCCACGGCGGGCTGGTCAACAAGTTCGAGGGCGACGCCGCGCTCGCCGTCTTCGGTACACCCGCGCGCCTGCCCGACGCGGCGGGTGCGGCGCTGGCCACCGCCCGCGCGGTCCGCGCCCGGCTCGACGCCGCGGGCGGCGATTTCGTGGCCGCCATCGGCGTAGCGGCGGGGCGGGTGGTCGCGGGCAATGTCGGCGCGCATCAACGCTACGAGTTCACCGTGATCGGCGACGCGGTCAACGAGGCCGCCCGCCTGTGTGAGCTCGCCAAGCAGGAGGGCCTTCTGCTCGCCTCCGGCGCGACCATCGCGGCGGCTGCCGAGGCCGAGACCCGACATTGGCGGGTCGGCGAATCCGTCACTCTGCGCGGCCGCCTCACGCCGACCCGGCTCGCGCGCCCCGCCTGAGGGCTGCCGGCGGGTCGCCCGGCCGCTGGCGGTGGCTACCTCGGCGACCGTCACGGCATTACGCGTTTACGCGCGGCCCCCGCGCAACCGGAACGCCACCACCGCCGCGACCAAGAGAATCGACGTGGTGCCGATCGCCGCGAAGTGGATGCCGGAGACGAACGATTCGCGCACCGAGGCCAGGAAGGCGTTTTCGGCGGCCTCCGGAAGTTCGCGTGCGAAGGCCGTGGCAGCGCCGAGGGATTCCGAGGCGGCGTCCACCTGATCGCCCGGCACCTGGCTCAGGTCCAAGCCGTCGCGGAAGATCGCCATGACCACACTGCCGAGTATCGCGACGCCCGACGCGATACCGGCCTCGTACGCCGTCTCCGACACCGCGGCGGCCGCACCCGCGCGCTCCGCGGGCGCCGAGCCGACCACCAGGTCCGACGACACGGTCAGCGCGACCCCGACGCCCGCCCCGATGAGCAGGAAGCCGAACACGAACGGCGTCGTACTGGTGGCCGCGTCCGGTCCCAGCCATCCGAACAGCATCGCGCCCACCGCCGCCGTCGTCAGCGCGCCGCCCAGCACCGTGCCCGGCCGCAGCCGCCGCGTCAACCAGGCCGCGCCGAGCGAGGCGATCATGCCGGCCAGCAGACCCGGAAGCAGCAGCAGACCCGCCTGCATCGGCGAGCGTCCGAGCACCAGCTGGAGGTACTGCGAGCCGAAGAACAGCACACCGGCCAGCGCGAACACCGCGAGCAGGTTGGTCAGGACCGCCGTACGGAACTCGGGCAGCGCGAACAGCGCCAGATCCAGCATCGGCTGCGCGAGCCGTCGCTGCCTGCGCACGAACCACACGCCCGCCAGCACGCCGATCGCGCCGGCCAGGACCGGTCGCAGGCCGGGCCCGTGCGCGGCGAATTCCTTCACCGCGTACACCACAGGCACCAGTGCGAGCATCGACAGCACGGCGCTGGGCAGGTCGAAACGACCGGGCCGCGGATCGCGCGACTCCGGGATCAGGACGGGCCCGAGCCCGATCAGCACCAGCATGACCGGCAGGTTCACCAGGAACACCGATCCCCACCAGAAGTGCTCGAGCAGCCAGCCGCCGAGCAGCGGTCCCGCCGCCGCGCCGCCCCCCGCCATCGCGCTCCACACCGCGATGGCGACGGTGCGCTGCCGCGGGTCGAGGAACATGGACCTGATCAGGGCCAGCGTGGCGGGCATCAGCGTGGCTCCGGCGACGCCCTGCAGCACACGCGCCGCGATCAGCATTTCCGGCGTCACCGACCAGGCCGCGCACGCGGAGGCCACGCCGAATCCGGCCGCGCCGAGCAGCAGCAGTTTGCGCCGCCCGATCCGGTCGCCCAGGTTGCCCATGACGACCAGCAATCCGGCCAGCACGAACGAGTAGACGTCGATGATCCACAGCAGCTGCGGCGTGGTGGGCGCGAGATCGGCGCTGATCGCGGGCACGGCCAGGTCCAGCACGGTCGCGTCGACGGCCAGTAGCAGCAGGGCGAGCGCGAGCACCGACAACCCCGCCCACTCGCGTGCTCCCGCGCGGGGTGGGGTGGCGGGCGATTGTGCGTGGGTCCGCGCTATCTCGGTGGTCATGACCTGCTCGACTTCCGTCCTTTTCTTACCGTCCAGACGGTATAGTACGCGGCTTACCGTCCAGACGGTATAGTCCCTTCGGTGACGGCAGACACCCGCGATCGCATTCTGGACGCGCTCGAGACCTTGCTCCTGGAAAAGGGCATGTCACACGTGACACTGGAGAACGTCGCGACGACCGCGGGCGTCTCCAAGGGCGGGCTGCTCTATCACTTCAAGACCAAGGACGCGCTGCTCGCAGGCCTGGTCCGCCGACTCGCCGACCGCGCGGGCAAGCAACTCGACACCGCGGTCGCGAAGGGCGGCACGGTCGCCGAGTGGTACCTGCAGACACCGAATCCCGACAACGCCGCGGACGCGGTCGAACTGGAGCTCTACCGCTCCATGCTCGCGACCATGCGCACCATCGATGCCACCCCGGAGCCCGACGAAGTGCAGCGGGCGCTCGCCGAGCTGATGAACACGTGGTCGGACGGGCTGGACGAGGAGGTCGCCGATCCGGTTCGGGCAGACCTCATCCGGCTGGTCGGCGACGGCGTGTACCTGCGCGCCCTGCTGGGCCTTCCGCCCATCGATCCGGCCCGTTACCGGCAGGTGGTGGACCGCCTGCTGCGGCGCTGACGGTTAGACTCGGCGCGTGCTGCCAGCCGCCGAACCGGCCGGCGCCGTCGGGGCGGGAACAGATCCGGTACCGGGGTCTCCTGGAACGACGGTGCCGATCCGACCGCTGAGTTTCCGTGAACTGCTCGATGTGCCGTTCGCGCTGATCCAGGCGAACATCCGTGCCCTGGCCGGGGTGGGCGTGACGGGGCTGCTGCTGGCCGAGGCGGTGGTGGTCGCGGTGACCGCGGGGGTCTCGGAGCTGACCGACGGCTCGGACCAGGGCACCGCTTGGGCGGCGATCCTGTCGACCGCGAGTTGTGCGTGGCTGCTGCGGTTCGCGATTCGCGGTACGACCGTGGCGCTGGGCGTCGCGACCGTCGGCGGCGCCGCGATCGGTGTGCCGACGGCGTTGCGCCGGGTCGGCGCCGTATTCGGCCCGCTGCTGGTGTTCCAGCTGCTGTTCACGCTGGTGGGACTGAGCGTGCTCGCGCTCGGCGGCGTGCTGATCGTCACACTTCCGCTGGCTGCGATCTGGCTGGGCTGGCTACGCGCTTGCCGCTGGGTCGCGGTGCCGGTGCTGTTCGTCGAACGCACCTCGCACCGCGACGGCATCGCCCGCGCGAAACTGCTCGCCGAGGGCGCGCAGTGGCCGATCACCGGGTTGTGGATCGCCCAGCGAGCCCTGTTCGGGCTGCTCGCGGTCCCGCTGCTGGCCGTTCCGCTGTTCGTCTCGGACTTCTCCGGTACACACAAGTGGCCGGTGATCGTGCTGACCACCTCGGCGGTGCTGTTGCTCACGGCATTCGGCGAGGTGGTCGAGGCTTCCTCGCGCGTGGTCTGCTATATCGACCGCCGTTGCCGCAGGGAGGGATTGGACATTCGCGTCCCTCGGCGGGAGGCACGATGAGCGATCCCCAGCCGCCGCGCGGTCCGGTGGAGGTCTCACTGAGCAAGGCTCCCGCCACGACGAGCGATCCCACGCCCGGCACACCGCGGCTCGGCGCCGCCGCCGACCACCGTGCCGCCGCGGAAGCGGCCGCGCTGCACCGCGATTTCGACCGTGCCCTGCGGGAACGATTCCGCGCCGTGCTGCGCGGCATGGAACAGGGTGGCGTACTCGAGGTCCGGCGATCGCGCACCGCGCGCGAAACCGCCGACGACGTGACGACCGCGTTGCCGCTCGAGGTCGCCACCGAGATCCAACCCGCCGCACACAGTTTCGACGAGGTGGTCTACGGCGGCCGCCGGGCCACCGAGAACGAATACCGCAGGCTCGAGTACGCCGACCGGTACTCCGCCTGCGCGCCGCCGCCGGTCCCCGAACCCACCGAGGTAGAGGCGGTGGAGAAGGCGCCGCGCACCGGACGCGCTCTGCCACTGTTGCCGAAACTGCTGCGCAATCCCCATTTCTGGGCGGTGCTCGCCGCGGCGGCCGTGTTGCTGCTACTGCTCTACGGCGCCCTGCAATCCTGCGGTGCGCCGACCGCACCCACCCCGCCGCCGCAGCAACCGCCGCCGGATCTGCCCGATGTCCCTCCGCCGAGCGGCCCGAACTTCGGGCCGGGCGACGACGCGATCTGGGATCGGCTGCCCGCACCGGTCTTCTACGGCGGTGTGCAGTTCCTGATCGCCGCCGCGCTGGTGGTGTGGTGGCGGGCGCGCAGGCGTGGCGCTCTGGTTCGCGAGCCGCGTCCGGTCGAGGTGGCGGCGAACGAACTGCTCGCCGGGCAGGCCGCCCTGTACCGCCGCTCGAAGGACCACGACCACGTCGCGGGCAAGCTGCGCGCGGCCACGCTGCGCCGCATCCGCACTCCGCTCGGCATCACGGCCGACACGCCGCCGGACCGGATCGTCGCCGTGATCGCCGCGCGCATCGGGACCGATCCGGCGCTGATCGGCGCCGCGTTGTTCGGCTCGGTCCCGGATCCCGGGACCCTCCAGGTGGTCGCCGCGCAACTCGAATGGATCGAATCGGAGGTCGGATGAGACGCCTTCGCCCCACCCTTGTCCGGCCCACGGCAGGCGGGAACTCCCGCGAACCACAGGAGACGCAATGACCAGCACCGACACCACCCCGACGGCGGAGCAGGCGGGCGCCGCGTTCCACGCCCTGCGCGCCGAGATCGGCAAAGCGGTGGTCGGCAACGACTCCGCGGTCATGTACCTGGTGCTCGCTTTGCTGTGCCGGGGCCATGTGCTGCTCGAAGGTGTGCCGGGCGTGGCGAAGACGCTCCTGGTGCGGGCGCTGGCCACGGCACTGGACCTGGACCACGCGCGGGTGCAGTTCACCCCGGACCTGATGCCCGGCGATGTCACCGGCTCGCAGATCTACGATCCGCACTCCGCGGAGTTCACCTTCCGGCACGGCCCGGTGTTCACCAACCTGCTGCTCGCCGACGAGATCAATCGCACGCCGCCGAAAACCCAGTCGGCGCTACTGGAATCGATGGAGGAGCGGCAGGTCTCGGTGGACGGGAAGCCGCAGCCGCTGCCCGATCCGTTCGTCGTGGTCGCCACCCAGAACCCGATCGAGCAGGAGGGCACCTACCCGTTGCCCGAGGCGCAACTGGACCGGTTCCTGTTCAAGGTGGACATCCACCTGCCCGGCCGCGACGACGAGTTCCGCATCCTGCAACGCCACGCCGCGGGCTTCGATCCCCGCGACCTGACCGGCGCGGGCTTGCGTCCCGTAGCCGGTCCGGAGCACATCACCGCCGCGCGCGCCGCGATCGCGCGGACGACGATCAGCCCCGAGGTGCTCGCCTACACCGTCGACGTGTGCCGGGCCACCCGCACCTCGCCCGCCGTGCAGCACGGCGCTTCGACCCGTGGCGCGACCGCGCTGATGGCCGCCTCGCGTGCGTTCGCCTGGCTCAACGGGCGCGGATTCGTCACCCCGGACGACGTGAAAGCCGTCGCGGTCGCCGTGCTGCGGCACCGCCTGTACCTGCGTCCGGAGGCGGAACTGGACGGCGTGACCGCCGAGGGCGTGCTGTCGTCGCTGCTGCTGTCGGTTCCGGTCCCGGTGTAGGCGATGGTCGTCACCGGTCGGCTGGCCGCCGCGGCAGGGGTGGCGGCCCTGTTCGTCACCCTGGTTCTGCCGTCCCTGCTCGGCGTGGCGGTGGCGACCGCTGTCCTGGCGATCGGACTGCTCATCGATCTCGCCGCGGCCGGGCGGGCGCGAGACCTGACGCTTTCCCGCGAGGCCATGACCACCGTGCGGCTCGGACGCAGCGCCGAGGTGGAACTCGTGGCGGTCAACACCGGAACCAGGGTGCTGCGCGGCATGGTGTGGGACGACTGGCCCGACAGCGCACGCGCGGAACATCGCGCTCATCAACTCGATCTCGCGCCGGGCACCAAGGTTCGGCTGCGCACCACGCTCACCCCCACCTACCGCGGCGATCGGGTCGCGGGCCGGATCACCGTCCGGCTGCTCGGGCCGCTCGGCCTGGCGGGCAGGCAGACCAGGCGCAGCGTGCCCGCCCGGATCCGCGCGCTGCCCGCTTTCCGCACCGAACGGCTGCTGCGGTCGAAAGTCAGACGATTGCAGCATCTCGACGGACGCAACGTGGCCAATCTGCGCGGGCAGGGCACCGAGTTCGACTCCTTCCGCGAGTACGTCGCCGGAGACGACGTGCGCGCCATCGACTGGCGCGCCACCGCCCGCGCCACCGACGTCCTGGTCCGCACGTGGCGTCCCGAGCGCAACCGGCACATGCTGATGCTGCTGGACACCGGACGGGTCAGTGCGGGGCGGGTCGGCGAGGGCACGCGCTTGGACGCGAGCATCGAAGCGGCCCTGCTGCTCGGCGGTCTCGCGGCCGCCGCGGGCGACTCGGTCGACCTGCTGGCCTTCGACCGGCTGCCGCGCGCCGAAGTGCGTGGCGCCGGCGGGAAGGGGTTGCAGCTGAAACTGATGCACGCCATGGCGGGCATCACCCCGGCCCTGGTCGACACCGACAGCTCCGGACTTGTGCGGGCGGCCCTGCAGCGCGCCCGCCGTCGCAGCCTGGTCGTCTGGTTCACCAGCCTGGACGGCGCCGCGGTCGAGGAGAACCTGCTGCCCGTGCTGCCGGTGCTCACGCAGCGCCATCGGGTGCTCATCGTCTCGGTGACCGATCCCGATGTCGCCGCGGCCGCCGTGCGGCGGGACGCCCTGTCCGACCTCTACGCCGCGGCCGCGGCCGAATCCGTGCTGGCCGAACGGGCGCTGGTGCAGGAATCGCTGCGCCGCACCGGGATCGCGGTGGTAGCGGCGTCGCCGGAACGCTTGCCGGAAGCCCTGGCGGACGAATATCTGGAACTGAAGCAGTCCGGCGCCCTTTGAGGCCGCGGAGGAGGATCATGTCCCCATGGCCTCGGATCTCGCCGCCTTCGTCCGCGGATTGCCCAAAGCGGAGCTGCACCTGCATCTGGAAGGGACCTTGGAGCCGGAGCTCAAGTTCCGGCTCGCCCGGCGCAACGGCATCGAACTGCCGGAGAAGAGCGTGGACGAGGTCAAGCAGACCTATAGATTCCACGACCTGACGTCGTTCCTGCGGGTCTACTACCCCGCGATGCGCGTCCTACAGCGGCCGGAGGACTTCCACGACCTGGCATTCGACTATCTGCGCCGGGCACACGGACAAGGCGTGCGCCATGTCGAGCTGTTCTTCGATCCGCAGGCGCACACCGGGCGCGGCGTTCCGTTCGCCACGGTGATCAGCGGATACCGGTCGGCGATCGCGCGGGCGCGGCGGGAACTGGGGATCTCCGCCGAGCTGATCCTGTGCTTCCTGCGCGACCACTCGGCGGAATACGCCATGGCGACGTTACTGGAAGCGCTGCCCTACAAGAGCTGGATCGTCGGCGTGGGGCTCGACTCCGACGAGCGCGGCAACCCGCCGAGCAAGTTCGCCGCCGTCTTCCAGCGCGCCCGCGCCGAAGGGTTCCTGCTGACCATGCACTGCGACATCGACCAGCCGGATTCGATCGAGCACATCCGCCAGGCCTTGGAGGACATCGCCGTCGACCGCCTCGATCACGGCACGAACATCGTGGAGGACGACCGCCTGGTGGAACTGGCGAAGTCCGGAGGGATCGCGCTCACCTGCTGTCCGGTGTCGAACTCGTTCGTCACCGCGCAGATGAAGTCGGCGGAGATCGTCGGCCTGCTCGACCGCGGCTTGACCGTGACCGTCAACAGCGACGACCCGGCGTACTTCGGCGCATACGTGGCCGACAACTACCTGGCACTCGCCGAGCAGGCGGACCTCGGGTTCGAGCGGCTGGCCGAGCTGGCCAGGAACTCCTTCCGTGCCTCCTGGATCACGCCCGCGCGCCAGGACGCCTTCGTCCGCGAGGTCGACGACTACGTCGCCGCGTACGGCTGAGCGGCGCGCGGCGGCAGTGGCGGGAACACGGGGAACATCGGCGGCGGCAGCACCCGGCGCTGACGTTCGGCGATGACCGCGCCGAGGATCTGCAGCGGCGGGCAGGCGGCGGGCGGCGCGACTCGCAGGCGGCCGCACACCTCGGTCACGAGCGCCGTGCCCAGGTGATGTTGCGCCGCGGGCGTCAGCGTGCGGAAGCGCGTCAGGTACTGGCGCACCGCCAGCGCGAGATCCTCCGGCAGCCCGACCAGGTCCAGCTGAGCGCTCCACGCGGTCAGCCACGGCGGCGCGACCGCCAGCGCGGGCGGCGGCAGCGGTCGTTGCGCGTGCACGACCACGGTGCCCGCGAGCACGTCACCGATCCGGCGCGCGTGCGGGGAACACATCGAGGTGAGCACCGCGATGGCGCCGAATCCGCCGAGCATCCAGAAATCGACGATCGCGCCCGCCAAGCCGCGGGTGAGCGCGTGGCGGAAGTCGATCGGCCCGCCGTCCTCGCGCACCACGCGCAGCCCGAGCATCATTTTGCCCAGTGTGCGCCCCCGCCAAGCGGTCTCGCAGGCCACCGGGTACCCGACCAGGACGGTCACGATGGTGACCAGCATCACCACGTCCAGCCAGGCGGAGTCGACGCCCGCGGGCAGCATCAGCGTGACGATCGCGAACAGCAGTACGAACCCGAGCGTGCACTGGGCCAGCACGTCGATCAGGAACGCGGTGGCCCTCGTGGGGATCCGGGCGATCGGCAGTTCGAGGGCCACTGCTTCGCCGGTGGTGAACTCAGCCATGTCGATAGCATTCTTGCGACCGGCGGGAGTGGGAGGCAACCGAATGGACGTGGACGCATACAGCCTGGCGCACCGCAGGGCGTGGGAGCGGCTGGACTACTTGTCCAAGCGGAGCAAGCTGACCGGCGCGGAGGCGGACGAACTCGTCGTGCTCTACCGCCGCACCTCCCAGCAGCTGGCGCGACTGCAATCGCACAGCCCGGACCCGGAGCTGATCGCCGGTCTGAGCGCCCTGCTGGCGCGTGCGCGCGGCCGGGTGCTCGGCACGCGAGCCGATACCTGGCAGGAGATCGGCCGATTCTTCAGCCACCGCTTCCCGGCGGCCCTGTATCGCTCGTGGCCGTGGTGGGTCGGCGTGGCCGCGATGTTCCTGGCCGTCTCGACCGGCTTGGCCGTCTGGGTGGACCGGTTCGAATCCGCCCGCGAGGTACTCGGGCTTCCGCGCGACACAAGGAGTCTCACCGCGCC
Organism: Nocardia asiatica NBRC 100129; assembly: GCF_000308415.1. Taxonomy (GTDB): domain Bacteria; phylum Actinomycetota; class Actinomycetes; order Mycobacteriales; family Mycobacteriaceae; genus Nocardia; species Nocardia asiatica. The sequence continues at coordinate 11,520 of NZ_BAFS01000004.1, read as the reverse complement.
GGGCGGTGCGTTCGAGACCTACTACTCGGAGCATCCGCAGGGAGCTTTCGCCGCACAGGTGTGGACGAACAACGCCTGGGTGGCAGCGATCGCCCTGTTCACCGGGGTGCTCGTCCTGCCTGCGGTGTACCTGCTGTTCATGAACGCGCTCAATCTGGGCGTCACGGCGGGGCTGATGGCCGACGCGGGGCGGCTGGATTCGTTCTTCGGCTTCATCCTTCCGCACGGCACGCTGGAATTGACCGCGGTGTTCGTCGCGGGTGGCGCGGGCCTGAAACTCGGCTGGACCCTGATCGATCCGGGCCGGCTCAGCCGGGTGGAGGCGGTGGCCAGGCAGGGCCGGGCGACCGCGACCGTGGCTCTGGGCCTGGTCGCGGTACTGCTGGTGTGTGGCTTGATCGAAGGGTTCGTGACGCCGAGCCCGCTGCCCGCACCGGTCCGCATCGCGATCGGGTTCACCGCCGAGGCGTTGTTCCTGGCGTACGTGTTCGGCGTCGGCCGCCGCGCCGTCACGCCGCGGACGGAACCGAGTGGCGCCTCGACGGACGGCGACCTCGGAACTGTGACGCAGCCAACATTCAGCACACGGTGAGCGGTCGAGTCGGGACAATCGACAGCTAAGTGGCGTCGAATCGGTTCGGAAGTCCCCCATTTGAGTTCCGCTGGCCGCAGCGAGTCCGGCTCGAGCTGCGGCCAGCGTTACCGTCAACTCTACACAATCGTTATCCCTACGCAACCCTCCCCGCCGAGGTCAAGCGTATAAAGCAGCACCCCAGCAAACCCTTGGGACACCCTGCTTTCGCCCCGCGTCAGCTAACTGATTGCGACCCGCGCCATCGCCGTTTCGAGGGGTCGAAGCCACCTCGGAGAGAGGGCTGAAACCCGCCCCCGGAATCCGCTCCGCAATAGCCGGGGAACTACTCCGCGGCGTTAGCCGAGCCGGAAGATAGACCTCTCCATGGTCGCCGACATGGGCTCCCACCTGCACGTTCATCTGCAAGAAATGCCAGTTGCTGACCGTCTTGCGAAAGAAAGAGACCCCAGGTTTGTTTACGCGGTAATAAACCGGGTAAGGACATAGTGGCGCGCACGGAAGACCGGCCAGTTCCCCGGCAGGCTCCGGATTAACCGGGTGCGAAAAAGGGGTCGGTCCGACCGGTTCGTCCGCCGGAATCAGCACCGGGACCGCAACCGAAACGGCCCATGTGATCTTCGCCTCACTGCCCGTCATGTCCGCTGGAATCGCACGAAACCGACACCGCCACACGCGGGTTCGAGAGACGCGCGTCACAGTCAGGTGTTCGGTCGCCACTGGCCGGTAAGCGCCGCAACGTTCCGCCGTCGACGGATTCGAGAGGTGATCGCCGTCACTTTTCGGGCGGTCCCGTGGTCAACCCACTCGGAGTATTCCGGTGATCGTGCCTTGCAGCAGGTGGCCGTCCTGGGTGATCTGCGGCGCGGTCTGGAGTGGATCGTCGACCACCGTGCCGGGAAGAGGGTGCGAGGCGGTTACCGCGCCGGTCTCCGGGTCCAGGACCGTGACCGCGTATCCGTCGAGGGGCGTGGTGTGGTCGGCGCCGACGCGGGCGACCGTGTACAACTGCCCGTCGGCGGTGGACAGACGCGGTACGGCCGCACTGCGAATCGTGTTCTCCCACACCACGCGGCATCCGTCGCCGGTCACATCCAGGCGCGTCATCCCGCCGGTGAACGGCGCGCTCGCCGGGACCGCGGGTCCCGCCCCCTCGGGCAGCGCCGGGTACGGGTATCCGTAGGTGCCGGCCACGAAGACCGAGCGGCCGACCCCCACCGGCGAATTCTCGCTGCCCGGGCCACCGGCGCCCAACACCGGCGCCGAACACACCAATTGGCCGGTCCCCGAACGGAAGATCAGGGCGTGCACCGGTCCGTCGGCGTTGTCGACGATGGTCAGATACTCCGAACCGGTCTCCGGGCCGAAGTAGGTGGGTGTGGAGCCGGTGCCCCAACTCAGCTGCCCCGGCTTGCGCGCCGGGCCTCGGTCGTAGGCCGCGCGCCACACGATCTCCGGAGCGCCGGACGCGGCGACGCGCAGTTCGTACAGCGCGTGCGTCGTCGCCACCGCGACGTGCCCGCTCGGCGCCGCCGAGATGCTGTTGGCCACGCGCTCGCCTGCGGGCAGCGCCGAGGCCGTCACCCGGCCGGTGGCCGTGACGAACCCGACCACCCCCTGACCGGTCGCGAACCACACGTTGCCCGACCAGTCCGGCACGAGTCCGGTCACGTGGTCGCCCGGCGGAAGAACCGGGCCGAGATCGGCGACGTCTTCGCTGACCAGCCGCCAGGTCCCCGCTTCGTCGCGCTCGTGCCGTATGCGCAGCAGCCGGTCGGCGCCGTCCACGACCACCAAACGGTCGTCCTGATCGAGGTAGGCGTAGACGCCGCCGAGCAGGCTGCCTCTGGTCAACGGCAGCGCGGCGAGCGAACCCGCCAACGGCCCGGGAGCCGCGGGATCGAGTAGATGCACCGTCGGGGTCTGTCCCGCGATCGCGGTGCACAGGGCGACCACGAGACGGTCCGATCCTTCCAGCAGCGTGGGGCACGCGGACGCCAGCGGATACGCCGCGACCACGGCGGCGCGGTCGCCGGGCCCGGCGAGCGCGGTCACGTCCGAGGACCCTGCGTCGCCGTGCATGGTCGCGGTCCCGGGCGGCCCGAGGAAAGGATTCGGCGGCGCGAGCGGTCCCCACGGCTCGGCGGCCGACGCGGGCTGACCGGGCAGCAGAACCAGCGCGCAGGCGGCGACAGCGAGCACCGGTCGGCGCATCGCGGTCCTCCTTCGGTAGGCGACGCGGTGTCCGAACGGACCCCGCAGCAACAGTATTCGGACATTCGCTGCCTCGTCCGGTACCGCCGGGCCGCTACGATGGCGCCATGAACGCTGTTCGGGCCCGCCTGCTTTCCACCCTCGCCGGTCAGCTCGGCAATCCACACGGCGTACTGGGCAAAGGCGTCGCGTTCCTGCTCAACCGCGGCAACAAGGCCGCCATCGCCGGGGCGGTCGAGGCCGCGGGCGTGGCGCCGGGCGGTGTCGCCGCCGACATCGGATTCGGCGGTGGGGCGGGACTTTCCCTGCTGCTCGATCGGGTCGGCGCGAACGGCGTGGTGCACGGCGTCGAGATCTCCGCCGACATGCTGGCCAGGGCCCGCTCCCGTCACACCGGCGACCTCGATTCCGGTCGCCTGCGCCTGGCGGAGGGCTCGCTCACCGCACTGCCGCTGGCCGACGACAGCCTCGACGCGGCGATCACGGTCAATACCGTCTACTTCGTGCCGGATCTGGCCGCGGCCGGCGCCGAACTGATCCGGGCGGTCCGGCCGGGCGGCCGGTTGGTGATCGGTATCGGCGATCCGGACGCGATGGCGAAACTGCCGTTCACGTCCTACGGCTTCACGCTGCGCCCGGTGCCGGAGGTGCTCGCCACGCTGGAACAGGCGGGCTGCGATGTCGAGCACCGGCGGCTCGCGAGCACGCCGATCCCGCATCACTTGCTGGTCGCGACTCCTCGCTGACTACATCAGCGCGCCGCCGTCCACCCGGATCTCGGTGCCGGTCATGTACCGCCCGTCGTCGGAAGCGACCATGGCCACGACCCCGGCGATGTCCTCCGGACTGCCCAGCGCACCACCGTTGAGCCAACCGGTCATCCGGGAGAACAGTTGTGGATCGAACCCCTCGGGCTGATCCAGGATGGACTTCGTCGTGATGCCGCTGGTGATGCCGGCTGGAACGATGTTCACCGCGCGCAACCCCTGCTTGGCGTACTCCAAGGCGATGGCGTGGGTGAAGGCGTTCACGCCGCCTTTGGACGCGGCGTAGGAGGCCAGATAGGGCGCCGCGCTGAAAGCCGCGGTCGAGGAGATGTTGACCACCACTCCGCGTCCGGTGTCGAGCAGAGCGGGCAGCGCGGCCTGGGTCATCAGGAAAGTTCCGGTGAGGTTCACCCTGATCACCTGATCCCACACCTCGAGCGGCATCTCGTGGGTGCGCGCGGGCCGCAGGATGCCCGCCGCGTTGACCAGCACGTCCAGCCCGCCGAGGAACTCCAGCGCCTGCTCGGTCGCCGTGCGCACGGATTCCGGATCGGCCGTGTCGACCCGCACGGTTCGCAGGCGTTCGGCGCCGTCGCCCGCCTTCTCCGCGGTGGCCGCCAGGCCCGCCGTGTCGATATCGGCGGCGACCAGCTGCGCCCCTTCGTCCAGCAACCGCAAGGCGATGCCCTGCCCGATGCCGGATCCCGCTCCCGTCACCACCACGCGGCGGCCGTCAAATCTGCGCATGCCAAAAATTAGAACACGTTCTCATCGAGCGTCAAGGCGCTTCGGCTGCTTCCCGGGCGATCCGCAGCACCATGGCGGCCGCCGCCGCGCCGTACGCGTGACTGGCCGCCGCCGGGCGGACGGCCGGGTAGTTGGAGCGATGCGTGACCACCACGCCGCTCGGCAGTGTGAAGGTCCGGTCCGCGACTGTGGCGACGCAGTTGCCGCCCGCCTTGGCCGCGAGATCCACCACCACGGTCCCCGCGCCCAGCATTCCCAGCGCCTCCTGATCGAGCAGGAGCGGCGCCCGCGATCCGCGGTGCACGGCGGTGCAGACGACGAGGTCGGGCGGCGTCGTTGCCAGGCACTCCAGCAGTGCCGCGTTGCCGTCTCGGTTCGGCACGAAATGCCCGGCGCCCGCCTCGAGAGCGGCGGCCCGCTGCTCGACGCGGTGACCGACCGCCGTCGGCTGCTCGTCGTCGAACGTGCGCGCTGCCGCGATCGCCGCGAGCCCCGCCACTCCGCACCCCAGCACGAGGGCACGCACCGGACGTGCGCGGCGCGGCGCGGCCAGCAGTCGCCTCCCTTCGGCGTAACCCACCGCCCCCGCGATCCGGCTCATGGTGGACAGCGCGTCGAATTCGGTGGTCGCGGCCTCCCGCGGCACCCAGTCGAAGGCGACCGACTCGATGCCGCGACCGCGCAATCGGTCCATCTCGTCGCGGCGACAGTGCGGATCCTGGAAACCGACCAGCGTCGTCCCCGGACGCAGCGGCATCGAATCCAGCGTGAACGCGGGCGGTTTCACCCACACCACGAGGCCGGCGCGCTCGAAGACCGCCGCCCGATCCGCGACGACGTCCGCCCCGGACGTACGGTAAGCAGCGTCGGCGAAACCCGCTGCCCGCCCCGCGCCTTCCTCCACGACGACCTGAAGTCCCGCCGTGGAAAGTGTGCGCACGCCCTCGGGAGTGAGCGCCACCCGGGCCTCTCGCGGGGCCGTCTCGCGCAGCACCCCGACGATCACCGCGCGGCCCGCGGTTCAGCGGTCAGGGCGGTCAGGCCGCGTGCGGCGAGTGCGTCGCGGTAGGTGAGGCCGCCGGCGACGTCCCGGATCAATTGCTCGACCCGGTCGAACAGCTCCTCGATCAGAGCGGGTGATTCGTGTCGCGGCGCTTTGCGCGGGGCGAGGACGTTCAAGCGGATGCCGGGACGCAGCGAGCCGGTCCGGTCGAGCGCGACACTGTCCACGCCTGCCACGGCGAGCACCAGGTCCTCCACCTCGGCGCTGGTGCGCACGCCCGCCCGGTCGAGGAGGGCGCGATCGAACACGACCGAGACGAACATCCCTTCCGGGCTGCCCAGCGGGCGCAGCACATCGGTCCCGAACCGGGCGTTGATCGCGGCGATGTGGGTGCGAGCCCGATCGATCTGCGCGCGCATCAGCGCGTGGTTGTGCTCGAAGTAGTCCTCGGGGGTGTGTTCCAGGATCGCGCGGGCCAAGTGAGTGGTCTCGCGCTGGAAGGAGATGGTGAGCCGTTCCCGGATCCGATCCAGCCACGCGATGTCGCCGGTGCATGCCGCGCCCATCTTGCAGGGGCCGAAAGCGTTAAACCCCTTGGAGTTTCCCGTAATGGTCAGCACCACGTCGTAGAGCCGACGGACGCCCTGCTCGGTCTCCACGTGCAGCGCGGCGATGGGAATGTGCGAAGTCACCAGCCGGTCGAACGCCATATCGCAGATGACGGGGACACCGCAGTCGAGCAGCACCCGCCCGATCTGCGCCAGCTCGGCAGCGGTGTAGTCGGCGACCACCGGGTTGCCCGGCAACGTGAGCAGCACGCCGCACAGTTCGCCCGTCGCGCGCAGTTCGTCGAGGCAGCGGGCCAACCGCGCCGGGTCGATCTTGAAGGCGTCGTCCGGAGCCACCGGGCACGACACGATCCGCAAGCCGAACTTCTCGACGTGGATGCTCGAGCTCTTGTAGAACCCCTCCGGGCACACGATGACCCCACCGGGCCTGGCCAGGGTAGCGACGGCCTCCTCGAGCAGCATGGTGCTGGAATACGGGCAGACGATCACCTCCTCCGCGCGCACCCGGACCCCGGGCACCCCTTCCACCGGATGCGACAGACCCTCGAAAAGCCTGCGGGCCGCCAGCTCCCGCAGGATCAGCGGCTGCCGCTTGTCGTACAGCCGCCCGTCGAGATATTCGGCCGGTGGCGCGATGTGCAGGCTCTCCCGCCACGCTCGGTCCAGGGCCGCGACGGCGTGCGCGTCCGGCGCCCGGCCGGTTTCCCCGTGGTAGGCGTCGATGACGCCGGTGTAGCGACGACCATCGGCCCCCGCGAACCACGCGTCCCGGGGCAGGCGCGCGCGCACCTCCCGCTTCCTGGCCTCCGAGCGGTTGGTCAGCATCGCCAGGTCGGCGAGCGGATCGGTGAGCACCTGGCTCCGAGTCACGGCACCTCGCCTTCTGAAGAGTCCTCCGGTGTCGGCATGGCGTTCCACCTCTCCTGCAGCGCGGCGCGGAACAGACTGCGGCAATTGCCTTCGGCGAGGCGTTCGAACTCCGCCAGCGGCGGTTGCGCGACGATCTGGTCGACCACGATGGCCGCCCCCGCGCGTCTGAGATCGTAGAGTTTCTCGAACCGCCGGACCGCGAACGCGACGTCGTGCTTCAGCACCGAGAAACGCGTCGCGACCCTGGCCTGGCGCGAGTAGTCGTACTCGCCCACCGCGACGTAGCGGTCGTCCACCACGAGCATGCTCTGCGCGTTGCGCGCGTACTCGCGCTTGACCAGCACGCTCTCCACCCCCGAGCGGGCCTGTTTCCACAGTTTGTCGTCATAGGGCCAGACGTCCGAGATGTCGTCGAGCACATACATCCGCCGCACGTCGATCTTGGGCGGGTGGGCCTTGTCGGCCAGGCGCAGGATCGCCGCGTGATAGTCGTCGCCGACGTCACCGCCGATCGTGCCCAGGTCCGCGGTGTGGATCGCGCGCACCGACGTGGTGGTCTGCTCCAGGATCGTCAGCCAGTCGGTGACGGTGTTCCATTCCCACACCGTGGCGCTGCGCGAAGGGATCTGCGCGAGGATCTCCTCGGCCCGCTCCAGCTGCCGATCGGCGATCAGGCGCAGCGGCTCGATCTCCGCTCGCGCGCCGGAGGCGTCGATCAGGCTCTGCGCGATATCCAAAGCGCGCGCGACCGATTCGGGGTCTTTGCCCAGTAGGACGTTGAACCGCATCCGCAAGTCGTAGTAGGCGCTGCCGGCCGGATCGGTCGCGGGATCGGCACTGCCGTCGGTGGGCAGTTCCGCACCGAGGGCCAGGCTCAGTCGTTCCCGCAGCGCGAGCGGCGGGACGCGGCTGCCGTTCTCGATCTGCTGAATGAGGCTGCGGGAGCAGCCGGCTCTGGTGGCGAGCGCCGCCTGGGTGTATCCGCGTTCCAGGCGTAGCCTGCGGACCAGATTGCCGACCTGCTCGTCCGAGCCCGAGTCAGCCATGCCGTGCCTCCCATCCCGCACCTTGCATACGCATGCTCATGGCGTATCACGATGCAACATTCTAATCATCAAGTGTCAAGCGGTGGCCGATGAATCGCGTTCGCCAATTTTCGTTGTCAACGCGAGATCCATTCGAGCGGCTGTTGATTCCGAGCCGCGCGAGGCAAGACTGCCACACCGGCCCAGAAACGCGCTTCACAGGCTCCACTCACCGGTGAGGAACGATAATCGCGCGGAGGTCTGCCAAATGTTGATCTGCATGATTATTTCGGAGCGCTGAAGCACAACAAGTATCTTCACGAAGCGTTGAAGCTTCGTTGACAGCATGAGGTGGCCTTACCTAGCCTGGATATCGAAGTCACCGAAATCGTCGGTCGGCGCAAGGGTTTCCTCGCCGGCCTCGGTGGTCCGACAACTCTAGGAGGTGCCCGCACGGATACCTCCTCGTGGCGCGGGCCGGGCCGCGCAGGCACAGCCTCCGGCCAGGCGTGACCATCCACCGTCATTCGCGCCGATCCCCGAAGCATTCGGGCACCCAAGCAATCAGGCACGGACGAAGCCACCGCGTTCGGGCCGTGACCGAGCACGGTCACCGCACCCCGGCGATCGGCGGGTCCGCGTCGACCCGAAACAGAGTGAATGAGAGCGGATCATGGCACTCGACATCACCGATTCGATCATCACCAGCGACATCACCCCGGAAAGCGCTCGGCCGCTTCCCTTCTCCTCCGGCGAAGTCTGGGAGCTGAGCTGGCTGCCCACTGTGAGTTTGACGCGCGCACGGGCAGTGAGCGGCATGGTCCTGGACGAAATGCTCAGCGATCCCCGCACGCTCACCAGCGACCTCGCCCTCGAAGTGGCCGCCATTCACGCCGCCGAGCTGGGCCTCACCCTGCGCGAGGTGCTGATCCGGCTGTACGCCCGCATCACCGAACGCGACAACGCGGCAGCCCGCTGCGCCGAAACGCCTCTTTCCGCCGCCTGAGCGGCCTGGTGGAGAACAGCGAAAATGCGAGCGGCCAGGCCGCGCTTCCGCCCGATTCGTCCTGCTTGCCGCACGACTTCGGCGGGCGCGTCGCCCGATTCTGCGCCGCACTGATGCACCGGCTGTGCGCCGGCGTCCGGCACTTGCGTGCGGCCACCGAGCGGCGAACGATTGACTGTGCGCCGGCCGCCGTCGTGGGCCGTGCGGGTGTCCCGCCCCTCGGTGGACCACCATGTGACGGGCCGGCGACACCGCGGAGTGGTCACTCCGTCCCAGGAGGAACCGATGTTCATCCAAGTCATCCAAGGCAAGGCCGCCGACCCGGCCCGACTGCGTCAGTGCATGGATCGGTGGAACGAGGAACTGCAGCCGGGAGCCTTCGGCTATCTCGGCACGACGAGCGGACTGTGCGACGACGGCACCTTCATCGCGCTGGCCCGATTCGAATCCGCGGAGGCCGCCCGCCGCAACAGCGAGCGTCCCGAACAGGGCGCTTGGTGGGAGGAAACCAAGCAATGCTTCGACGGCCCGGTCACGTTCATGGATTGCGCCGATGTCACGCAGTGGATGGGCGGCGGCTCGGACCGCGCCGGATTCGTGCAGGTCATCGAGGGTCACACGCGTGACGCGCGCCGGATGCGCGAGATCTTGGCGCAGTCGGGCGATCGGGTGCACGAAGTACGCCCGGAGATTCTCGGCGGCACGCTGGGAACCTACGGCGACGACGGATTCGTCGAGGCGGTGTACTTCACCTCCGAAGCCGAGGCACGCGAACACGAGAAAATGGAGATACCGGACGATCTGCAGTCGCTGTTCGAGGAGGAGAACCGGCTCATGGCCGAGGTCGCCTACTTCGACCTGCACAAGCCGACGCTGACTTCGCCACAGAGGTAACCGCCACCGCACAGAGTCGCACCCTTCCCAGTGAGGAGAAGGCATGGCCCCCAATTCAGGGGGGTCCGGTAGGACAATGTCTTCTCTCGGTGTCGTCGACGCAGGGTGAAGGGTTTGCCGCGGTATGGCTCAATCGTTGCGGGTGGATACGGACCTGCTGCGAGCGCTGACCCCGGAACTCGCCTCCATCGCCGATACGGCGCAGCAGGAACTCGCGCGCCTGAAGGACAGACTCGCCACCGAGGGCGAGTGCTGGGGCAAGGACGAGCCGGGCCGGGTCTTCGGCGACAGCTACGAGCCCGCGGCTGAGAAGGGCATCACCGGATTCGAAAACCTGGTCCACAATTTGCGCGGGATGAGCAGCAGCGTCGCCGACGCGGGCGACGCTCTGCAAGACCAAGACCAGAACATCGGCTTCCAACTGCGCGACCAGGATCCGTTCGGCTCCGACCCTGTCGTCGGCCCTTCGTTCGACCAACCGCTGTGGCAGAACCCGGAGCCGTTGCGCCCCGTCTCCCCGTCGAATGTCGCCGGGCCTGATTCCGCTCCGAGCGCCACCGCACCCGTCCGGACTTCCGCCTCCGACGCCGCACAGCCTGCGGATCAACGCGGCTACCAGCCAGACGGCAACCCGGTCCTGCCCAATCAGCCGAACGTCGGCGACTACCTTCCGAACGACAACTCCTACCTGCCCGAGCAGCAACCGTCTCTCGGCTCGAACCCGACGCCTTCGGTGCCCGACCGGCCCGCGCCGGTCGCGCGAAACGCCGAACCGCCCGCCCGGACACCCACGTCGCCCTCGGCCACACCTCCAGCGGCCACATCGACGGCGAATCCACCGGCAGCGCAGGCGACCCCCAAATCGAGCGCACCCGACAACTCGGCGGCGAGACGCCCGCCGGAGTCCAGGTTCTCCAGGCCACCCACCGGTTCCCCGTGGATGCGGAACGCCCCTGGTACGCCGTGGTCGCGCGGCGCACCCGGCGGCTCGCCGAGCCAGGTCTTCCCGCCGGGTCGCAGAGGTCCGCAGCCCGGCGCGGAGAACCCCGGGAAACCCGGCAAGGACGCGAAACAGCGCAAACCGAAGCCCGTGACGAGGGCGGCGAAGCGCTCCCGCGTGCGGACCGACCCTGAGGCCATGGCCGCCGTGGAGGCACTCGCCGCGCGCCGCAAACTGCGCATGGCCGGATTCGGCACCTCCGGCGTCGCGAAACACACCGTCGACGACATCGCGGCGGCCGTGGACGGCATCCTCGGCAAGTACCCGTTCATCCGGCTGGCCGGGATCGAGATCACCGATCTCCGCGACGGCGGCGTGTCCCGCGTGGAGTGGGATCGCGAGATCGACTCGGAAGAAGCTCCGGTCATCGGCGGATGGATTCTGCTCGACCGGGTGGCAGCGGCAAACCCCGCGTTGCTCGCCGAGAAGATCGCGCTCGCGACTCGATCGGGCCGGCGCGTGGCCGGGTCCGACGAGCGGCCGATGTATTCGACCATCGTGCGCGATCTCGGCCGGATACTCGAGGCGGATTCCGGTCCCCGCGTCCGGCAGTCGGCGCACCGTTCGTTGATCATGGAGTACCGGCGCATCAGCGGGCCGTGGGACCGCGGGGACAGCCTGGCCGAGGTCGTTCGCGGTTTCCGGGAATGGCGCGCCCACCTGATCCGCGACTGCTTCGCCGACGGCGTTCTCGATCCCGTCGCGGCGGTGGTGGAGGCGTTCACCGAAGTCGAACTGCGTGGCGAGAGCGCATGCGGACCCGCGAAGGTGCTGCATCGGCTGGTCGTCGAACACGCACGCGGGCGATCGAGCGCTTAGTGGCGGTACAGATC
>NZ_BAFS01000005.1 GCF_000308415.1 Nocardia asiatica NBRC 100129 | reverse complement strand
CCCGCCCCGGCGTCCGCTGATCCCGATCGTCGGCGCGCCGCCCGCCATGCACGCGCTGCCGCCGGGATGCTCGTTCGCGCCGCGCTGCCCGGTCTCGATCGAGGAGTGCGCCGCCGCGGAACCCCCGCTGGAGCCGATCGAACCGGGACACGCCGCCGCCTGTATCCGGACCGCCGAGATCGGCACGAACGCGCTGTTCGAGGCCTATCGCAGCGAGATATCCGAGCCGGAGGCCGAGGCCGAGGTGGAACCGGATGTGGTGCTGCGGGTCTCGGATCTGGTGAAGGTGTTCCCGATCACCTCGGGCGTGCTGCTGCGCCGCCGCAAAGGCGAGGTCAGGGCGGTCGACGGCATCAGTTTCGAGGTGCGCCGCGGGCGTACCTTGGCACTGGTCGGCGAGTCCGGCTCCGGCAAGTCCACCACGCTCACCCAGATACTCGACCTGGTCACCCCGCAGGCGGGCGCCATCGAGATCATGGGCAGCGACGTCGCCGCGCTGAGCAAGGCGCGCAAGCGGGAGATCCGCCGGAAGATGCAGATCGTCTTCCAGGACCCCACCGCCTCGCTGGACCCGCGCCTGCCGGTCTTCGACGCGCTGGCCGAGCCGTTGCGCATCGACGGACGCCCGAAGGCCGAGATCGCCCGCCGCGTACCGGAGCTGCTCGCGCAGGTCGGGCTGCGTCCCGAACACGCCGACCGCTACCCGGCCGACTTCTCCGGCGGCCAGAAGCAGCGCATCAGCATCGCTCGCGCGCTCGCGCTGGACCCGGAACTGCTGGTGCTCGACGAACCGGTCTCCTCGCTGGACGTCTCGATCCAGGCGGGTGTGCTGAACCTGCTGCGCGATCTGCAGACCGAGCGCGGGCTGTCCTACCTGTTCGTCTCGCACGATTTGTCGGTGGTGCGCAACCTGGCCCACGACATCGCGGTGATGTATCGGGGCAAAATCGTGGAATACGGCTCTGCCGAGCAGATCTTCGCGGCGCCGACGCACGAATACACGCGGGCGCTCATCGACGCCGTGCCGATGCCGGCCGTGAATCGGTAGGGAAGGAACACGATGCGAATCCGGTCCACCCGAGGCTGCACCCGGCGACGCTCGGCGCGCTGGGCGGTTCCCGTCGTCGCACTCGGACTGGTCGTCGCGGGGTGCGGCGCCGACAGCGGCGAGTCGGCGACCGGTCTGTCCGACGCGCTCGGCACCACCAGCGACATCAACCCGAAAAGCCCGGAGGAGATTCGCGAGGGCGGCAACCTGCGCCTGGCCACCACGTCGTTCCCGGCGAACTGGAACACGCTGTCCAACGACGGGAACGACGGCGAGATCGGCGACATCGAGCGGCCATTGCTGCCGCGCGCCTTCGACACCGACGCGGCGGGGCAGCTCACGGTGAACACCGACTACTTCACCGACGTCCAGCTGACCAGCACCGATCCGCAACAGGTCACCTACACGATCAATCCGAAAGCCGTGTGGTCCGACGGAACCCCCGTCACCTGGGAGGACCTCCGCTCGCAGGCCAATGCGCTCAGCGGCGCGGACAAGCGTTTCCTGATCGCCATCTCGAACGGGTTCGACCGGGTCGAGAAGGTCGAGCGCGGCGTGGACGACCGGCAGGCCGTCATCACGTTCAAACAGCACTACGCGGAATGGCGGGGGCAGTTCGCCGGGAACATGGCGCTGTTCCCGAAGTCGGTGACCGCGGACCCGGAGGCGTTCAACCACAGTCTGGTCGACAACATGGGTCCGACGGCGGGGCCCTTCATGGTCGAGTCGACCGACCGGGCGCAGGGGCGCATCGTGCTGGCGCGCAACCCGAAGTGGTGGGGTGAGCGCCCGAAACTGGACACCATCACCTACAGCGTGCTCGACCGCGCGGCCTGGGTGGGCGCACTGCAGAACAACGAACTCGACGCGGTGCGGCTGAGCACGATCGACGACGTCAAGACCGTCCGCAACACCGCGGGGCTGGTCGTGCGCCGGGCGCCGGGCAATCGCTGGCGGCACATCACGTTCAACGGCGCTCCAGGCTCCATCCTCGCCGACCCGAAATTGCGCGTGGCCATCTCCAAGGCGATCGACCGGCAGGGCATCGCCACCGCCACCCAGAACGGATTGGTGGAGCACCCGAAGCCGCTGAACAACCACATCTTCCTGCAAGGTCAGGAGGGCTATCGCGACAACAGCCTCGGCTACGATCCGGCGGCCGCCGCGAAGGAACTGGACGATCTGGGCTGGAAGCTCAACGGCGACGTCCGCGAGAAGGACGGGCGCAAGCTGGTCATTCGCGACGTCATGTACAACGACCCCACCTGGGTGCAGATCGCGCAGATCATCCAGCAGAACCTGGCCGCCGTCGGGGTGGGGCTGCAGATCGACACCCGGCCGGGCGCGGGCTTCTTCACCGACGTCATCCAGCCCGGTGACTTCGACGCCGCCCAGTTCATCTTCTCCGGCGACGCTTTCCCGCTCAGCAGCATGCCGCAGATCTACGCCTACCACCCCGACGACCTGCAGGGGAATTTCGGCCGGATCGGCTCGCCGGAACTGAACGCCCTGATCGACCGCACCCTCTCGGAGCTGGACCCGGCGAAGGCCATCGAACTGGCCAACCAGGTGGATCGCGCGGTATTCGAAGAAGGCCACTCGCTACCGCTGACCCAATACGAAGGAAACTTCGGCGTCCGCGCGGATATCGCCAACTTCGGCTCCCCTGGGCTCGCGTCGTACGACTACACCAAGATCGGATTCGTGAAATGAGACCACTACAGCTGATCTCGAACCACCGGCGGCAGGCGCGAACCGTGCTGGTTCGGGCTTTGACCGTGGGCACGGCGCTCGCTCTGCTGGTCGGCTGCGGGTCGGGCGGTAACGAGGTCAAGTCGGGGTCCAACGCGATCGGCTCGACCAACGACATCAATCCACGCGATCCGAGCGAACTGCGCGACGGCGGTAACCTCCGTCTCGCTATCACCGCTTTCCCCGCGACGTTCAACTCCCACCACGTCGACACCGATGGCGACCTCGCCGAAGTGGTCGACTGGACCCTCCCCGGGCCGATCACGTCCGATGCCGCGGGTGAACTGTCGATCGACCACAATTTCTTCACCGACATCGCGCTGACGGAAACGAACCCGCAGCGAATCGTCTACACCATCAACCCGAAAGCGGTGTGGTCCGACGGCAGTCCGATCACCTGGGAAGATCTGCGCTCCCAGGCGGAGGCGCTGAGCGGCCGCAATACGGAGTACCGAGTCGCCGCGACGCAGGGCTACAGCCGGGTGGCCACCGTGGAGCGCGGCGCCGACGACCGCCAGGCGGTCGTCACTTTCGCCCAGCACTACGCGGAGTGGCGCGGCCTGTTCAGTCAGCTGTATCCGAAGGAGTCGACCGAGACGCCGCAGGCGTTCAACGAGCGCGACCGCAACGGTCTCACCAAGTCGGCCGGGCCGTTCGTGATCACCTCCGTCGACCGGGCACAGCAACGAATCGTGCTCAGCCGCAATCCGAAATGGTGGGGTGACACGCCGAAACTGGAGACGGTCACCTACAGCGTGCTCGACTACTCGGCCCGCCTCAACGCACTGCAGAACAATGAACTCGACGCCATCGACATCTCGGGCATCGAGGAGGTCAAGTCCGCGACCAACTCGCCTGGCATCATCGTGCGCCGCGCCTCGCGCCCGTACAACTCGCACATCACGTTCAACGGCGCGCCGGGGTCGATTCTCGCGGATCCCCGCCTGCGCGTCGCGATCGCGAAGGCCATCGACCGGCAGGGCATCGTCACCGCGATGCAGAACGGGATCGTGGAGAATCCCGTACCACTGAACAACCACATCTACCTCAACGGACAAAAGGGCTACCAGGACAACTCCGCGGTGATCGCCTATGCCCCGGACGAGGCGGCGCGCATGCTGGACGAACTCGGGTGGAAACTCAACGGAGACGTCCGCGAGAAGGACGGGCGTCAACTGGTAATCCGGGATGTGATGTTCCAGCAGGACACCTGGGTGCAGATGGCTCAGATCATGCAGCAGAATCTGGCGCGGGTGGGGGTCAAGCTGGTGATCGAGACGTACCCGGGCAACGGCCTGTTCACCGAGGTCATCGATCCCGGCAACTTCGACATCGCGCAGTTCAGCTGGCAGCGCAGCATTTTCCCGCTCGGCGCGCTGCCTCAGATCTACGCGTACGACCCGGCGAACACGCTGAGCAACAAGGGACGGATCGGATCACCCGAGCTGAACGATCTGATCGAGCAGACCATCTCGGAACTCGACCCCGAGCGGGCGATCGAGCTGGCGAACAAGGCCGATCGGATGATCTTCGAGCTGGTCCACTCGGTACCTGTCGCGCAATCGGCCGGCAACGTGGCCGTCCGTGCGGAGGTGGCCAACTACGGCGCCTTCGGGCTGGCTTCGCCCAACTATCTCCTGGCAGGCTTCGTGAAGTAGGCCGGTCCGCCGGACGCAACGAGCAGGAAGGACCACCATGCGGATTCACTCGGCGTGTGCCCGGCTGGCACTGTCGCTGGTCGTCGTGGGGCTGACCGTCACAGGATGTGGGGGCGACAGCGGTGTGGTCCCCGGCACCAGTACCGTCGGCAGCACCAACGACGTCAACCCCAGAGACCCGAGCGAACTGCGCGACGGCGGCAACCTGCGGCTGGCCCTTTCCAATTTCCCGGAGAGCTTCAATTATCTGCACGTCGACGGCGGGACGAAAACCGTCGCCGACATCATCGAAGCGACGATGCCCGTCTCCTTCGTCAGCGATGCGGCAGGTCAGCTGAGCATCGACCACGACTTCTTCACCGATATCCAGCTGACCGGCACCAGCCCCCAGCAGGTGGTCTACACCATCAATCCGAAGGCCGTATGGTCCGACGGCTCCCCGATCACCTGGGAGGATCTGCGGTCCCAGGCGAATGCTTTGAGCGGCAGGGACAACGCGTACCTCGTCTCCGGCACCGGCGGTTTCGAACGGGTCGGCAAGGTGGAGCGCGGCGCCGACGACCGGCAGGCGGTGGTGACCTTCGATCAGCCGTACAGCGAATGGCAAGGACTGTTCAACCCGCTGTACCCGAAGTCGGTCACCGCGACCCCCGACGCCTTCACCAACGCGGCGAAGAACAACTTGCCGCTCAGTGCGGGTCCCTTCGTGGTCGCCGCCATCGATCGCAGCCAGAATCGCATCGTGCTCGGGCGCAACCCTCGGTGGTGGGGTGATACGCCGAAGCTGGACTCCGTCACGTTCAGTGTGCTGGATTATGCGGCGTGGCTGCCCGCGATCCAGAACAACGAACTCGACATCGCCTACATGTCCGGCATCGAGAACGTCAGCGGAGCGCGCAACGCCAAGGACGTGGTCATCCGGCGCACGCCGGAGCCGACGTGGTCGCACATCACGTTCAACGGCGCACCCGGATCTCTGCTCGCCGATCCACAGCTTCGCATCGCCATCTCGAAGGCGATCGACCGGCAAGGATTGGTCACCGCCGCGCAGAACGGCATCGTCGAGGATCCCAAGCCGCTGGACAATCACATCTTCGTCGCGGGGCAGAAGGGCTATCAGGACAATGCGGCGCCCATCGCCTACGACCCGGACGAGGCGGCGCGCATGCTGGACGCACTCGGCTGGAAACTCAACGGCGACGTCCGCGAGAAAGACGGCCGGAAGCTCGAACTGCGCGATGTGATGTACCAGCAGGACCAGTGGGTGCAGACCGCCCAGATCGTGCAGCAGAACCTCGCCCGGATCGGCGTGAAGCTGATCATCCAGACCGTACCCGGCACCGGCCTGTTCACCAATGTCATCGATCCGGGCAACTTCGACCTGGCCCAGTTCAGCTGGGTCGGTTCGGTCCTTCCGCTCGGCGCGCTCCGGCAGATCTACTACTACGACCCCGCCAATCTGCAAGGCAACAAGGCACGCATCGGCACCCCGGAACTCAATGCGCTGATCGAGCGAACCCTCTCCGAACTCGACCCGCAGAAGGCCATCGAGCTGGCCAACGAGTGCGATCGGATGATCTTCGAGGAGGGTTACTCCATCCCGCTGCACCAGGCGGCGGGCACCTACGCCGCCCGAACCGACCTGGCGAACTATGGCGCGTTCGGTCTCGCCACGCCGGACTACACCAAGGTCGGCTTCCTGAAGTGAAAGCCGGAACGGGCCCGCTGGCCTATCCGCTCACGGTGACGATCGGCGCCCTCGCGGTCTGTGCCGCGTGGGCGCCGTTCGGCACGCTGGATCAGGTGGCGGGGATCGCGGCCGTAGCCCTCGGAGTCGTCGGATACACGGCCTACCGGCTCGCGGTCGCGTTCGGGCTGCTCGGGTTCGGGAGTTCGGGCGCCGTGCGCACGGCCCGAGTCACCCGCGTCCGCCAGCAACATCGCCTCGTCAGCCGATCATGGCTGCAGATCGACAGCGCCAACGGTCCACGATGGCTTCCGGTCTACTTCGACCCGGCGCTCCCCACTCTCACCGAAACCGACGCCGAACTGACCGGCCGCACCGTGCACGTCTCCGGACGTCGCCTCTATCCTTCTGGCCGTCTCCGCGATGCCGAGCCCCCCGGCCGCCTGGTCGACAATCCAAGCCGTCCTGACCCTGATGCATCCGTCAAAACCGCGAAGGCCGTCCGGCTCCGTCGCCGGCTACTGCTCGACGCCCAGTCGGCCGTCGCTGCCCCGATCGCGGCCCTCCTATGGATCTATCTCGACGGCGGAGGACTCGCCACCTTTTTCGCCGCTTTCACAGTCGCGGCCGGCGGGTGTATCTGGCTGTCCGCTGTGCGCGGTTCGGATCCCACGTGAGGACCGATCAGGCGACGACCGGCGATTGTTCCCACCTGCGACCCGTCGCGTGCAGCCCGAGCAGGAAAGTGATCATCCGTTCCGCGCCCACTCCACCGACCTCAGGACCTTACTTGACCGGCGAAGTCGCAGCTATGCCAGCAATCATGGACCCACACGAACTCGAGGCGACACTGCGTTTCTCCGGCTGTCTGCCCACAGCCGAGCATGTCGCTCAGGTAGCGGTACGCGGCCTCGCAGGGTCCGGGCTGGTCGGCGCGGTGCAACGTGTCCTGGTCACTTACGACCCACCGGGCAGTTCCGGCCCCGCGTCGCTGATCTACAAGGAAGCAACGGACCGATTCGCCGAAAGCCGCGACCTCGCGATGGTAGAACTCGGCTTCTATCGGTATCACCAGGCGAATCCCGCTCCGTTCGATGTGCCCACGGTGCTGGCATACGGCGTCGACCCGGCCCCCTGGGTCGTCATGGAGGATCTCGGCGACGAAGGCTTCGTCCGTCAGATCGAAGGCTGCTCAGCTGATCTCGCCTTTCGGGCGATGACGGCGCTGGCCGGCGTGCACGCGTGGTGGTGGCGTCGCGAATTGCCCGCGGAACTGAACTGGGCGCTGCCACCGGCGGATTCGCGAGTCGGGCGATTCTGCCGACGCTGGCTGCGCAGCTACCAGGGTGATTGGCCGCAAACGCTAGGGCAGGCACCCGCTCTCGTGGTGGACAAATTCGACCAATTGGCCGACCTGCTCGCGCCGGCACACCGGACCATCGCGCACGGCGACTTCCATAGTCAAAATATCCACTTCGGTGCGCACCGCTGTACCTTGATCGACTTCCAATTTCTGCAGCACGCGTCCGGAATGCTCGACGTGGCACGTTTTCTCGCCACCAGCTTGACGACCGATACCCGGCGGGCGATCGAAGCCGATCTGCTTCGCGCATACCACGAGCGCCTCGCCGAACTCGGCGCCGGCCGGGCGGATACCGAGCAGTGGACCATCGAGTTGCGTGCCGGGTTCTTGTGGAATCTGTGCACGCCGCTCGCGCTGCACGTCATCGGCCTGGAGCGCGGCGGAGGATGGCCCGCCCGATTGCCCATCCTGGAACGCTGCGTGGCTGCCGTCGACGACTGGAATGCCCTGGACCTGCTGCGCTGAGCCGATGGAACAGACTGTGCTGATCAGCGAAGCGCGGGCAGCGGCGGTAGATTGGGTGTCGGGGCACGCCGAAGGCACGCCATGGTTCCACAGCGCTCACTATGCCGGCTCGACGGTCGGAGTCCCCGGCGACAGTCCACTGCCGCCTGGGTCCGACATCGATGTCGTGGTAGTGACGTCCTCGTCCGGTCACGGCCCCAAGCCGGGAAACTCAGGTACTCGCGCATTATCAGCACTTTGCTGCTCGACACCGGCGGTGGAACGGGTTTCGAGCCGTCCCACCGCCGGTACCGGTCAGCCGTTGGGCTGACCGGTACCCGCTAGTCGATACCGAACGGCGTGGCGTAACGGACCGTGCCGTGTGGCAGCGGGTGGGCAGGGTCGAGCGTCAACGCCATCAACGCCTCGTCCGGCACCTCGATACTCAGGCCGATACCGTGCTCGGATGCCCGGCCGAAGCCGAAGCGCGGGTAGTACGTCGGATGCCCGAGCACGATGACGAACAGCTCGCCCATCCGCGCCGCCGCCGCGAGCCCGGCCCGGATCGCGGCGGCGCCCGCGCCGGTCCGCTGGTAATCGGGCAGCACCGCGCAGGGGCCGAGGCACAGGGCCGGTGTGCTGTCGACGTGGCAGCGAGTCAGCAGCGCGAAGCCGACCGGCGTGCCGTCCGGCAACGTGCTGACGATGGACAGGCCGTCGATCCATGCGGGGTCGTCGCGCAGCGCGTCGACCAGATCGGCCTCCTCGGCTCGGTCGAAGGCCGCGCGGTTGATCTCGTGGATCGCGGGGATATCGGCATCGGTTTCGGCGCGCACGCGCCAAGCGATGGTGGAACTCAACTCGGATTCTCCGTGTTCTGATGGTCGGTAGCGGACACGGCACCACCGTCACGCGAGCCGGATGGCTCGCAACACGAACGCCGGAAAGAGAAATCAGACCAGGACCCGGGACAACTGGACAGTCTGGGCGTCGTGAGTGACGGCGGTCTTCGGCGCGGTCATCCCGCCCCACCTCCTTAGCGTCCACAGCCGATCGAAACGCAGAGATGCTAGCGCGGACGGTCGTACGCGGGCCACCGAATTATGAGATATTGGTCTGACCACTTGACCTCCTGACCAACAAGGCGCACAGTAATCGCATGGCTTTGCAACCTGTGGTCAAGCGGTCGGTGTCGGCGGACGTGTTCGAGCAGATCGCCGCGGACGTGCTCAGCGGCGAGCTGGCGCCGGGGGCGACCTTGCCCAGCGAGCGGCAGTTGGCGGAGGCGCTGGGGGTTTCTCGGCCCGCGGTGCGGGAGGCGCTACAGCGGCTGGCCGCGGCTGGGCTGGTGTCCGTGCGCCAAGGAGACGCGACGACCGTCCTGGATTACCGGCGCGGCGCGGGGCTCGAGGTGCTGCCCAGGTTGCTGGTGCAGGCGGGGGAACTGGACCCCGCGGTCGCGCGCAGCATTCTGGAGGCCCGGCTGCACAACGGGCCGAAGGTGGCGGAATTGGCCGCGCGCCGGATCGGCGTGATCGGCTCCGACGAGGTCCGGCCCCTCCTGGCAGCCTCGGTCGAAGCGCTCGACCTGGCCGAGGATCCGATCGCCCAGCAGCGGCACGCGATGGAGTTCTGGGATCACGTCGTGGACGCGGCCGACTCGATCGTCTTCCGGCTGATGTTCAACATGTTGCGCGCCGCCTATGAACCGGCGCTCGCGGCGCTGGCCCCGATCATGTCCGCCGAGGTGGGCAACGTCGAGGCATACCGCGAACTGGCCGCCGCCATCGCCGCGGGCCGGCCACAGAAGGCCGCCACCACCGCTCGGGCGCTGCTCGAGCCGGCGACCACCGCCCTGATCGAGGTCCTCGGCGGACCGCCGGTCACGCACAGCTAGGAACCCTCATGACCAAATCGAATGCATCCGAACGTGATTCGGTCGAAGCGAACGCACGGGAACGGGTGCGCAGGGACGAGCGG
>NZ_BAFS01000006.1 GCF_000308415.1 Nocardia asiatica NBRC 100129 | reverse complement strand
GCGACGAGACGCAGCGCCGGCCGCGCAAACGCGAGCCACAAAGGGGCCGCGAACACGCCGCGACGAAGTCGCGGCAATTAGAAACCAGCCCACCAGCGTTCGAGGACGCGGGCGACTCCGTCGTCGGAGTTCGATTCGGCGATCTCGTCGGCGGCGGCGATGGCTTCGGGGTGGGCGTTGCGCATCGCGACGCCGTGGCCGGCCATGGTGAGCATGGGGACGTCGTTGGGCATGTCACCGAACGCGACGATGGTGGCCTCGTCGACGCCGAGGCGCTGGGCGACCACGGCCAGGCCCGCGGCTTTGGTGATGCCGGGCGCGGACAGTTCGATGAGCCCGTGCTCGGTCGAGTAGGTGATGTCGGCCCGTTCGCCGATCAGCGGAGCGAGCACCGTGCGCATGTCCGAGCTGCGCGCGCCCGGCAAGCGGATCAGCATCTTGATGGCGGGCGCGTCGATGACCTCCTCGCGGTCCACCGACGTGTCGTCGGGGTTCAGCCACGCGTGCTCGTAAAGCGGCGAGCTGACGAACTGCGGCGTCACCGCGTCGTGCGCGCTCTCGCCGACGCGTTCGGCCGCGAGACCGCAGCCGGGCAGGGCTCGCTCGGCGACGTCGGCGAGCCAGGCGAGCGTCGGCACGTCCAGCGTCATGCTGGCCAGCACCCGGTCGGCGGCGCTGTCGTAGATCACCGCGCCGTTGCCGCACACGCACAGCGGCGCGTAGCCCAGGCCCTGCACCACCGGGTCGATCCAGCGCGGCGGACGCCCCGTGGCCAGCACGAACGGCACACCGTCCGCGATGAGGGCGCCTACCGCCGCCTTGGTCCGCGCGGTGACCCGCTCGTCGTGATCGATGAGCGTGCCGTCCACATCGGTGGCGACCATCTTCGGCTTGGGCAGGTGCAGGGGTGTCACCCGTTCCATCCTGCCGGACGACCCGCCGACGGCGCCCGCCCCCTCGGCCGCACAAGCCTCGGACATGCCCAAACTTCACGTGGCACGCACGCAGGCAAGCGCGTCCTTATGATCGGGGGCTAATACCGACGCTGGCCCGTCCAGCCGAAAGACCATGAGGACTGATGACCGGCTTCCTGCTACGACGCGCGCTCAACTATGTCGTGCTGTTGCTGCTGGCTTCGTTCCTGACGTTCAGTCTGGCGTCTCTGACGTTCCGTCCGCTGGACAGTCTCGAACAACGCAATCCGCGCCCGCCGCAGGCAGTGATCGACGCCAAGGCCGAGGAGTTGCACCTCAACGATCCGATTCCGGAGCGCTATATCACCTGGCTCGAGGGCATTCCGAGCGGTGATTTCGGCACCACGCTGGCGGGTCAGCCGGTGAGCGAGGAACTGCCGCGGCGGGTCGCGGTGAGTCTGCGGCTGCTGATCGTGGGCTCACTGGTCGGCACGGTGCTCGGGGTTCTGATCGGCGCGGCGGGCGCGATCCGGCAGTACAAGTTCAGCGACTATTTCACTACCGTGATCTCACTGCTGGTCTTGAGCACGCCGGTCTTCCTGCTCGCGACGTTGTTGAAATACGGTGCGCTGGAGATCAATTCGCTCACCGGATCGCAGATATTCCTCTACACCGGCGAGACGTCGGCGAGCAGGATAGAAGGGTTCTGGCCGCAACTGCTCGACCGCATCCAGCACTTGGTCCTGCCCACCACCGCGCTCGCACTGGGCGCGATGGCCGGCTACAGCCGCTACCAGCGCAACGCCATGCTCGACGTGCTGCAGAGCGATTTCATCCGCACCGCCCGCGCCAAAGGTCTCACCCGCAGCAAGGCGCTGTACAAGCACGGCCTGCGCACGGCGCTGATCCCGATGGCCACGCTGTTCGCCTACAGCCTCGGCGGGCTGATCACGGGGGCGACGTTCACCGAGAAGATCTTCGGCTGGCACGGCGTCGGCGAGTGGCTGGTCGACTCGATCAACGCGCAGGACCTGTACGTGGTGGTGACGGTGACCGCGTTCGCGGGCCTGGTGGTGCTGGTGTCGGGTCTGCTGTCGGACATCGTGTACGCGATTCTCGATCCAAGGGTGCGTGTGGGATGACGGAAGCCGAGATCATCGTTCAAGGCGCCCCCGAGGTCGCCGCGACCGGACGGCGCAAGCTGGTCCTGCGGCGCTTCCTGCGCAACAAGCCCGCTGTCGCCGGGGGTCTGGTCCTCATCGCGCTGTTCGTCGCCAGCTTCGCGCTGCCGCCCCTGCTGCCCTACGACTATCAGCAACTGGACTACACCGCCCTGCTCCAGCCACCCAGCCTGGAACATCCGTTCGGCACCACCCAGATCGGTCAGGACGTGCTCGCGCAGACCCTGCGCGGCTTGCAGAAGTCCCTGGTCATCGGTCTGTGCGTCGCGCTGTTGTCCACCACCATCGCGGCCACCGCCGGTTCGCTGGCCGGACTGCTCGGCGGCTGGACCGACCGCGCGATCATGTGGCTGGTGGACCTGCTGCTGGTGGTCCCGAGTTTCATCATCATCGCGCTGTTCGCGCCGCGCACGAAGGGCAGCGGGTCCATCCTGCTGCTGATTCTGCTGCTGTCCTGTTTCGGCTGGATGATCTCCGCGCGCATCGTGCGCGGTTTGACCCTCAGCTTGCGTGATCGCGAATTCGTCCGCGCCGCACGGTACATGGGGGCGCCCACCCGCACGGTGATCCTCAGTCACGTCATCCCGAACATCGCCTCGATCCTGATCATCGACACCACCCTCACGGTCGGCTCGGCGATCATGGCCGAGACCGGGCTCAGCTTCCTCGGCTTCGGCGTGCAGCCGCCGGACGTGTCGCTCGGTTCGCTGATCGCCGCGGGGACGAAATCAGCGTTGACTTATCCCTGGCTGTTCCTGTTCGCGGGTGGTCTGCTGATCATCACCGTGCTGTGCGCCAACCTCGTCGGTGACGGGCTGCGCGACGCGTTCGATCCGGGCGCCAAGCGAGCACGGTCGAAGAAGAAGGCGAAGGCATGACGAGCGCGGGAACGACCGAGAAGACGGCCGAGACGACCTCGACCGCGCCCCTGCTGGAGATTTCCGACCTGCGGGTGTCCTTCCCCAGCGAGGAGGGACGGATCGACGCGGTTCGCGGCGTCACCTACACGGTGTCCGACGGCGAGGTGCTCGCCATCGTCGGTGAGTCCGGTTCGGGCAAGTCGGTGTCCTCGCTGGCGGTGATGGGGTTGCTGCCCGAGCAGGCGCGCGTCACCGGTTCCATCCGGTTCCGCGGACGCGAACTGCTCGCGCTCGGCGATCGCGACTTGTCCAGATTGCGCGGCAGTGCCATCAGCATGGTGTTCCAGGACCCGCTGTCGGCGCTCACGCCGGTCTACCGGGTGGGCGACCAGATCGCCGAAGCCCTGCTCGCGCACGGCAAGATGAGCAGGGGCGAAGCGGCGAAACGGGCGGTGGAGCTGCTGGATCTGGTCGGTATCCCGGACCCGGAGATGCGGGCCAAAGCGTTTCCGCACGAGTTCTCCGGCGGCCAGCGTCAGCGCGTCGTCATCGCGATGGCGATCGCGAACGATCCAGCGCTGATCATCTGCGACGAGCCGACCACCGCCCTGGACGTGACGGTGCAGAAGCAGATCCTCAACCTGCTGCGCAAGGCACG
>NZ_BAFS01000007.1 GCF_000308415.1 Nocardia asiatica NBRC 100129 | reverse complement strand
GGACCGAGCTGGTAGCGGCCGGATTCCCGTGCCAGGACCTCTCCCAGGCCGGGCGCACCGCCGGCATCACCGGCACCCGCTCGGGCCTGGTCGACGAGGTGTTCCGGCTGGTGCGCCGCAAGCGCGGCCCACGCTGGCTGCTGATCGAGAACGTGCCGTTCATGCTGCAGCTGGGCCGCGGCGCGGCCATGCGGCACATCACCGGCGCGCTCGAGGATCTCGGCTACACCTGGGCCTACCGGGTGGTGGACGCCCGCGCGTTCGGCTTGCCGCAGCGCAGACAGCGGGTGCTGATGCTGGCTTCCCGCACCGAGGACCCGCGCTCGGTGCTGTTCGGCGAGGACGCCGGTCCGCGCATCATCGGCGATCCCGAGGTCGACCCGTGCGGGTTCTACTGGACCGAGGGCGTGCGCGGGCTGGGCTGGGCGGTGAACGCGGTACCGACGCTGAAGGGCGGCTCCGCGCTCGGCATCGCCAGTCCGCCCGCGGTGCGGCTGCCGTCCGGGGAGATCGTCACGCCGGGCATCGCCGACGCCGAACGCCTGCAGGGCTTCGACGCGGGCTGGACGGCGCCCGCGACCGAGGTGCCGGGCGTGCGGAAGGGCCACCGCTGGAAACTGGTCGGCAACGCGGTGAGCGTGCGGATGGCGGCCTGGGTGGGTGCCCGGCTGGCCGCCCCGCTGGATCCGATCCCCGGCGATCAACCGCTGCCGCCGGGCACGCCGTGGCCGGTCGCCGCGTGGGGGCACGGCGGTGTGGCCCATCGGGTGCCGGTGTCCACCTGGCCGGTGCACGAGCCGTACGAGGACCTGACCCACTTCCTCGCCGAGGCGCAGTTGCTCTCCGCCCGCGCCACGGCCGGGTTCCTGCGCCGCACCACCATGGGCAGTCTGCGTTTTCCGCCCGGCTTCCTCGCCGACGTGGAAAGCCATCTGGACCGGATGGGCGGTTGGGCGGCATGAACCGGCGGCTTACCACCGACGCGGCCACCAGCGCGCGGATGGCGCGTCAGCGACGCACCGGAACCGATCCCGAACTCGCTTTGCGCCGGGAACTGCATCGCCGCGGGCTGCGGTATTTCGTCGACCGCGCGCCGATCCGCGGGCAGCGCCGGCGCGCCGACCTGGTGTTCCCGCGGCGTCGGGTCGCGGTCTACGTGGACGGCTGTTTCTGGCACCGCTGCCCGCAGCACGCCACCGATCCGAAGAACAACGCCGAGTGGTGGGCCGCCAAACTGGCGGGCAACGTCGCCCGGGATCGCGCCACCGACGCGGCGCTGATCGCGGCGGGATGGCAGGTGGTCCGCGTCTGGGAGCACGAGGATCCGCTCAGCGCGGCCGACCGCGTCCAGGCGGCGCTGTCAGCGGTGTCGCACCCGCACGAGTGAACGTGGGGCGTGCGCGGCCAGGTAGCCGGACATCACCATCACCGTCATGACCGCGATTCCGGCGGCGGCGGTCGCGAATCCGAGCATGGGGACCTCCTCGAGTTGCAGCTGACGTCCAGCGTGCCGGGCGAAGCTGACAAGACCCTGTGTCCCGGATGGTAGTGACATGTGCGGCCCGCCGCTGTCCGGCGCGCTCTAACAACCAGCACAATGAGGGCGTGACGGGTGGCCCGGAGATCACCGTTCGGCGCGTGCGGCCGACAATACTGCTGGTCGCCGCGGCGATCGCGCTCGCTGGGCTGTGCTACTCGTCCTGGGTGCTGCAATTCGCGCTGCCGATAGACCTCGACCCGGTCGATACGTTCCTCAGCGAATTGGACGCGGAAGGAAAGCCGTACCGCGAGGTGTTCGCGACAGCGGACCTGATCGTCGGGGCCACGCTGACAACTGCCGCGCTCGCCGGACTTCTGTTGTTTCCCCGCCGCAAGCTGACCACGACCGGTTGGATCGCGCTGTTCTGCTTCGGGGCGGCGACCATCGCCGACGTCCTGCTACCGCTGCGCGACTGCGCTCCCGGTGAGCGCGGGTGCGGGGGTTCACGCGAACTGTTCCCACAGCTGCATCAGCCGCACGCCCTGACGAGCACATTGGCGGTGACCTCGATCGCGGTGGCCGCGCTCGCTTTCGGCCTCGCCGCGTTCCGCTATCGGCGCTGGCGAGTGCTGCGCGAATTCGGCCTGGTCGTGCTGGTGATCGGTGCGCTGGCGACGGCATGGATGCTGGTGGCCGACCACCTGCCGGGGAATCACGCCCTCGGGATAGCGCAGCGGATCCAGGTCGGCGCGATGTCGCTGTGGTTGATCGCCTTGGCCGTAGCGGTGCTCGCGGAGGGCCGGGATCGGGCCGAGCCGAACAGATTGCGAGTCAGCGCAGCAGCACGACCGTGACGTCGTGGTCGTCGCCCTACCTAGCGCACCCAGCAAACCAGGGCATGCACCCCGCCGCACTGACCGCTGCACTGCTGGGTCGCCGTCGCAACGCCCTGTACATCCCGGCACCGATTCGGGTTCCACCGCCGAGCGCCGCGCACTCGACTGTCCGGCATATGACCGCGCCGAGCGCCGTGCGATGCTTTCGCGCATGAGTGATCGCGTGAACATCTCCTCGGGTTCGGAGTTCGAAGACATCGTCGGCTACTCGCGGGCGGTCCGGCTCGGCAATGTCATCGCGGTCAGCGGCACCACCGCTTCGGCCCCCGGCGGCACGGCGGTCGGCGGCGACGACATCGGCGAGCAGACCAGGGAAACCCTGCGACGCGTCGCCTCCGCGCTGGAGGAGGCGGGCGCGAGCCTGGCCGACGTGGTGCGCACCCGCATCTTCGTCACCGATATCGCGCGCTGGCCCGAGGTCGCCGAAGCGCACGCGGAGGCGTTCGGCGCGATCCGTCCCGCGACGGCCATGTACGAGATCAAGGCTCTGATCACCCCCGCCCTGCTGGTCGAGATCGAAGCCGACGCGATCGTCGGCGGCTAGGCGAGGCTCGGTCGAACCCGGCCCGTCGATGGCGGCGAGCCGGGTTCCCGCTCGCTAGGGTCGAAACCGTGACCACCGCCTCGCAGACCCCCGTGCAACTCGACACCGTCGCCGAGGCGACCACTCGCCTGCTCGACACCATCCGCGGCCTCGACGAGCGCGCCGTCACCGAACCATCCGCGCTGCCCGGCTGGACCCGCGGCCACGTCCTGGCCCATCTCGCCCGCAACGCCGACAGCCTGCTGAACCTGCTGCTGTGGGCCCACACCGGCATCGAGATCCCGCAGTACGCCAGCACTTTCCTGCGTGATCACGACATCGAGGCGGGCGCGTCCCGCCCACTGCCCGAACACCTCGCCGACAACGCGGCCGCCACCACCCGTTTCCTCGCCCTCGCCCGCTCACTCACCGACGACGCTTGGCGAGCACAGGTGCGCACCCGGCAGGGCCGCCCGATCCCAGCGGCCGAAGTCCTTTGGATGCGCCTGCAAGAGGTCGAGATTCACCACGTCGACCTGAACACGGGTTATCTTCCCTCCGATTGGCCCGCCCCCTTCGTCGCCCGCATCCTCCCGCAGGCCACCGCCGACCTCACCCGTCTCACCGCCGACACCCCACTCGAACCGTTCACCCTTCGCGCCACGGACTCCGACTACACCGCCACCATCGGAACCGCCTCGCCCACCCACACCATCTCCGGCCCGGCCTCATCCCTCGCCGCTTGGCTCCTCGGCCGCGGCGCCGGTTCTGATCTCACCGGCGACCTGCCTCCCCTCCCGGCCTGGAAGTAACCCCACGAGTGGCGCCCCGCCGCGGCATCGTCCGAAGAGAGCGCTTTGTAGCGGCCGCCATTTATGTCGGTTTCAGTACCGAATCTGTCGTTTCCGACAGTAGGTTCGGCCGCTCGGGCAAGCTAGCGTGATGTTTGCAACGAAGGCACGGAGAAGTCGGCGCGCGTGAACCACCCACGTGCCTGCGCTCACCGATCACCCTCGCCGGATTCCTGTTCCCTCGCCTGGAGTCACGTCTATGACCACAGCAAACTCCTCGGTACCCGGGCCCCGACCCACGGCTGCCCGAACCTGTCCGGTCCAGGGATCTCCTATCAACGCCAACACACCTCAAGTCTGTCTGCGTAGCCGGAAGTTCGTCGCTGATCCGCACAGCGGTTACCGCCAGATGCGCAGCCGACACGGCTCGCTGGTACCGATGGAGTTGGCGCCGAATGTGCCCGCCACTCTGGTGATCGGATACCGCACCGCACTGCGCATCCTCAACGACCCCGACCGCTTTCCGGCCGATCCACGGACCTGGCAGCAGAGCATTCCCGACGACTCCCCCGTCAAGCCGATGCTGGAGTGGCATCCGAATGCCTTGCGCAACACCGGCGCAGCACATGCCCGCTACCGTCAGACGTATACCGCGAGCATCGACGGGATCGACCTGCACGCGCTGCATGCCACGGTCGAGAAGATCGCGATCCCGCTGATCAACAGTTTCTGTACGTCCGGTTCGGCCGACCTGGTGTCGCAGTACGCGTTTCCGCTCGTCTTCGAGGCCCTCAACCAGATATCTCCTCCGTTGACCCGCACGGAACCCACCGCCGGAAGCAGCGGGAACCGATAGGCCGCACCGGACCACGACGTGACAATCTCGCCGAGCAGACCTGCGCTACGCGAACATTCGCGGTCGGGTCGCACTTCGGCACCGGGCCTCGGGCCACCCTGTGGCTGGTTTACGTGAGAGCACGAGCACGCAGCAGAGTACTAGCCGCCAATGGGAAGTAGGACAAGGTCGTATGGCAGACGAAGTGTTCGAAGTAGCGCCGGTTGCCCATGTCGTCGGTGGTCGCCGCGAAGCTATGGACGATCACTGGGGCGGTACCGAAGCGATCATCCGCATAGACGATCGCCGGTTCACGGTGAAGTCGGTGCAAGGCTTGGAGGAGTTCAGTCACCTCGAGATCGTGTTCCGGTTCCGGTTGACCGATCCGACGGACTTGGGTCTCGGTGGGTCCGATATCCGGGGTAACGCGACGTCGCCGGAGGTCGGCATCTTCGCGCATCGAGACATGCCGCGCATCAACTGGCTCGGAGTATCTCGTGCTCGCCTGCTCCGAGTGGACGGCCTGGACTTGCACGTGGCCGAGCTGGACGCGGTGGACGGCACACCCGTGCTGGACATCAAGCCCTGGTTCGCGCAACTCGGTCCACGGGGAGAGATCCGGCAGGCCCGGTGGTCCACCGAGATGCTGGACAACTATTCCTAGACGTACGCACAAGATGCGCCTGACCCGCCCACGTCGGGCGGGGGCGCAGATCCGTGGCATCGGCGTCCGCCTTCACGCGACGCCCCGCCCTTCGTGGAGACGAAGTGGCGGGGCCTGCGCCTCAGCTCGGTCACCTGACGACGGGCACCTCTGTGAATGTCCTCGACGTCGTGCAGCACGACGCGGCGAGGGGTATGGACGCGCCGTTCGAGTGAGAACGTCGTCAATAGGTGTCGTCAGAGATGCGAGAAGGCCCCTCCGCTGATACCGGAGGGGCCTTCTACCTCTGTGCGCCCGAAGGGATTCGAACCCCTAACCTTCTGATCCGTAGTCAGATGCTCTATCCGTTGAGCTACGGGCGCAGGTGTTATTCAGTTGTGCCCGGTTTCCCGGGTGTGGCGGAGGCGAGAGGATTTGAACCTCCGGTCCCCGTGAAGGGACAACTCATTAGCAGTGAGTCCCATTCGGCCGCTCTGGCACGCCTCCTGGAGCCTTCTCTTCCGAGGGCACCGGTCCTTTCGAACCGCCGAGCCAAAAGGTTACAGGAGCTACCGTCCAGATCACAAAACGGCTGGTCAGCGCAGGTTACTGTCGAACCAGTCGAAGATTCTGGTCTGCGAATCGACGGCTTCGTCACCGTCGTCCGCCTCCGAGGTGTCGGCGCGGTGGTGCAGGCCGGGGTAGGTGACGACCAGGCTGGCGACGGCGGCGCGAGCGGTCGCGTCGCGGAGTTCGTCGACCTGGGCGGGCGGGGTGGCCGGGTCGTCCACGCCGAACAGGCCGAGCCACGGAGCCTGCAGATGCGGGGCGGCGCGCACCAGGGCGTCGGCCTGGTCGGTGAGCGGCTCGGTGATGCCGGGCGCCGCGACGCTCACCGCGGCGCCGATCGGACGATTGGTCGCGACCAGGAACGCGGCGGTGCCCGCGGTGTCGAACCCGAGCACGCCGATGGTGTCGGGGAACACTCCGCGCCGGGTGAGCCAGTCGAAGCAGGCGTCGAAGTCTTCGAACAGCTCGTCACCGAAGACTCCGCCGCCCGGTTGGCCGCCTCCCCGGTGGAAAAGTTTGGGCGCGACAACCGTCCACCCCTCGCCCGCCAGTGCGTCCATCAGGTCGCGTAACGCGCCGGTGAACTCGCCGGACTCGTGCAGCAGCACGATTCCGCCGCGGGCGTTTCCCTCTGGCTCCACCACCGTGATGGGCACCTGCCCACCGCTGGCCGGCCGCTCGTCTTCCTGGTCGCTACCCCGCAGCGGGGCCATATCGTCGTAGGTGCCCGACATGAAACCAGCGTAGGGCGAGTTGCTGATCTTCGGTAGAAATTGCACGTGGGGGCCTATAGCCCAGAGAATTTCCGGTACGCCGCCGGGCCCCTCCACCGGCGCGGATAGGGTTGGAGTGTGACAGCGCAGATCCGGCCGGACCTCGAATCGATCCCGGCGTACACCCCCGGCCGCAGCAATCCCGGCGCGGTCAAGCTGGCCAGCAACGAGACGACCGTCCCTCCGCTGCCCGCGGCGGCCAAAGCCATCGCCGAGGCGGCCGAGCTGGCCCACCGGTATCCGGACAATCAGGTCACGGAGCTGCGTACGGCGCTGGCCGAGTTCCTCGGGGTCGGCTTCGAGAATGTCGCGGTGGGCTGTGGCAGCGTCGCACTGTGCCAGGAGCTGGTGCAGATCACCTGCGCGTCGCCGTCGGACGAGGTGCTGTTCGCCTGGCGCTCGTTCGAGGCGTACCCGATCGTCACCAAGGTGGGCAACGCCACGGCCGTGCAGGTGCCGTTGACGGCGGGTCAGGTGCACGATCTGGACGCGCTGGCCGCCGCCGTCACCGAGCGGACCAAGTTGATCTTCGTCTGCAATCCGAACAACCCGACCGGTACCGCCGTCGGCAAGGCCGAGCTGGTCCGGTTCCTGGACGCGGTGCCGTCACACGTGCTGGTGGTGCTGGACGAGGCGTACTACGAATACGTGCGGCTGGCCGATCACCCCGACGGCGTCGAGATCGGCCGCACCCGGCCCAATGTGGTTGTGCTGCGCACCTTCTCCAAGGCATACGGGCTGGCCGGGCTGCGCGTGGGCTACGCGGTGGGCGACCCGGCCGTGATCACGGCGCTGCTGAAGGTGCACATCCCGTTCAGCGTGAACCGGCTCGCGCAGGCGGCGGCGATCGCGTCGCTCGAGGCCCGCCACGAATTGCTGGATCGCACCGGCCTTCTGGTCACCGAACGCGAACGGGTGCGCGACGCGCTGGTCGCCGCCGGGTACGCCGTGCCGCCGAGCGAGGCGAACTTCGTCTGGCTGCCGCTGGGCGCGCGCAGCGCCGAATTCGGCGAGGCCAGCGCGGCCGCCGGGGTGCTGGTGCGGCCGTACGGGGCCGATGGGGTGCGCGTCACCATAGGCGACCCGCACGAGAACGATCTGTTCCTGAGCTTCGCCGGTGCGCCGGAGGTGCTCGCGCGGTTCCTGGGTTAGCGGACGCCGATCGCGGGCGCGATCGTCGGCCAGGACAAGGCCAGCTCGTCCGCCCAGTACGGCCAGGAGTGCGTGCCGGTGGCCCGGAAGTGCGCGGTGACCGGAATGCCGAGGGTCCGCAGCCGGTCGGTGAGCCGCCGGGTGCAGGCATTGGTCGCGGCCTCCAGCGGGCCGCCGAACGTGATGGCGCTCGGGAGGTCGACGTTCGGGGTTCCGGGCACGTCGTGCACACCGGGCAGACCACTGCCGACCGACAGGTAGATCGTCTTGCCCCGCAACGCGTCCGCGTGCAGGGTGACGTCGTGCGCCAGCCAGGCCGGATCGTCCTGCTTGCCGAACATGTTGTCCGGCTCGCCCATGTAGGTGGCCACCACTGCCCGCGCCTGCGCCTGGCCGATGTCGGTGCCCATCGAGAAGCAGCCGCTGTGCGCCGCGATCGCCTTGTACAGGGCCGGCTGACGGAACGCCAGCATCATCGCGGCCTCCGCGCCCATCGAGACGCCCATGACCGCGTTGGTGCCGTTGCCGTCGAACTGGGCGTCGATCAGCGGGGGCAATTCCTTGGCCAGGAACGTCTCCCACTTGTTGGTGCCGAGCACCGGGTCGGGCTGCTGCCAGTCGGTGTAGAAACTGGCCGGACCGCCGACGGTGAGCACCACGTTGACGTCCTTGTCCGCGTAGAAGCGGTCCGCGTGCCCGAGTTCGGTCCAGTTGTTGCTGTCGGGGCTCGCGCTGCGCCCGTCGAGCATGTACACCGTCGGGCGCGGACGCGACTGGTCGCGCGGAAGCAGTACCTGCACCTCGACCACCCGGCTCATCGCGGGCGAGGCGACGAAGACCCGCAGCCACCGATCGTTGATCGGTTCGACGCGCTCGATCCGCGGGGTGGAGGGTTGCTTACTTGTCGGCTCGGCCGGGCCGGGACCATCCGAGGACCCGCTGTTCACCGGTGGAGGCTTCCCGGGCGCCGCAATGACCTGCGGGGCGCCGAACCCCACCGCACCGGAGACAAGTGCGGCGCTTATCAGGACGCTGGAGACCCAACGCCGCACGCCCCGCCGAGACAGCATGCGACCCATCCTGCCAGAGCCCCCGAGGGTGGGTGGCAGGCCATCACCGTGTCGAGGTCGGCGCGCGGCGCTCATCGTGCGGCCAATCCGTCCCGCCAGCGCCGCTCCAGTCCGGCGAAGCGCCACACCGCGATAGCGACCGCCCAAGTGAGCACGAACAGGCCCACGATGATGTAGCCGAGACCACCCAGGTCGAGATTGCCGATCCAGGCCACGATGCCGGATGAGACTTCGAGCCTCTCGGCGACGATCGAGACGATCTCCTGCCCGCCGATCAGCAGCGCCAGCGCGACCGACAGCCCGGTGATCACCAGGTTGTAGTAGATCTTGCGCACCGGCTTGGCGAAGGCCCAGTCGTAGGCGAAGCTCATGTACGAACCGTCCACCAGTTTCCGCGTCGTGTTGTCGATCGCGGCGATATGGTCGGCGTCGAACGCGTGCCGCATGCCGAGTGTGTACGCCGTCACCCCGAGACCGACACCGAAGACGGCACCCTCGAGCACATACTGCCCCGGCGCCACGAACAGCAAAAGCGTGCCCCAACCGAGGATATGAAGTGTGACCACGGTGGCCGCCATACCGGTGACACTGCGCACGAGCGAACCCCTCCACCCTCGAAAAGCGATTCGTGTCAACGATACTCGACACCGCTGATCGCACTGCCTGCCTTGGGGCGATCCAGCAAATCCAGCAAATCACGGCACACCGTCAGCACACCCGCCGTACGCTGAGCGTCGGTCCTTTTCCGGGTATCGAACTAGGACGGGCATGATCGCGTATCCATCGCACTGGCGTCGAGGTCACCGGGCTGAACTCGGGCAAAACGAGCAGACCGGCCGCTCGGTTCGCACTCGCGACAGCCCATCGGTAGTTCAGTTAATTGTCGAACAGAGGCTATTTCGTGGCATCTGTTCCGAACGCCTTGGTGGGCTGCCCGCGACACCGCCGGTGACCGCCACGCTCGCGCACTGATTTTCGCTCGACTCGATTGTTTCAGCACCGCAACTATGCCCGACCGGAGAAAACCGTGAATCCAGTGTCAGTCTCCTCGATCGAGAACGAATCGAATCCGCAGCCTTTCGGGTCCGATCTGCAACGCCGGATGCGGGAGTGCGACGAGTTCTTCCGGCTGCCCGAACTTGGGCATCTGAACCCCCAGCGCAGGCGTGGCGCGCTGGAACAGCTCGAACAGACCGGCGGCTATCTCCAGACCGCCGAGGAAATCTTGATCGGCGCCAAGCTCGCCTGGCGTAATCACGCCCGGTGCGTGGGTCGCAAACATTGGCGCTCGCTGAAATTGCTCGACGCCCGGCGCGTGCGCTCGGCGGGTGAGCTGGCCGAGGTCTGCTGGCAGCACCTGCACATGGCCACCAACGGTGGCGCCATCCAGTCGATGATCACCGTCGGCCCGCCGCGGCAACCGGACGGTCGCGAGTTCCGCATCGTCAGCCCGCAGATCATCCGCTACGCGGGCTACCGCAACGGGGACGGCACGGTCACCGGCGACGCCGCCAATGTGGAACTCACCGAATTCGCCATGCGGCTGGGATGGCGCGGCGCCGGAACGCCTTTCGACATACTCCCGCTGTTGATCAGCACGCCGGACGAGCCGATTCGCTGGTTCGACATCCCGCCCGAACTCGCGCGCGAGGTGGAACTCGAGCACCCCGAGTTCGAGTGGTTCGCCGGGCTGGGACTGCGCTGGCACGCGCTGCCCGCGGTGTCCGACATGAACCTGGAGATCGGCGGCATGACATATCCGTTCGCCCCGTTCAACGGCTGGTATCTGGGCGCGGAGATCGGTGCTCGCAATCTCAGCGACACCAACCGCTACAACATGCTCCCGCTGATCGCGGAGATGATGTGCCTGGACACCAGGTCCGAGCGCAGCCTGTGGCGGGATCAGGCCCTGGTCGAACTCAACCGCGCGGTGCTGCACAGCTTCCGGAAGGCGGGCGTGTACATGGTCGACCACCACACCGTGGCCAAGCAGTTCTGCGATCACGTCAAGCGCGAGGAAGCCGCGGGCCGCGCCTGCCCCACCGACTGGTCCTGGATCAACCCGCCCATTTCCTCCGGGCTGACCCCCACCTTCCACCGCTACTACGACCCGCCCGACCTGGACATCCGGCCGAACTTCGTCCGGAGGCAGTTCGTCGTGGACGGGGCGCTGTGACCCGCTCTATCACGTGCGCTGCCAGTGCCAGCCTTCTCGATCGTTGTAGGTGCACACCCAGCCTTGACCGCTGTATCCGGGGCCGTCGTACGACGTCCAGTTCGCATGCGCTTTATCACACGGGATGTGAGTGGGATATGCGTTGGCACTCGGCGCCGCGAACGCCAACGACCCGGTGACAACCGCCGCAGCGGCAATGACAAATGAAACCTTCTTGCGAAGGGTGGTCATGATTCCTCCCCGAACATACGAGTTATATCAATGCGAATCAGGCACTTGCCACAGTGACCACCGGTCCGACTGCCCAGCGAAAGACCGCCGATTGCCAGAATCCGCCCCCACCGCAACTGCCTGAAACAGGCCCGACTTCTCATCGACGACCGATCACAACCCCTGTGTGACAGCCGAACGATCGTGAATACAGTTGCGTAATCCC
The DNA here is from genome assembly GCF_000308415.1 of Nocardia asiatica NBRC 100129. Lineage (GTDB taxonomy): Bacteria > Actinomycetota > Actinomycetes > Mycobacteriales > Mycobacteriaceae > Nocardia > Nocardia asiatica. The sequence goes on along the minus strand of NZ_BAFS01000007.1, from coordinate 83,454 downwards.
CCTTTCCCGGCGACCATCCTATGCATGGACGGTCGAAAAAGCTAGCCGTGCCAGCCCTGCCCGCACGAGTGCAGCGGCCTCGACGCGACGGCATGCGAACCATGGTGGGCCCGACCGTAGGAGGGGGTCCGGGGGCGAAGCCCGCCGGGCGGGGAGTGAGGGTTGCACCCCCACAAAACACTTTCCATGAGCATGGAAAGGCTACGAGTGGAGCGGAGACGGAGGGATTTGAACCCCCGGTCGCTCTCGCGACGCTCGCTTTCAAGGCGAGTGCATTCGGCCGCTCTGCCACGTCTCCAGGGACCTGATCGTAGCGGACTTCTCAGCCGGACCGCTTGCCGATTTCCTCGTCGACGCGGCCGAAGACCTCGCCGATCACCTCGAGCTGGGCCGGAGCCAGCAGGTCGATGAAGTGGCGGCGCACGGCTTCGACGTGGCCGGGGGCCGCGGCTTCCAGGCGGCGCATGCCCTCCTCGGTGAGTTCGGCGAGCACGCCGCGGCCGTCCTCCAGACAGGTGTTGCGCCGGACCATCCGCTGGGCTTCCAGCCGCCGGATCTGATGGGTCAGCTTGCTGCGCGAGGACAGCACGCCGTCGGCCAGCTCGCTCATCCGCAGCGAGTGGTCGGGGGCTTCGGACAGCAGCACCAGGATCCGGTATTCGGCGACGGTCAGGTCACTGTCGCGCTGTAATTGCCGATTCAGCGCCGTCATCAGGCGCTGGTGGCCGTCCATGTAGGCGCGCCAGGCGCGCTGCTGTGCCGGGGTGAGCCAGCGGGGCTCGGCCAGGACGCGACCGCTCGGTTCGGGATGCACGATGGCCATTCTATGCGCGGCGAACTGCGAAAATGAGCGGGTATCGCAGGTCAGCGCACCGTGGACAACAGTGCGCGACTCACCGCGGCCGGGTTCGCGCACCCCGACAGGCCCAGCGCGGAGTCGAAGTCCGCGAGCAGCACCCGCAGCGCGTGCCGCGCCCCTGCCGCGCCCGCCAAACCGAGGCCATAAGCCCACGGCCGCCCGTAGAGCACCGCCTTCGCGCCCAGAGCCAGCGCGACGAGCACATCCGAGCCGGTGCGCAGACCGGAATCGAACAGCACGTCGGCCCGGTCGCCGATAGTGGCGGCCACCGCGGGCAGCGCGTCGAGCGCCGCGATCGAGCCGTCCACCTGGCGGCCGCCGTGATTGCTGACCACCACCGCCTCGGCGCCGGCATCCACCACCTGGCGCGCGTCGTCGGGATGCAGGATGCCCTTCACGGCGATCGGCAGATCGGTCCACTCGCGCAGACGTGCCAGATCGGCGGGCCGCAGCGTGTGGTTGCCGAACAGTCCGGCCCAGGTGAGGATGGCCGTGCGCATCGCATCCTCGCTCTCCTCCGGCGCCGCGGGCAGCTTGGCCCGGAACACCGGATCGGACAGGTAGTTGGCGATGCCTTTACCGGCCAGGAACGGCAGGTGCGCCTGCTCCAGGTCGCGCGGCCGCCACCCGAGGGTCGGAGTGTCGACGGTGACCACGATCGCCGAGGCCCCGGCCTGTTCGGCGCGCCGCACGAAGGAGCAGGCCAGCTCGTCGTCCGCGGGCCAGTACAGCTGATACCACCACGCGCCCGCCGCCGCGCCGACGTCTTCGATGGTCGACGAGGCCGCGGTGGACAGCACCGTACCGATGCCCAGCTCCTCGGTCACCTCGGCCACGATCACCTCGCCGCGCTCGTGCAGCAGTTCGAGCACCCCGATCGGCGCGGTGAGCACAGGCGCGGCCAGCTTCGTGCCGAGCACCTCCACCGACAGATCGCGGGCGCCGGGCCCGGTGGAGCCGCGCAGCATCCGCGGCAGGAGACGGTAGCGCTCGAAGGCCGAACGGTTGGCGGCGGCGGTGCGCTCCGCGGACGCGCTGCCCGCGACGTAGGCGAAGGCGGCCGGATCCAGCCGCTCCCGCGCCAGCGCCTCCAAACCCGCGGCGGTCATGGGCAATTCGGGTCGCATGCCACCCAGTCCGCCCAGATAGATCTCGTTCTGAAAATCGATGAAGCCGCCGCTCACCACCGGAACGGTAGTCCGTGCCGCCGGTCACCGCAGGCAGCTTGCCGAATTGCGGCAGCGGCTGCGGCCTCGAAGGGGGGCAGCGCGCAGCCGTCGGTCCGCGCGGAGCACTATGGCACGGTGCGTGCGATAGATCTGAGAGGTTTCGGCGGACCCGAGGTCATGGTCTCGACGGAGGTGCCCGATCCCGAGCCCGGACACGGCGAAGTGCTGATCGAGGTGGCCGCGGCGGGCGTCAACCGCGCCGATCTCTTGCAGCGTCAGGGCTACTATCCGCCCCCACCCGGCGCCAGCCCGCTGCTGGGACTCGAGTGCTCGGGCGAAATCGCGGAACTCGGGGACGGCGTGCGGGAGTGGGCGGTCGGCGACCGGGTCTGTGCGCTGCTTTCCGGTGGCGGTTACGCCGAACGGGTCGTGGTGCCCGCCACCCAGGTGCTTCCGGTTCCCGACGCCCTCGACTTGGGCGCGGCGGCCGGGCTGCCCGAAGCAGCGGCGACAGTGTGGTCGAACCTGGTGATGACGGCCGGTCTGCGAGCCAACCAGCTGGTGTTGATCCACGGCGGCGGCAGCGGGATCGGCACGCACGCAATCCAGGTGGCCAAGGCTCTCGGCGCGCGCGTCGCGGTGACCGCCGGTTCGGCCGAGAAGCTGGCGCGCTGCGCGGAACTCGGGGCGGACGTGCTGATCAACTACAGAGAAGACGATTTCGTCGCCGCTGTGCGCGCCGAGCGGTCGGGCGCGGGCAGCCCCGGCGCGGACGTGATCCTCGACATCATGGGCGCGGCCTACCTGGGACGCAACGTCGAGGCGCTGGCCGAGCACGGCCGCCTCGTGGTGATCGGCATGCAGGGTGGCGTGAGCGCCGAGCTGAACCTGGGCGCGCTGCTGCGCAAATGGGGCACGGTCCACGCCACGAACGTGCGCGCGCGCCCGGCCACCGGCGTCGGCAGTAAGGCCGAGATCGTCGCCGAGGTGCGCAGGCGGTTGTGGCCGTTGCTCGCCGACGGCACGGTGGCGCCGGTCATCGCTGCCGAACTGCCGATCGAGGAGGCCGCCGAAGCGCACCGGCTGCTGGACTCCGGCGAAGCGTTCGGCAAGGTGGTGCTGCGGGTGCGGGAACTCTGAGCGCGGCGGCGCCGCTCACTCCAGTGCCAGCAGGGCCCTGCCCAGCTGATCGATCTCGAACTTGGTGGTGTAGGGCGCGAGGCCGATGGTCACCGCGCCGCCCTCGTCGTTGACGCCCAGCGCGTCCAGTAGCCTGCTGCCGCCGTGTACGCCGCTCACCGTGCCGATCCGGTTGTCGGCGAGCTTGGCCGCGACCTTCTCCGCCTGCATGCCCGCGAGGGTGAAGCTGACCGTGGGAATGCGGGTGGACGCGCGGCCGATCACGGTGAGGCTGGGGATCGAGTCCAGCATGCTCATCAAGTGCTCGAAGAGCTGGTCATGGTAGTCCTGCAGCGAGGTGATCGACATCTCCAGCCGCTCCCGCCGGGTGCCGTGCGCCCGCTCGTCCAGTCCGGCCAGGAAGTCGATGGAAGTGGTCAGGCCCGCCAGCAGCGCGTATTGGTGTCCGCCGACCTCCAGTCGTTCCGCGCCCTTCGCATAGGGGTTCAGCGACATGGACGGGATCCGGTCCAGGAACGCGGGGTCGCGGAAGACCAGCGCGCCGATCTGCGGACCGCCCCATGCCGGTGCGCTCAGCGCGACGACGTCGGCGTTCAGCTCATCGATGTCGATCAGGGCGTAGGGCGCGGCGCCGAACGCGTCGGCCACCAGCAGGCCGCCCACCTCGTGCACCCGGTCCGCGGCCACCCGCACGGCGGGCGCCGAGCCGACGATCGGCGAGGCTGCGGTGAGCGCGACCAGTCGCGCGGTGGGCCCGATCAGTTCCTCGAACTGCCAGGACGGCATCTCACAGGTCTCGATCTCCACCTCGGCCCAGCGCACGTGCGCGCCGTAGCGGTTGGCGATGCGCAGCCAGGGCGCCACGTTGGCCTCGTCGTCCAGCCGGGACAGCACGATGCCGGTGCCGAGGCCGAGGCGCGAACTCAGCGATTCGGCGAGCCAGGCCAGCAGGACCGCGCGGTCGGGGCCCAGCACCACACCCGCCGGGTCGCCGCCGACCAGGTCGGCCACCGCCTCGCGGGCGGCGTCCAGAATCGCCGCGCTGCGCACGGCGGCGCCGTTGCGGCCGATATGGGAAAAGGAAGAGGTTCGAAAACCCGTCGATACGGCGCGGGATACCGCGTCCGGAACCAGCATGCCCGATTGCGGGTCGAGATGGATCCAGCCGTCGCCCAGGGACGGTATCAGGCCCCGAACCCTCGCGACGTCGTAAGTCATGCTGGCCACTCTAAGGGCAGCGGGCGAGCCTGTGTAACCGCGTTCCCCTCCACATCGTGGCGGGAGCACAGCGACCTGGGACTCAGCATGGTGACCGACTTTCGACAAATCCGAACCACACGACCCGAACAGAATAGAACGCCGGCCACCTCCGGCGGCGTCGACCGGCGACGCGCGCCGCACCCCGCCGACGTCCCCGGCCGGGGACCACCGGCTTAGCGCGTTCGAAGCGAACACGACATGATAGGGACCATGACGCACTCGGATGAGGCACCGGACCACATCGTCGTTGTCGGACCCGACGGCAGGCCGTTGGCCATTCCGGCGGCGGCCGGCTCGGAGGCGCCCTTCACCGCGCAGGTGGTGACCGACGACAGTGCCGAGGACAAGTCGGCCGACCGCGACGACTCCGGCGAATCCCTCGCCGACATGGTCGAGCAGCCCGCGAAGGTGATGCGGATCGGCACCATGATCAAGCAACTGCTCGAGGAGGTGCGGGCGGCCCCGCTGGACGAGGCCAGCCGCAACCGTCTCAAGGAGATCCACAAGTCCTCGGTGCGGGAGCTGGAGCAAGGCCTGGCCCCCGAACTGCGGGAGGAGCTCGAACGGCTCACCCTGCCGTTCACCGACGACGGCGCGCCGACCGACGCCGAGCTGCGGATCGCGCAGGCACAGCTGGTCGGCTGGCTGGAGGGTCTTTTCCACGGCATCCAGACCGCGCTGTTCGCCCAGCAGATGGCCGCACGCGCGCAGCTGGAACAGATGCGGCAGGGCGCGTTGCCGCCCGGCATCCACGCCGCCGACCCGCGCGGCGGCCAGACCGGTCACGTCACCGGCGGTTCCGGCCAATACCTGTGAGACCGTCGACGCGCGTGTGCCGCGCGGTGGCGGGATGCCGCAGGGGTAGTCTCGTGCACCGTGCCCGCCGCTGCCGCTCGCTCCGACTCGGTCCCCGATCCGGGTTCGGTGCGTCCTGAAGAGAGCTCAGTTGGTTCCGATGACCAAGCGCGTTCCGATGACAGTTCGCCGACCTCCCCGGCCGAGCACACGACGCCCTCCGACGACTCGCGGGAGTCTGCGGTGAGCGCGGCCACGCCGGAGGCGCAGACCCTGCACGCCGGCGCCACCATGGCGAAGATCGTGCCGGACTCCCAGACGTTCCGGCGCGCGTTCCAGGATTTCGCGGGCGGGTTCGCCCAGCGCGAACTGTGGCTGTCGCTGGGCTGGCAGGACATCAAGCAGCGCTACCGCCGTTCGGTGCTCGGCCCGTTCTGGATCACCATCGCCACCGGCTTGCAGGCCATCGCGATGGGCGTGCTGTACGCGGCCCTGCTCGGCCAGCCGCTGCGCGAGTACCTGCCGTACGTGACGGTCGGACTGATCATCTGGAACGTGATCAGCGCGAGCATCCTGGAGGGCTCGGAGGTCTTCATCGCCAACGAGGGCCTGATCAAACAGCTTCCCTCCGCGCTGAGCGTGCACGTCTACCGGCTGGTGTGGCGGCAGCTGCTGTTCTTCGCCCACAACATGGTCATCTACCTGGTGATGCTCGCGGCGTTCGGCGTCTGGCGCCACCTCGGCGTGGCCAGTCTGATGGCGATCCCGGCGATCCTGCTGATCTTCCTCAATTCCATGTGGGTGTCGATCGTGTTCGGCATCTTCAGCACCCGCTACCGCGATATCGCGCCGATTCTCGGCAGCACCACGCTGATGCTGTTCGTGCTGACGCCGGTCATGTGGACGACCAAGACCTTGGAATCGCAGATCGGCAACGGAGACCGCGCGAAATTGGCCGAAATCGTGCCGACGTTCCACTATCTCGAAATCGTCCGGGCGCCCCTGCTCGGCGAGCCGCAGGCACTGCGCCACTGGGTGATCGTCGGCGCGATCACGCTGGTCGGCTGGATCGTGGCGATCTTCGCCATGAAGCAGTACCGTTCGCGCGTACCGTACTGGGTATAGGAGCGCCCCGATGAGTCGTGTGAGTATCGAGACCCAGGAGGCGTGGGTCGAATTCCCGATCTTCGACGCCAAATCGCGGTCGCTGAAAAAGGCGTTTCTCGGTAAGGCGGGCGGCGCGATCGGACGCAATCAGTCCGACGTCGTCGTGGTCGAGGCCCTCCGTGACATCAATCTCTCGTTGCGGGAAGGCGACCGGGTCGGCCTGGTCGGGCACAACGGCGCGGGCAAGTCGACGCTGCTGCGTCTGCTCTCCGGTATCTACGAGCCCTCGCGCGGCAGCGCGCGCATCCGCGGGCGGGTCGCGCCGGTGTTCGACCTCGGCGTCGGCATGGATCCGGAGATCTCCGGCTACGAGAACATCATCATCCGCGGCCTGTTCCTCGGGCAGACGCGCAAGCAGATGCTGTCGAAGATCGATGAGATCGCCGATTTCACCGAGCTCGGCGAATACCTGTCCATGCCGCTGCGCACCTATTCCACCGGTATGCGGGTGCGCCTGGCCATGGGCGTGGTCACCTCGATCGATCCGGAGATCCTGCTGCTCGACGAGGGCATCGGCGCGGTGGACGCGGAATTCATGAAGAAGGCCCGGCTGCGGTTGCAGTCGTTGGTGGCGCGTTCGGGCATCCTGGTCTTCGCCAGCCATTCCAACGAATTCCTCGCGCAGTTGTGCGATACGGCGCTGTGGATCGATCACGGCCAGATCCGCTTGCGTGGCGGCATCGAAGAAGTGGTGCGAGCCTATGAGGGGCCGGAGGCGGGGAATCACGTCGCGACGGTGCTGCGCGAAATGGAAGCCGAACGGGCCGGTGCGACCGAACGAGAATTGGAGAAGAATCAGGCATGAGTGAGCCGACCGGGCAGGACACCCCGATCGACGAAGGGGCGCAGGCCCGGATCGGCTCCGCGCCGGAGCAGGCCGCCGAGCTCGACGCCTCCGCCTCCTCGCCGGCGGCGAAACACGCTGCGAAGGACAACGATTCGCAGCCGCGCGTCGTGGCTGTCGTCGTCACCCACAAGCGCCGCGAGTTGCTCGCCGAGTCGCTGAAGGTGGTCACCTCCCAGTCCCGGCCGGTGGATCACTTGATCGTGGTCGACAACGGCAACGAACAGGAGGTCGCCGACCTGGTGCGCGACCAGCCGGTGGAGGCCACCTACCTGGGTTCGGCGCACAACCTCGGTGGCGCGGGCGGTTTCGCGCTCGGCATGCTGCACGCGCTGAGCATCGGCGCGGACTGGGTGTGGCTCGCCGACGACGACGGCAGGCCCGAAGGCCCCGACGTGCTGTCCACCCTGTTGGACTGCGCGAACCGGCACGGCCTGGTCGAGGTCTCGCCCGTGGTCTGCGATATCGACGAACCCGACCGCCTGGCCTTCCCGCTGCGCCGGGGAGTGGTCTGGCGCAGGCTGCGCTCGGAACTCGGCGACGAGGACTTCCTGCCCGGCATCGCCTCGCTGTTCAACGGCGCGTTGATCTCCGCGCAGGCGGTCGACGTGATCGGCGTGCCGGACCTGCGCCTGTTCGTGCGCGGTGACGAGGTCGAGGTGCATCGCAGGCTGGTGCGTTCCGGGCTGCCGTTCGGCACCTGCCTGCAAACGGCGTACCTGCATCCCAATGGCGCGGCCGAGTTCAAGCCGATCCTCGGCGGTCGAATGCATACGCAGTACCCGGACGATCCGGTGAAGCGCTACTTCACCTACCGCAACCGCGGCTACCTGATGTCGCAGCCGGGCATGCGAAAACTGCTCCCGCAGGAATGGATTCGCTTTTCCTGGTTCTTCCTGGTCACCCGCCGCGATCCGGCCGGCCTGCGCGAATGGTTCCACCTGCGCTCCCTCGGCCGCCACGAGCAGTTCGGCAAACCCGACTAGCCGGCGCCGGGTCGTCCCGGCGGAACCGTCCGAATCCGTGCGATCGGAAATTCGGTTGTGCGCGATGGGGACAAGTGCGAAGGTGGGTGGACTACGCGAGCGGAAGGAGGTGTGGACCGTGACGAGGAACGTGCGGATTGTCGTGTCCGGGCGAGCTGATCTCAGTCGCGCCGCCACACGAAACTCCACTTCACTCTCCGCTCGCTGAACCCTGGTCGGGTTCGGCGCCCGACGAAGGATTCCATCCACCATGGTCGACTACGACCTGCTCGTCCCTTACGGCTGGACCGAAGCCGTTTCCACCCGTTACGCCTCGATGATCGAGGAAGACTGCGTGCCCGCGCGAGTGATCCGCATGGATCGCAGTGAATGCGACGTGGCCACGCCGAACGGGCTCGCCCGCGCCCGCTGCCCGCGCCCGGATGCCGAGGTCAGCGGTTTGTGCACCGGCGACTGGGTGACCATCGACGCCACGTCGGCGGTGCGCGGCCTGCTTCCGCGCCGATCGGCGATCATGCGGTCGTCGGCCTCCGGCCGCTCGCAGGGCCAGGTGCTCGCCGCCAACGTCGACACCGTCCTGATCTGCACCGCCGCCGACGGCGATGTGGACCTCGGGCGCGTCGAGCGCATGCTCACGCTGGTCTGGGAGAGCAACGCCCAGCCGATCGTGCTGCTCACCAAGGCCGACGCGGCGACCGACCTCCCGCTGGACGACTTGCGTGCCGTCGCGCCGGGCGCTGCGGTGCTGGCGGTGAGTGCGAGCACCGGCCTGGGGCTCGAGGTGCTCACCGCGATGCTCGACGGCACCGTCGCGCTGCTGGGACCCTCCGGTGCTGGGAAGTCGACCCTCGCCAACGCGCTGCTCGGCGCGGAGATCTTCGCCACCAACGCGGTCCGCGACGCGGACAAGAAGGGCAGGCACACCACGGTGCACCGGGAACTGCGCCCGCTGCCGGGGGGCGGCACCCTGATCGATACGCCCGGGCTGCGCGGTGTCGGGTTGTGGGATGCCACCGAAGGCATCGAGAAGACCTTCAGCGACATCGAAACCCTTGCCGCTCAGTGCCGTTTCGGTGACTGCGCGCACCGGGGCGAGCCGGGCTGCGCTGTGCTGGCGGCGATCGAGGACGGCGAAATCACCCAGCGCAGACTCGACAGCTACCACAAGCTGGCGCGGGAGAACGAGTGGATGCAGGCGCGCACCGACAAACGGTTGCAAGCCGAACGCGATCGGGTGTGGCGGGGCATCACCAAGCAGCACCGCAAGATGTTCCGGGAGAAGAACTCGCGGCGCTGATCGAGCGAGGGGCACGGTAGGGTGCCCCTCGCATCGTTCGCTATCTGGGAGGGATAGATGAGTCAACCAGGCGGGTACCCGCCACACGGCCAGCAGCCCGGGCAATGGCCCGGGCAGCCGGCGTTCGGTCAGCAGCCGCCAGTCGGTCAGTACCCGCCGCCGCAGGCTCCGGCGCAGTACGCGCCGCCCGCGGGGCAGCATCCGAGCCAACCGCATCTCGCCCAACCCCAGGTCGGTCAGCCGCCCTACGGGCAGCCCGCGCCCCAATTCGGCCAGCCCGCACCGCAATACGGCCAGCCGCAGCCATACGGTGCGCCGCAGCAGTTCGGGCAGCCGCAACCGTACGGGCAGCCGCAGCAGTTCGCTCCGCAGCAGGGCTACGGCCAACCGGCCGACCCGCCGGGCATCACCATCGATGCCTCGTACTCGGTCTGGGCGTTCCTGCTCGCGCTGACCAAGCCGAAGATCCTGGTCAATGGCCAGCGGGTACCCAACACCCGCTGGGGAGCCAACCACATTCCGGTCGGCCCCGGGCAGTACCACGTCCGGGTCGCCACTCCGTGGCTGTTCGACATGGGTCCGGCGAACGTGACCGTGCCGATCGCCGACGGACAGGCCGCCCGGTTCTACTACAAGGCGCCCGTGGTGATCTTCCTCAACGGCGCGATCGGACCGGTTCCGCAGAAGGCGCCGGGCATGTTGTTCCTGTACATCGTCTGGGCGCTGGTCGGACTGATGTTCCTGCTGAACATCGTGGTCATCGCCTCGATCTGATCCGGGAGAGGGCACCGGCGCGCCGGTGCCCTCTCTTCGCACACCCTATGCAACTGATTGCATAGGAGCGGGGTTTACGCTTAGTCTGCAAAGCGGGTACAGCCGCGGGCTGCCGCCGGCGGCGGAAACGAAGGAGCAGCTCACATGACGGAACCGGGATCCAAGCCGCTAGCGGGCCGAACGATGATCATGTCCGGCGGCAGTCGCGGCATCGGGCTGGAGATCGCCAAGCGGGCCGCGGCCGACGGCGCCAACATCACCCTGATCGCGAAGACCGATCAGCCGCACCCCAAGCTGCCCGGCACCATTCACACCGCCGCGGCGGAACTCGAGGCGGCGGGCGGGCAGGTGCTGCCGTTCGTGGGCGACGTCCGCATCGATGAGTCGGTGGCCGAGGCGGTGCGCCGGACGGTCGAGCGCTTCGGCGGCATCGACATCGTGGTGAACAACGCCTCCGCGATCGACCTGTCCCCGACGGACGCCCTGCCGATGAAGAAATACGACCTGATGCAGGACATCAACTGCCGGGGCAGCTTCTTGCTGTCCAAGCTGAGCATCCCGCACCTGCGCGAATCGGCGAAGGCGGGGCGCAACCCGCATATCCTCACCCTGTCCCCGCCGCTGAACCTGGACCCGAAGTGGGCGGGCATGGCACTGGGCTACACCATCGCCAAGTACGGCATGTCGCTGACCACGCTGGGGCTGGCCGAGGAACTCAAGGGCGACGGCATCGGCGTCAACTCGCTGTGGCCGCGCACCACCATCGCCACCGCCGCGGTGAAGAACCTGCTCGGCGGCGAGGAGATGGTCTCCACCTCGCGCACCCCCGACATCTACGCCGACGCCGCCTACCTGGTGCTCACCGCACCCGGCAAGGAGACCAGCGGCAACTTCTTCATCGATGACGAGGTGCTGGCCGCCCACGGCATCACCGATCTGGACAAGTACCGCGTCACCCCCGGCGACGGCGAACTCACCACCGACCTTTTTCTCTGACGGTCGAATACGGCCGGATACCCCCGGTAGCGATCAGGGTCCTGATCGCCACCGGGGGCACCGCGGTTCGGCTCAGGGGCGCGGAGCGGCGGGCCCCTCGATCCCGTACAACCGCTCCCAGTTCTCGCGGCTGGTCAGTTCCGGCATGGCGGCACGGTACTGCGCCTGCAGAGCGGGCAGTTCCCGGCGCAACCGGCGCAGCACTCGCACCATCCGGCGCAGCAGCTGACGCGCGCGAGCCTTGTCGCGCCTGCGCACCCGGACACCGGACTGCGAGGCGTCGGTCACCACCACGTGGTCGAACAGCGAGACGTGCCACCAATAGGCGTCTTCCCTGGTTACGCCGATGATGCCGTGCTGGGTGCGGCCCAGCCACTGATTGATCGCACGCTTGACCAGCACCAGCAACGCGCGGCTGGGCTCCCCGCCCGCGCGCCGCAATTGGATGTCCGCCGAGCGGACCGGCGGCGTCGCGGCCGGGTGCTTGATCGTCTCGAGGTAGTCGGCCCGGCTGGTGCGCGCCGCGGCCAGCGCTTCGATACCGCCGTCCCGCAATACCTGCGGCCCCTTCAGGAAGTCCTCGATGCCCTGCAAGGTGGTGTGCACCAGGCCGTACTGCATCGCGACGAGCTGCTCGGACATCTCCCGGAACAGCTTGCGCGTGATTTCCTTCCCGTCCAGCTCCGTGTGCAACGAGCCGACGATCAGCGAGTTGCGCGTGCTGAAGTAGCGCGCCCAGTCGTCGTAGTCCTTCCAGTAGAAGTCCGCGTGCCACACCGCGGCGTTGGGCAGCGTGACGGTGACGAAACCGTGTTCGCGGGCCCGGACGCCGTATTCCACGTCGTCCCACTGGAAGAAGATCGGGATCGGCAGGCCGATCTTCGCGACCACCTCGGCCGGGATCAGGCAGGTCCACCAGGCGTTGTAGCCCGCGTCCACGCGGCGCTCCTGGTTCTTCTTCAGCATGCTCGTGTTGCGCAGCGCCTTCGGCACCTTCTGGCCGTGCCGCAGCCGGTGCAGGTGCACCTCCTCGGCGCCGACGTTGAGGTAGTCGGGGTTGAGCAGGAACAGCATCTGCGCGCCGACCAGAGTCGGTTCCACCGTCAGGTTGGCGAACGCGTTGAGCCGCAGCACGGTCTCGGGTTCGCAGAGGATGTCGTCGTCCATCAGGATGACGTCGGCGTGCTCGTTCACCGCGGACACCTCGTACAGGCCGCGGGTGAAGCCGCCCGCACCGCCGAGGTTCGGCTGGCGCAGGTAGCGCAGCTTCTCACCGAAGACCGGGACGACTTCCTGGTAGCGCGGCCGGTTCTCGACCAGGTCGGTGCCCTGGTCGACGACGTACACCGCGTCGATGGCGGCCAGCACGGTGGGATCGGAGGCCAGCGCGGCGACCGTCTCGGCGCAGTCCGCGGCGCGGTTGAAGGTGCAGATGGCGATGGCGACCGGACGGACCCGCTCCGGCGCGACGGCGGTCCAGGTCAGCTCCGAGATGCCGAGCGCGCCGCCGATGGCGTCGAACTCCACCCACAGCGCGCCGCCGTCGACGTACTGGTCGAGCGGGGCGCTCAGGGTCACCGGGCCGCCTGCGTCGACCCGCGCGGTATCGATGATCCGCCGGTGACCGGCGATGTCGGAGGCCACCAGCCGAATCCTCGCCTTGGCGACCACGTCGAGCACCATGGTGACCCGGACTTCGGTGACGGTGGTCCAGCGCTGCCAGTAGCTGGCGGCGAACCGGCCGAAGTAGGTGTTGGTGTGCGCGGTCGCGCCCTTGTCCAAGCGCAGCGTCTGGCGTTCCCGGTGCGCGCCGCCCTTCACCACGGCATACAGCTCGTCGCTCACCTTCGCCGACGGGCCGGTGAAGATGCCGCGCTGTAACACCAGCCGGTCCGGCGCCCGATGGTCGGCGCGCAGCGCGGCAGGCGCCTCAGCGGCCGTCGAGCGATCGTTTGTTTCGGTAACGGCCTCGATAGCCGACTGATCCATGAAATCCTCGAAATTCTCATTGTGCCGGACGGGACAGACACGCCCCTCGATGCCTTCAAGGCGGGGGTGAGGATATCAACCGCTGTGCGCGCTTGCCCGCCGTGCAGCCACGCCGACGTGTGGTCGAACCATTGCTAAACGTTCGCCGATTCGTTGTCGGTGGCGCTGCCATTGCCCGCGCGAGCCCCGGTGAAGACGAATTTGTCGTAGGCCCAATACCGGAACACCACGGCCACGATCTGCCCGATCAACGTACCGGAGATGTTGTCCGACAGCGGGCTGGACAGGTCGAGCAGGTAGCGGGAAAAGCCGAGACAGCCCAGTTGCAGGCTGATCGCCACGACGTTGAACACGGCGTAGAGGAGGTACTCGCGTCCGGGATTGTCGGTCCGTTTGTGCGCGAAGGTCCACCATTTGTTGCCGAAATAGGTCACCACCGTCGCCACCGCGATCGCGATGATCTTGGCCGGTAGTGGGTAGTGATAGAGCACGCCCTCACCGCCCCAGAAGACCAGGAGGTTGTACGTGCCCGCGTCGACCAGGAACCCGATCGCGCCGACCACCAGGAAAGCACCGCCTCTGCGCAGCGCGGTGAGCACTGTGCGAACGACCGTCGCGGTCTCCTGCTGCACCGACTCGTCCGCGGGTGCGGTGGACTCACTGGATGGCACCGACCGACGGTACCGCAGGCTCGGGCAACCGCCCACGACGGGAAAAACCGCTCCCGCGCACGGTGAGGTCGGCCACGCACAGGCTGTGAGATCCCTGTACCCTCCCCGTGTTCCCACATTCACCGATCGCGAGGATTGACCCGGGTGGACTCCACCGAGCTCCGTATTGCCGCCGTGGTTCCGTGTCACAACGAAGAGGCTTCGGTCGCCAAGGTCGTGGCAGATCTGCAGGCCGCCGTGCCGGGAATCGTCGTCTACGTCTACGACAATCTGAGCACCGACGCCACCGCCGAGCGCGCCCGCGAAGCCGGAGCGATCGTTCGGCACGAGCACACCAAGGGCAAAGGCAATGTGGTGCGCCGCGCCTTCGCCGACATCGAGGCCGACGTGTACTTGATGATCGACGGCGACGACACCTACGAGGCGTCCGCCGCGCCGCTGATGATCAAGACGCTGCTGGACGGCCCCTACGACCACGTGCTCGGCGTGCGTAAACAGGACGAGAGCGGCTCGGCCTATCGCGCGGGACACGAAACCGGTAACAAGGTGCTCAACGGCGTGGTCGGGAAAGTGTTCGGCGAGAACGTCGAGGACATGCTCTCCGGCTTCCGGGTGTTCTCCCGTCGTTTCGTGAAGAGCTTCCCCGCCGTGTCCCGTGAGTTCGAGATCGAGACCGAGCTCACCGTGCACTCGCTGCACCTGCGGGTGCCGAAGACGGCGGTGCCGGTTGGGTTTCGCGATCGCCCCGCGGGCAGCGAGAGCAAGCTGCGCACCTACCACGACGGTTTCAAGATCCTGGCCCTCATCGTCGGGTTGGCCCGGCACGAGCGGCCGGTCGCTTTCTACGGTCTGTTCGGGACGCTGAGCTGGCTGGTCTCGATCATCCTGACCATTCCGATCGTGGTCGAGTTCTACAACACCCACGAAGTGCCGCGCTTCCCGACGCTGTTCCTCGGCTTCACGCTGCTGCTGCTGGGCAGTCTCGCCTGGACGGCGGGCCTGATCCTCGACGGCATCCGGCGTTCCCGCCACGAGGCCGCGCGCCTGGTGTACCTGCGCTACACCGCGGTGGGCGCGGACGACCCGCGGATCACCGGCGCTGCCGCCCGTGCCGCCGAGGCCGGGCGTTGACGACCTCGGCGGATCCGACCGCGACGCCGGACAAGGATCTGGACGAGCCCGCGAACACGGCGCCACTACCCGCCACCGACACCGCACCGCTACCCGCGGTCGACGCCGAGCCGGCGACCGCGCCCGGCGGCGACCGGTCCGCCGGAGGCTTCGCGGGCCGCGCGGTGGCACGGCTCGGCGGGGCGACGATCGCCTTCACCCTGCTGGCGACGATCTTCGGCGCGCTGTTCACCGTCCTCACCCCGCCGTTCTGGGGTCATGACGAGATCACCCAGTTCGGTCGCGCCTACCAGGTCGCGCACGGCGGATTCCTGCCCCAGAAGATCCACGACGATCGCGGCGTCGCCTACGGCGGCGACGTCCCCTCCAGCATCACCGTGCTGATGGGCTACGCGCTGAAGGACTACACCACCAACCCCGAAGAGCCGGACCCGATGGTGGGCGACCCGGGCCGCTACGACCAGTTGACGGCCGCCGCGGTGTCGGACGCCACGGAGCCGGTCTGGTTCACCAATACCGCCGCCTACTCGCCGGTCCCCTATGTCCCGGCGGCCATCGGTATCCGTCTCGGTGAACTGTTCGGGCTCGATGTCGGCGGCCTGCTCCTGCTCACCCGCGTCGCCGGACTGCTCGCCTACCTCGCGGTGGTCGGGTTCGGCCTGTACGCGCTGCGCGCGCACCGGGTGCAGTGGCTGGCGTTCACCGTCGCCGTGCTGCCGATCGCGGTGTTCCAGGCGGGCACGGTCACGGCCGACACCATGACCAACGCGCTGGCCATCCTGGTCTCCGCGCTGCTGGTGAAGGCCGTGTTCCTCGGCGAGCGCCTGGGCCGGGTGGAGATCGGCGCGCTGCTGGCCGCGACGATCCTGCTGCCGGTGAGCAAGCCGACCTACGTGCTGCTCGCGCTGCTGGTGGCCCTGGTCCCCGCGGACCGGTTCGGGTTCACCGGTTGGCGGCGCGGTATCCCGTGGGTCTTCGCCGCCACCGGCGCGCTCGCCTTCGCGGTGTGGATGAAGATCGCGGCGCCGACCGGCGACGGCATGGGCTTGATGCGTCCGCAGCACCAGTGGCACTCGGTGCGTCCCGGCGATCAGCTCAGCGGCATCCTGCGCGACCCGCCGGAGTTCGCGCACGTGTTCGGCGAGAGCATCGCGCTGCGCGACCAGCGCTGGTTCAGCCAGTTCTTCGGCGAACTCGGCTTCGCCTACGTCGACGTGCCCGCTCTCTCGATGCTGGCCTGCCTGCTGGCGTTCGCGGTGAGTCTCGGCGTCGCCGAGCGGATGACCGCGCCGGCTTTCCGCCGCACGCTGCTCGTCGCGCTCACCATGGCCGCGAGCGTCGCGATGATCTACGTGACGCTCTACATGTCGTTCACGCCGGTCGGCTACTACATCGTCGACGGCGTGCAGGGCCGCTACTTCGTGCCGCTGGCGATCGTCACCTTCGCGGTGCTGCTGCGCTGGATGCCCCTGCGGCTCACCGATTCCATGGGCAAGACCCCGTCGGTGGGCCCGGCCGTCACCGTGGTCGTCGCGGCGAGTGTGGCGTTGGTGGCGGCGGCGGCGAAGTACTACACCATCGTCTGGGGTTGAGCGAGAAGGTATCCGGTGCGGCGCCGCGGGACCGGTTCCCGCGGCGCCGCTGCCGTCTCAGTCTCCCGTGGCGCTGAGCGTGCGCTCGCCGGCGGCGAGGTAGGCCCGTTCGGTGGCGGCCTTGTACGGGCGCCACCAGTCTTCGTTGTCCCGGTACCACTGGACGGTCGCCGCCAGACCGGCGCGGAAGTCGGCGTAGTGCGGCCGCCAGCCGAGTTCGGCGCGCAGCAGGGTCGCGTCGATCGCGTAGCGCTGGTCGTGCCCGGGCCGGTCGGTGACGTGGTCGAAATCGTCGGGGTCGCGGCCGAACTCCGCGAGGATCATCCGCACCACGGACTTGTTGTCGAGTTCCCCGTCGGCGCCGATCAGATAGGTCTGCCCGATCCGGCCGTGGCGCAGGATCTCCCAGACGGCGCGATTGTGGTCCTCGACGTGAATCCAGTCGCGCACTTGGTGCCCCGCGCCGTAGAGCCGCGGACGCACCCCGTCGATCAGGTTGGTGATCTGCCGGGGGATGAACTTCTCGACGTGCTGGTAGGGCCCGTAGTTGTTGCTGCAATTGGAGATGGTGGCCCGCACGCCGAACGACCGGGTCCACGCCCGCACGAGCAGGTCACTGGAGGCCTTGGTGGCCGAGTAGGGGCTGGACGGGTTGTACGGGGTGGCTTCGGTGAACGCCGGATCGTCCGGGGCGAGGTCGCCGTAGACCTCGTCGGTCGAGACGTGGTGATAGCGCACGTCGTGCCTGCGCACCGCCTGCAACAGCGAATAGGTGCCGACGATGTTGGTCTGCACGAACGGCCACGGCTCGGCGAGGGAGTTGTCGTTGTGCGACTCGGCGGCGAAGTGCACCACCGCGTCCACGCCGCTGACCAGTTCGTCGACCAGGTCGAGGTCGGCGATGTCACCGTGCACGAAATCCACGCGGTCGGCCACCGGGGCGAGCGAGGCCCGGTTCCCGGCGTAGGTCAGGGCATCGAGGACGGTGACGGTCGTATCCGGATGGTCGGACACGGTCTGCTGGACGAAGTTCGCGCCGATGAAGCCGGCGCCACCGGTGACGAGCAATCGCACCCCATGACTCTACGTGGGGCCGGCGCGCCTCGGCGACAGACTCGAAATCCCGTGCGGCCGAGGGCCGCTCCAGATTTTCGATCTGTGACCTTCGTCTCATTGACTTCCCACCGGAAAGAACTCACGGATTGGTTCGCCGCGAAAAACCCCGGTCAGCGCCTACATTTCCGTAACCCCACCAAGCCGCAAGTCTCGACGGTGAACAAAATTTGAATAAACAGTCACAACGGGTTCACCACGCGTTAGCTGGTCTAGATTTTGCTCGTCTAGTCCCCTCCGAACGTTCCAATCGAGGTTCGAAACAAAATGCTGATGAGGAAATTCGCCGCGACGTCGGCGCTGCTGATCGCCGCTCTCGGCGTCACCGCAGGCACCGTGAACGCGGCTCCGGCCGCTGAGGCCGAAGGCGCCGTGAACTTCACCGCGCACTCCACCGAAACCCAGTCCATCATCACGACCGATGCCGGCTCCATGGTCGTCGAGGATGGCACCTTCAAGGTCAAGGCCGCCAACGGTGACGTCCTCACCGGTATGCCGCTGACCTTCCGGGTGGACGAGTTCGAGTTCCCGATCGCTGCCGAGATCGCGGACCGCACCGCCACCCTGACCCCGCAGTTCGACCTGGCGCACGCGACCTACAAGCCGGTCGCCCTCCCGTTCGAGGACAAGGCGCCCTGGAAGAGCGAGTACGACCGTGAGGTCGCCGCGTTCAACCGCTTGAAGGACACCATCTCCACCGGTGCCGCCATCGGCACCCTGGTCGGCGGCATCGGCGGCGGCGCCGTCGGTTGCGTCCTCGGCGGCATCGCCGGCGCCACCGTCGCCTCGGCGACGATCGTCGGCCTGTTCGGTCCGTTCATCCCGGCTGCCGCCATCGGCTGCCTCGGCGGCATCCTCGCCATCGGCGCGCTCGGCACCCTCGCGGGCCAGCTGCTGATCACCGCCCCGGTCGCGATCGGCGCTGCGATTCAGTACTTCACCACGGTCAACCAGCCGTTCACGCCCGCCAAGTAATTTCCGGCTGAACGCACACAACTGAATCGAAAAGCCGAGCCCCGTCCGCGCGACCACGCGGACGGGGCTCGGCGTTATTCAGCTCGCCCAGGAGAAGGTGAACAACCACTGAACAAAATGGAACCAACGGAATTTTGCTTGCGCTGACCTGCGCTATCAAGGCCAGATAACTTCTATCCGGAATTTCGAAGTTCTGGTCGTCACCAGCGGCATACGCGTGACCAGCGCGCAGCTCGCGCCACCGGCGCCCTCGCCGCGCACCCCGGACAGGACGCGAGCCCCGTCCCGGCCGAACGCGGGGCGAGGCTCGCCTCGGAAGGCAGGACGGTCAAGCCGTCCGTACCTGCTGGTCGTCCTCGATGCGGGCGCGCACGAACCGCGAGACCCGCGCCAGCGCCGCCCTGCTCTCCGGCAGGCCCGGCGCGATGCTCATGAAGGCGTGCACTTGGCCGCGCCACAGTTCCAGCGTGTTCGGTACACCCACCGCGGTGAGCCGCTGCGCCATCAGCTCGGAGTCGAACCGCAGCACCTCGTCCTCGGCGGCGATCAACAGCACCGGAGGCAGCCCGGACAGTGTCGCGTTGACCGGCGACAGACTCGGATCGAGCATCCCGTCGACCTCCGCGCCGATGCGCACCACCGCCGCCAACGCCGACAGCGGGATGTACGGATCCCGCGTAACGTTCACATAGTCCCGCTTCGCCGCGTAGTCCAGGTCCAGCAGCGGGCTCAAACCGACCAACCCGGCCGGTGCGGGCAGTCCCTCCGCCAGGGCGAGCAGTGCGGTCGCGAAGGCGAGGAAACCGCCCGCCGAGTCGCCCGCGAAGACGATCCGCGCCGGATCCGCGCCGTGGCGCAGCAGCCAGCGATAGGCGGACAAACAGTCCCGCACCGACTGGGAGATGCGGGTGCCGGGCAGTTGGCGGTACTCGACATTGATCACCGGCAGCCCGATACGGCGGGCCAGGCTCGCCGCGACCGGACGGTGGCTACAGGTGTCGCAGATCGCGAAGCCGCCGCCGTGCATGTACAGCACCGCCCCGTGGCGCAGCGCCCGCGCCGCGCCGGCCGGGCGAATGATCTCCAGGCGGAGGCCGCGCAGCGAAACCTGCTCCCGATCGATGCCGTGCGGCCGCGGACGCAACCGCGCCAGCCCGCTCACCGTGGCGGCCCCGAAGGGAATGGTCGTCCTGGTTACCGGGAAGGTGCGCAGCACCGGCCGCACCACGCCCATACAGGTGGCCAGCAGCAGGCGCGATTGCGCGCTGGGGCCCTGCGGATTCATCACCACGCCGGGCTCGCCTTGTCTGGTCGCCATCGCGCACCTACCTCACAACTGGCGCGCCGATTCACGACCGGACCGAGGTCGCCCAGGCGAGGTGTCGGCGCTGACATCTCACACAGTGTCTTTTCAGAACACCATGCGCATCGTGACCTACGCAACAGAATCGCCCGATCCACGCCGTCGCGAAACGCCTCGTGACCGAATCGAGGACTACTCGGAACCTCACCGAATCCCGGCGCCGTGAAACTGGCAGACTCCATGCATGCGCGGAATCATCTTGGCGGGCGGCACCGGCTCCCGGTTGCACCCGATCACGCGCGGGGTGAGCAAGCAGCTGGTCCCGGTCTACGACAAACCCATGGTCTACTACCCCCTTTCCACGCTGATGCTCGCGGGGATCAGGGACATCCTGGTGATCACCACGCCCGAGGACGCCGCGGCGTTCCGGCGGCTGCTCGGCGACGGCGCGCAGTTCGGTCTGTCGCTGAGCTACGTGGTTCAGCCCGAGCCGGACGGCTTGGCCAGGGCCTTCGTCCTCGGCGCCGACCACATCGGCACCGATCGCGCCGCACTGGTGCTCGGCGACAACATCTTCCACGGGCCCGGCCTCGGCACCAGTCTGCATCGCTTCCACGAGATCGACGGCGGGGCGGTGTTCGCGTACTGGGTGTCGGACCCGACGGCCTACGGCGTCGTGGAGTTCACCGAGGGGCGTGCGGTGTCCATCGAGGAGAAGCCGAAGGCGCCGCGGTCCAACTACGCAATTCCCGGCCTGTACTTCTACGACAACGACGTGGTGGAGATCGCCCGTTCGCTGCGGCCGTCCGCGCGTGGCGAATACGAGATCACCGACATCAATCGCGCCTACCTGGAACAGGATCGGCTGAGCGTGGACGTGCTCGCCCGCGGCACGGCCTGGCTGGACACCGGCACCTTCGATTCCCTGCTCGACGCGGCCAATTACGTGCGCACCATCGAGGAGCGGCAGGGCCTGAAGATCGGCGTGCCCGAGGAGGTGGCCTGGCGGATGGGCTACATCGACGACGAGGGACTGTGCGCGCTCGCCGAACCGCTGGTGCGCTCCGGGTACGGCCGCTACCTGCTCGATCTGCTCGAACGCGGACGGGACTGGTGAGCATGGAATTCCGGGAACTCGCGGTGCCGGGCGCGTGGGTGATCACACCGCGTCAGCACGGCGACGATCGCGGCATGTTCATGGAAGGGTTCAAGGCCTCGGAGTTCGAGAAGGCGACCGGGCGGGCGTTCGACCTGCGGCAGGTGAACTGCTCGGTGTCGGCGGCCGGGGTGCTGCGCGGCATCCACTACACCGAGGACCCGCCCGGGCAGGCCAAGTACGTGACCTGCGTGCGTGGCGCGTTCCTCGACGTGGTGGTGGACCTGCGTCCCGGCTCGCCGACCTACGGGCGCTGGGACAGCGTGCTGCTCGACGACGTCGACCGGCGCTCGGTGTTCCTGTCCGAAGGGCTCGGCCACGCGATCCTCTCCCTCGAGGACGGATCGACGGTCACCTACCTGTGCTCGCTGGAATACCAGCCCCAGTTCGACCACGACATCGATGCGTTCGATCCCACGCTGGGCATCGAGTGGCCGAGGGTGGGGCGCAACGGCAACGAGCTCACCTTCGTCCGTTCCGCGAAAGACACCGCGGCCCCGCCGTTCTCCTGATTCACCCGGAGGCGGAGTCGACGCGGCCCCAGCCGATGTCGGGCGTGGCCCAGCAGGGCGAGGCAGCCGCCGAGCGGCACAGCTGACCGAGCGTGGCGGAGGCGTCGGACCGAGCAGGGTGCGGCAGCGTATTCCCGACCCAGCCCAATCCGATACCCGGGCAGGCAAGGCGACAACCGCATCGAAGCCGCGGCCGGACGGCGGCGACTTGCGCCGGGCCGAGCGAAGTTCGGCGGCCGCACACACCGAGCGCCGCCACCCGGTGCGGTGACGGCGCTCGGCGGTAGGCGGCCGGTCAGGCGACGAGTTCCAGCTCCTTCGCCTCGTCCGCCGCCCGCTCCTGGGCGCGGACGCGCGGCGCGAAGGCCAGCAGGGCGACGAGCGCGCCGACGATGGACACGCCCGCGGCGAACTCCAGGCCGGGCCGGTAGGTGTCGAGCATCCCGGCGGCCGAGATGTCGGCGTGCGCGCCGGAGGAGATGATCGCCGTGGTCACCGCGAGCACGATGGCCGCGCCGACCTGCATGGAGGTCTGCAGCACACCGGCGGCGAGGCCCTGCTCGTCATCATCGATGCCGTTGGTGGCCTGGATGTTGATGGCCGGGAAGCCGACCCACCCGATGCCGATGAGCAGCACCGCGGGCAGCAGCATCGTCAGGTAGGACGGCGCGGTGTCCAGCCGCAGGAACAGCAGGTACCCGACGGCCATCACGACCATGGTGACCGCGATCACCGGCCCGGTGCCGAAACGATCCACCAGCTTGTCGGAGAAGAACGCCGACAGCACGACGAGCAGACCGACCGGCAGCAGCGCCATCGCCAGCTTCAGCGGCGACCAGGCGAGCGTGTCCTGCATGTACAGCGTGACGATGAACTGCCAGCTGAAGTAGGACCCCGCCACCGCGACGATCGCGAGGCTGGCGCGGACCAGCGAGGACTTGCGCAGGATGCCCAGGCGCACCAGCGGGTAGCGCACCCGCTTCTCCACCCCGACGAATCCGGCGAACAGCGCGACGACCGCGACGAACGATCCGACGGTGCGCGCCGAGGCCCAGCCCACTTCGGGCGCGGCGACCACGGTGTAGACCAGCAGCAGCATGGCCGCGGTGGACAGCAGCGCTCCCAGCAGGTCGTGTCCGCCTTCCTCGGCGGGCTTGTCCTTGGGCACCAGCAGGTAGGCGGCCCCCAGCGCGGCGAGCGCGATCGGCACCGGCAGCAGGAACGTCCAGCGCCAGCCGACACCGGTCATCAGCCCGCCGAACAGCAGACCCATCGAGTAGCCGCCCGCGCCGAACACCGTGTAGATGGACAGCGCCTTGTTCCTGGCCGGTCCCTCGGCGAAGTTCGTGGTGATGATGGACAGGCCGGTCGGCGCGGTGAACGCGGCGGCGAGGCCCTTGATGAAACGGGTCAGGATCAGCAGCGGACCGGAGCTGACCAGGCCACCGGCGAGCGAGGCGACCGCGAAGACCGCGAGCGCGATCAGGAAGACCTTGCGCCGCCCGAGCAGGTCGGCGGTGCGGCCGCCGAGCAGCAGCAGGCCGCCGTATCCGAGCACGTAGCCGCTGACCAGCCACTGCAGGGTCGAGGTGGACAGATCGAGTTCCGCGCCGATGGACGGCAGCGCGACACCGATCATCGAAACGTCGAGACCGTCGAGGAACAGCACGATGCACAGCGTGATCAGCATGCCCCAGAGCCGGGCTGACCATCTGGTCGGATCGGTCGCCGCGGCGGCCGAGAGCGTGGCTGGTGAAGTCATGCGGAGGACATTACATGCGTGTGCATTAAATGCCAACACATTTAATGCAGTTGCATGAACATGCCCGGACCACTAGGATGGGGCCATGTCGAAGCCGACCACCGTGGACCCAGCCCGGCGCATCGTCGCGCCGACCGGGCTGGTCGAAGAGTGGCGCGAGCTGCTCGACCGGCACGCGACGGTGAGTTGCGCACTCGAGAAGGCGCTCCAGAACGGGCATCAGATCGGCCTCAGCGAATTCGAGACGCTGGATCGGCTGGTCGACGCGAACTGCGGCGACTACCGTATGAGCGATCTGGCCAACGACATCTACCTCAGTCAGAGCGCGCTGTCGCGGGCCGTCGCCCGGCTGGAGCGCGACGGCCTCGTCCAGCGCACGATGTGCGCGCAAGACCGCCGCGCCGTGTTCGTCTGCCTCACCGAGAAGGGCCGCCAAGTCTACGAACAGGCCCTGCCCACCCACCGAGCCGTCCTGAGCGATACCTGGGAGAAGCCGGGCCCGCCGAAGTGCTGATCAGCGCGAGGTAACCGCAGGTCACAGCGACCGAAGGGCGGCATCGACGCCTGGGCGCAGGTCGACCGCCATCGCATCGATACTCGCGAACGCCGCGCGGAAACGCGCGATCTCGTGCTCCTTGTCCACATAGATCGGTCCGGTGAACGCCTCCACGTAGACCACCGGCGGTTCGGACGGCTCGCCGGAAGCCGCCTCGGGGAAATCGAGCAGCACGAACCGACCCGAGGTCATGCCGTCGTGATAGCCGCAGTCCATGGGCACCAGCCGGATCCGGACGTTCGGCAACTCGGCCATGCGGTGCAGCCGGTCGAGTTGCTCGGCGAACACCGCCGGGTCGCCGATCCGCCGCCGCAGCACCGCCTCGCCGATCAGGGCGTCCAGCCGCAACGGTGCGTCGGTGCGGGTGACCAGCGCCTGCCGGGCTTGCCGTAGGCGCACTCTGCGGTCGAGTTCGTCGGCGGACAGCTCCGGATGCGCGGCGGCCAGCACCGCGCGGGTGTAGCCCTCGGTTTGCAGCAGTCCTGGGACGAGTTCGTTCTCGTAAGTGGACAGCCTAGTGGCCGCCTCTTCCAGCCCGATGTAGACGTCGAAGCCCTCCGGGATCACGTCGCCGTACGCGGTCCACCATCCCTTGGCTTTGGTGTCGCGCGCCAGCGTGCGCAACGGTTCGAGCAGCTCGGGCGGCGCGCCGTAGACCTTGCACATCGCCTCGACATCGAGACCGCGCAGCGAGGTCTGACCGGTCTCGATCCGCCAGATCTTCGCCTCCGACCACTCCAGTTGCCGCGCGGCCACGCGCGTCGTCATCCCGGCCCGGTTGCGCAGGTCGCGCAGCTGCCTGCCGAGCTGTCGCCGCGGCATGGTCGATCCGGTGGTCCCCTGTGGTAAAGCCATGCTTCCCCCCTGTCTCGCCGTACACCGGCCGCACCGTGAACCGTGCCAGGTCTGCGACGCGGCCCCGCCTCTCCGGACACCCGTGGTGGATGTGCGGGGTATCCGAACAGCATTGTTCACAGTGAAACTCGCACCGGTCACGGCGGGTGTCTCGGCTAGGCCGGTGGCTTCAGGGAGTCAAACCCCTTCCGCGCAGCGCGATTTCGTCTCCTACCTGCGCGGGCTTCGCTTGCGGAAACGCCAGAACTGCACCGCGCGAACGTCTTCGGACAGTTGGTTGACCGGCTCGGCCACGTCCGACAGCGCCTGGAACAGGTCGTCGGCCAGTTCGCTGATGTGCTCCACCCTGGTCGCCAGACGCGAGGCGTTCACCAGGAACTCCAGCATCAGGCGGACGGCCGCCGCGATGGTCAGGCCGAGCGGAACGCCCAGCACCGCGGCGAGCACGCCGAGCACCGCGGACACCCGCCACGCCGACACCGTCAGCATGAGAGGGACGGCGACGGCGAACACCAGCCCGAGGACGTAGGCCAGCGGCAGAAGCGTGCGGGTGGCCGGGCGGTGGAACTGGACGTCGAACAGGGCGCGCGCGGCCGCGGCGCTCCACTGCGCGAACGCACGCGGACTGCGGAACGGCTCGGCGGGCTGGTCCTCGTCGGCGGCCCCGGACAACCGCTCGGCCGCCGACTCCTTCCACGCGACCCAGCGGGACTCGGCCTCGTAGTCCTCGTCGTCCGCGGGCGCACCGGCGGGCGCGCCGGTGCCGTTGGATTCGTCACTCATGCCGGGTCCTCCTCCGGGCCTGACGCTCATGCTCTGTCCTCCTCGGCATGCGCGGGCCCTGCGTGGTCACGCGAGCTGCCGCCTCCGGGCCTGACGCTCATGCCGGAATCCTCCCTGCCCGGGGCGGGCGAATCCAGCCGGAAACGCACTCGACCGGGATGTTCTCGTACCAGCAACATCGTTCACACCCATCCACAGCGATCTCGCGGCCTCGGCACAGCGAGCGGCCAGGTCCGCGGCCGAAAGTAGCTGCGTGGCAAGCCTGGCGAGCCACCTCGGGATGCTTGGCCGAAAGCCGACGAACCCCCTCGGAAATGAGACGTAGACGACACTCCGGAAATTCTTTCGGAGAACCCGTAACGTCCGCGGCGGCCCCCGGCGATACGACCCATGAATGCAGGACCCAGAGATCTACCGGGGAATGGAGAAGACAGTGCGCACCACGTTTCCGACTTCCGTCACGGCGGCCGAACTGACCGCCGCTGCGCAGGACTACAACCAGCGCGGGTGGACGGTCGCCGAAACGGCCAACGGTCTGAGCCTGATCACCGACAACGACCTGTCCGGCATCGAGGTCACCGGCGAACTGGCCGGCGAGGTCCGCCGCTTCCTGCGCGCGAACAACCTGTCCGGTGCGGTGATCGAGATTCCCGGCCCGGAGCGTCGCGAGATCCACCTGGTCACCGGCGTCCGCAAGGCCGCGATGGCGCTGCAGGCGCTGCGCGAGGCCGGCGCCACCGTGTACACCGACGGCGCGGGCATCCCGCTGCCGCCCACCCATCTGTCGGCCGGTTCGGCCTGCTGGGGCGTCGCACCCGCCGAGGCCCGCTGGGTGCCGCCGGTCGTCGCGATCGCAGCTGCCGTGCGCGCCGCCACCGCCTCGCGTCGCGCGAAGCTGACCATCGCCTGCTGAAGCAACGCGCCCATGATCGAGTTCACCTGCTGATCGCGGGCCGGGGCCGCGCTACCCGGCCTGTTTGCGACCGGTATCCGTCCTGACGCTCCGGCTCCCCACCCCGGAGCGTCACCGGGTACCGGTCGTTTGGCGTCGCGATATCAAGCGTTCTCTTTTCAGTTTCGCCACCGGACGACAAGATGGGGTATGGCCCCGATCACGCAATCGCGCAATCTGCTGCGGACCTGCCCGCTCTGTGAGGCGGTCTGCGGCCTGGAACTCACCCTGGATCCCGACGACCACGTGACCTCGGTCCGCGGCGATCGCAGCGATCCCTTCAGCAAGGGCTTCATCTGCCCCAAAGGGGCCAGCTTCGGCCACCTCGACGAGGACCCCGACCGGGTGACCGAACCGCTGATCCGCGATCGCGTAACCGGTGCTCGGCGCACTGCGACCTGGGACGAAGCTTTCGACTACATCGCCGAGCGCTTCCCCGCCGTCGTGGCCGAGCACGGAAACCAGTCGGCCGGGGCATACTTGGGCAACCCCAACGCGCACACGGTGGCAGGCACGCTGTACGTGCCGATGCTGCTGCGTGCGCTCGGCACCAAGAACATCTTCTCGGCCAGCACCGCCGACCAGATGCCCAAACAGGTCGCCAGCGGACTGATGTTCGGCGACCCGCTGACCGTGCCCGTGCCCGACCTGGACCGCACCGATTATCTGCTGATGCTCGGGGCCAATCCGCTGGAGTCGAACGGCTCACTGTGCACCGCACCCGATTTCCCGGGCAGGTTGAAGGCGCTGCGCGGCAGGGGCGGCCGCTTCGTGGTGGTCGATCCGAGGGTGACCCGCACCGCGAAACTGGCCGACGAGCACCTGTTCATCCGGCCCGGCAGCGACGCGTACCTGCTGTTCGGCATCGTGCACACGCTGTTTTCCGAGCAGCTGACCGATCTGCGTGTCGAGGTCACCGGCCTGGACGAACTGCGCACGGCCGCCGCGGCATTCGACCCCGAGACGGTCGCGGCCCGCACCGGCGTCCCGGCCGCCACGATCGTGCGCTTGGCCCGCGAGCTCGCGGCGGCGCCGACCGCGGCGGTGTACGCCCGCATCGGCACCTGCACCGCGGAATTCGGCACCATCACCCAGTGGCTCGTCGACGCCATCAACGCGCTGACCGGCAACCTCGACTCCCCCGGCGGCGCGATGTTCGCCACCGCCGCCGCGGGCGGCATCCCGCGTACCAGGCCGTTCCGCACCGGCCGCTGGACCAGCCGGGTGCGCGAACTGCCCGAGGCGATGGGCGAACTGCCCGTCGCCACGCTCGCCGACGAGATCACCACGCCCGGCGCGGGGCAGATCCGCGCGCTGGTGACCGTCGCCGGGAATCCGGTGCTGTCCGCGCCCAGCGGAGCCCGCTTGGACGAGGCGTTCGCCCAGCTCGACTTCATGGTGAGCGTGGACCGGTACCTGAACGAAACCACCAAGCACGCCGACGTGATCCTGCCTCCGCCGCGCCCCATCCAGTCGGCCCACTACGACTTCGCGCTGCTGCAATTCGCCGTGCGGAACTACACCCGCTACTCCCGTCCGTTGGTGCCACTGGGCGATCGGCCGTCCGAGCCCGCCGTGCTGGCTCGCCTCGCCGCGGCGCTGACCGGCAGGCCGCACAACGGCTCCGACGGGGTCGATCCGCTCACCGCCGTGGACGAACTCGTCATCGCGGGGATGCTGCACAAGGCCGGGATCGCACAGCGGCGCGGCGACCTGATCGGCGAGAACAGCACCGAGCAGCGCATCGATCTGATGCTGCGTCTCGGACCGTACGGGGAATGGAACGGCGGCGCGCTCAATCTGCAAGTGCTGCTGGACAACCCGCACGGCCTCGATCTCGGCCCTTTGCAGCCCCGGCTGCCGGGCGTGCTGCGTACGGCGAGCGGCCGGGTGGACCTGGCCCCCGCACCACTGCTCGATGACGTGGCGCGGATGAAGGCGCGGCTGTCGGACGCCGCACCGGAGATCGTGCTGATCGGGCGGCGGCAGCTTCGGTCCAACAACAGTTGGATGCACAACATCGCACCGCTGGTGAGCGGATCGAATCGCTGCACACTGCACATCAATCCGGCCGACGTGGCGCGACTCGGGCTCGGCGACCGAGCGGTGGTCAAGTCGGCCGCCGGGACACTGACGGTCCCGCTGGAGCCGACAGAGGCCATCATGCCGGGCGTGGTGAGCCTGCCCCACGGGTGGGGCCACGCCGACAGCGAGCAGAGCGTGGCCCGTGCGCACGCGGGCGTCAACGCCAATGTGCTCACCGATGATTCGGTGGTCGACGCGCCTTCCGGGAACGCCGTGTTCAACGGGGTTCCGGTCACGCTGGCCCCTGCCTGAGGCACCGTGCATCACTTCCGCAAATCCCGACCGGCCGGAAATAATTCCGGCCGGTCGGCTCTTAGCTAATCTATGGAAATCACTGCGCCGGAAGCGAATCGCGGACCGAATCTCCGTGGATTCCGGCGTTTTGCCGCGCGCTCTTCATCTAAAATTGTCGCGATCTCGGTACGACCGCGGTTCAACGTCGAGCCTGGCGGACCCCGGATTCCGGCAACCAGAGGGGGCGGCAATGCCCGGCACACACAACGGCAGCGACGGTGAGCGTGAGCTGCAGGAACGGTACGGAACACAAGATCGCGCCCAGCGCTTCTACGACGATCAAGTGCTCGATCGCCTCAATCCGGCGATGATCGAATTCATCGGCCGGATGGATATGGCTTTCATCGCCACGGCGGACAAACGCGGCGAATGCGACTCGACTTTCCGTGCCGGGGTACCCGGCTTTCTGCATGTCATCGATGAACGCCGGATCGCCTACCCGGAATACCGTGGCAACGGCGTGATGGCCAGTCTCGGCAATATCCTGGAGAATCCGCACGTCGGGATTCTGCTCATCGATTTCGTGCGCGACCTCATCGGACTGCACATCAACGGCTCGGCACATATCGTCCCGGACCCCGCACTCCGGAGCGTCGTGACCGACCTGCCCGTCGATCACAAGGGCCGCACTGCCGAGAACTGGGTAGTGGTCGACGTCGAAGAAGCCTACATCCACTGCCGCAAACACATCCCGCACCTGGTCCTCGCCCCACGCGAACAGCGCGAGTGGGGCACCGACAACGTGCGCGCCAAAGGCGGCGACTACTTCGGCGCGAAGGCGGAGAAGAACGAACTGGCCGAGACGTCGATCAGCGCTTCCTGAGGGGTGGGCGGCCGAGCGAGCCCGGCATCAACCGCTCCCCATCCTGCCCAAGCGGACACACCACGGACCTGCGGTCGACCAGTGCCTCCGACTCGACCGAGGGCGGGCATCGCCTCGCCCCTCGATCCACTCGCAGAACTCTCAGCGGCGCAGGAGGTCGACGACGCCGGTGGTCGACTCGTTCCCGCCGCCCTCGGCCAACCGGCGCTCCATCAGCGCCATGAAGGGCGTGAGGAGTTCCGGGCTGACGCCTTGTTCGGTGGCGGTACGCAGCAGCGTTCGATTGCTCGTCACCATCATGGCCAGGTTCGACTCGACGCCTTCGGTGTAGTCGCCGCTGGCCAGTTGCGCGGCGGTGCCGTACGCGTATCCCGCCATGGCCTGCTGGTAGGCGACCAGGAGCGGCGCGAACTCCACCGGCGCGATGTCTTCCTTGCCGATCAGCGCGAAAGCGTGTGCGGCGCCGGCGAACATGCCCCACATGGCACTCAGCAGGGCAACGTCGTACAGGGCTGCGAATCCGGGGTCCGCGCCCACGTACTCGACACCGGCGGGTACGGCCAAGGTCTCGGCGTACGTCTCGTGCAACTGCGGCGAACCGCTGTAGAACACGTACGCGCCCGAGCCGGCCACCCCGATCATCGACGGAACGGCCATGATCCCGCCATCCAGGAAACGTCCCCCGCGGGCGGTGATCCATTCGGAGAGCCCGCGGGCTTCCGCGGGGGTGCTGGTGGTCAGGTTGACGATGTCGCGACCGGTCAGGTCGATCCCGTCCAGGGTGGCACGCACCGAAGCATCGTCGAGCAGGCAAACGACGACGAGAGTGTTCGCGGTGACGGCGGCGGCGACGGTGGTGGCGACCGTCGCCCCCTGCGGCGCCTGCCGGGCACTGCGATTCCAGACCGTGACGGCGTGGCCGGCAGCAAGCCAGGCGCGGACGAGGGCCGACCCCATGTCACCGAGACCGAGGACAGTGAGCGCTTTGTTCGAGTTGACGGACATGACCGCTACTCTTCGTCCGGCGCCCGGGCCGGACAAGTACGCACAGGGAAGTGGGTACGCACCTCCGGGTAAGCAAACAGGCAGGTGAAAGGGGTAGTCGTGCCGATCACACGCAGGCCGGGTGCGTACACGTGCGGGCTCGACGCGACACTGTCGGTCCTGAACGGCAAGTGGAAGATGCTGATCCTCTGGCCCCTGAGCGAACGCCCCCACCGCTTCGGTGAGCTGCGTCGCCAGGTGCCGGGCGTCACCGAGAAGGTCCTCACCACACACCTGCGCGAA
Source organism: Nocardia asiatica NBRC 100129 (assembly GCF_000308415.1). GTDB lineage: Bacteria > Actinomycetota > Actinomycetes > Mycobacteriales > Mycobacteriaceae > Nocardia > Nocardia asiatica. Next base: position 52,328 of record NZ_BAFS01000007.1, on the reverse strand, counting down.
CTCGAGGCAGACGGGATCGTCCACCGCGAGGTGTACGACGAAGTGCCTCCCCGAGTCGAATACTCGCTGACCCCGCTGGGTGAACAGCTCAACGCCGCCCTGCTCCCGCTGGAAGCGTGGGGCCGGGCGAACCTCATGGCTTCGGGGTCTGAACCGCTAGGAGCAGATCAGCGGTGATACGCGCCAATCGGTCGGCAGCTTCGGGGTCGAACGGACGGCCGTGGACGTCGACCGGATCGTCCTGCATGAAAGCGCTGAGGCGTGCGGTCGGCGGGTGGTCGAGGTGACGGAGGATGCGAGTGAGAGCGGCTTGCACCGGTTGACCCCGCTTCCGCATGCTCGCGACCAATTCGGCACTGGCGGCGTCGTATTGCCCGGTGAATCCGGTCGCCGTCAGTCCGGGATGCAACAGGACATATCGAATCCGGCTGTCGGGATAGCGCCGAGTGAAGTTCACCGCGAGTAGATCGCTCAGCTTCCCGCATTGCCGCATGACCGCGTCCGGGTCGTAGGACTCGGCGAACTGCAGGTCTTCCCAGCGAATTCCGGCGAGGTCGCCACCGGGGCCGGACAGGTCGAGGATCACTGGAGCGTCCGCCCGGTCCAACTGGGTCACGATGCCGTGCCCGAGCAGGTACCTGCTCAGATAGAACAGCGCGAAACCGGCTTCGAAACCTTCCGCGGTGACGAACCGCGTGGCGCGGTAGTAGCGCGCGCCCAGCACCAGCGTGTCCACCACCTCGTGCGCCGCCGTGATCTGCTCGATCACCCGCCTGTTCTCCGCGACCGAGCTCAGATCCGCCCGGATGACTCGATGCGCGCGCCGGCCTCCAGTTCGGCGGCGGCATCCAGCATCGCCTGCCCTTTGGACGCGTCGGTGCCGATGACGACGACCTGATCGCCGCGACGCAGGTAGGTCAGCGCCAGCGCCTTTCCCATGCCATCGGTCCCGCCGGTAATCACCGCTGTTTTCACGGTCATTCCCTTCGCATAGATCCACAAGAACAGTCGATTAGACTCACCAGTCTAGGTTGACCAGTCTGACTGAGCAGACTCGCGAGTTCAAATCGCTGGTCCGACGGTTATGATGACCGCATGACCGCGTTGCAGACCTCAGGGAACTGGCGAACGCCGTCCCGTGGCCGGATCGACAAAGAGCAGGCCGTTCTGGGCGCGGCGTTCACGGTCTTCGCGCGAGAGGGATACGCGCAGGCCCGGGTGGAGGACATCGCCGCCGAGGCCAAGGTCGCCAAGGCCACGGTCTACAACCACTTCCACGACAAAGAGTCCTTGTTCCGCCGAGCGGTGCAATCGCTTTCGCAGACCGCGCTCGCGGCGAACCTGGGCGTGATCGAGCAGCTCGAATCCTCCGGTGACGACCTGCCCGCTCGCTTACGTGAAGTCGGGCTGCGATTGCTCAGGTGCTACTGCGCCGAGGAATCGCGTGCGTTGCGACGGCTGGTCTCCGCCGAAGCCACGCGATTTCCGGATCTGATCGATCTGGTGACCGAGGTCTCCCGTCGCACCACCGCCGCACTCGGCGATCGGCTCGCCCGGCTGTCGCTGGCCGGCCGGCTCGGCATCGATGACCCCGAGATGGCAGCCGGGCAGTTCACCGCACTGCTGGCCGGTCCCGCCGACGGTCTGCTCCGGCTCGGGACATCGCCGGTCCCCGACGCCGAACTCCGCAACCTCACCGACTCCGCGGTGGCCACTTTCCTCAAGGCCTTCGGCCGCTGACTACACGCAGCGAGGGCACCGTAAGTGAGCCAGCCGGTTGCCAGGTCGCGAAGATCGAGGCGGCCGACCCGCGCCTCAGCGGATCTTGAAGATCACCAAGCGCTGGACGACGAAGTTGATGACCGTCGCGGTGCCCTGGGCGACGACGAAGGCCAGCGGCTGCCGCCACCACTCGCCGGGCAGGGTGAAGTAGAGCAGTGCGTTGATGCCGACCTGCACCGCGAAGGTCACCGCGTAGAGGGCGACCACCGCGAGGAAGCGGACGCGGCTGGGCGCGGCCTGGAAGGTCCAGCGGCGATTGATCAGGTAGGCCGTGGTGGTGCCCGCCACGAAGCCGATCGACTTGGCGACATTGACCGGGAGGCCCACCAGGTTCAGCAGCAGGCTGTAGAGCCCGTAGTCGACGACGGCCGAGAACCCGCCGGTGAGGGTGAACCGGATGATCTGCGTTTTGAGATCGACCTCGGCGCTGGGCTCGATCCGGCGCTCCCGGGACCCTGCGTGGTCACGCACGCTGCCTCCTTCGGGCCCGTCGCTCGCGTCGGCGGGCTCGTCGACCAGGGGCAACTCCGCCGGCAGCGGCAGGTGGGGTTCGGCTTGCACGCCGACGAGCGTAGCGGCCGACCGGGAAATGGCCGAGATTCGGTTGGGCGACGCGTACATCACTACCCAGGGGTAGAGCGACCCCGTCCCCATCTGGCGTCATACCTGTAGCCTCTATGCCGATGTCCACGAAAGCTCCGACCGCCACCAAGACAACCGGGAACGACAAAGGCGCCGGCGTCACGAACGACGGCCCGGCCGCGGGGAACGCGTTCGATCTTCCGACGCGCACCCGCACGTTGACCGGGTGGGGTCGCACCGCACCCACCTCTTCCGAAGTGCTCTCGACCAGCGATCCCGAACTGATCGCCAAGGCAGTCGCCATGGTCGCCGAGGACAACGACGCCAAGCCCGCCCACCTGCGGCGCGGCGTGATCGCCCGCGGCCTCGGCCGCTCCTACGGCGACCACGCGCAGAACGCGGGCGGCCTGGTCGTCGACATGACCGCGCTGAACAACATCCACCGCATCGATCGCGACACCCGCATCGTGGACGTGGACGGCGGTGTCAGCCTGGATCAACTCATGAAGGCCGCGCTGCCGTTCGGCCTGTGGGTGCCGGTGCTGCCCGGCACCCGCCAGGTGACCATCGGCGGCGCGATCGCCTCCGACATCCACGGCAAGAACCACCACAGCGAGGGCAGCTTCGGCAACCACGTGCGCTCGATCGATCTGCTCACCGCCGACGGGCAGGTGCAGCACATCACGCCGAAGCGCAACGCCAAGCTGTTCTGGGCGACCGTCGGCGGCAACGGGCTCACCGGCATCATCCTGCGCGCGACCATCGAGATGGTGCCCACGGAGACCGCCTACTTCCTCAACGACGGCGTGAAGACCACCACGCTCGACGAGACCATCGCCGCGCACAGCGACGGCAGCGAGTCGAACTACACCTACTCGAGCGCCTGGTTCGACGTGATCAGCCCGCTGCCCAAGCTGGGCCGCGCGACGATCACCCGGGGCAGGCTGGCGAAGCTGGACGAGCTGCCCAAGCGGCTGCGCAGCAAGCCGCTGAAGTTCGACGCGCCGCAACTGATGACCGTCCCGGACATCTTCCCGAACTGGACGATGAACAAGCTGACGCTGATGTCCATCGGCGAGGCGTACTACCGGATGGGCGGCAACTACACCGGCAAGGTGCAGAATCTGACGCAGTTCTACCACCCGCTGGACATGATCGCGGAGTGGAACCGCGGCTACGGCTCCAACGGCTTCCTCCAGTACCAGTTCGTGGTGCCGACCGAGGCGGTCGAGGAGTTCAAGCGGATCATCGTCGACATCCAGGCGTCCGGGCACTACTCGGCGCTCAACGTGTTCAAGCTGTTCGGCCCGGGCAACCAGGCCCCGCTGAGCTTCCCGATGCCGGGCTGGAACATCTGCGTCGACTTCCCGATCAAGCCGGGCCTCAACGAGCTGGTCGGCGAGCTGGACCGGCGGGTGCTCGAGTTCGGCGGGCGGCTGTACACCGCGAAGGATTCGCGGACCACCGCCGAGACGTTCCACCGGATGTATCCCCGGATCGATGAGTGGATCAAGGTGCGCAGGAGCGTCGACCCCACAGGCGTGTTCATGTCCGATATGGCGAGAAGGCTGGAGCTGCAGTGATCAATGCCGTTGGCAACCCGCAGTCGATTCTGCTGCTGGGCGGCACCTCGGAGATCGGCTTGGCGATCTGCGCGGAGTACCTGAAGAAGGGCCCCGCGCGCATCACCCTCGCGGCGCTGCCCGGTGATCCGCTGCGCGAGGACGCGGTCGCGCAGATGAAGGCCGCGGGCGCGAGCCAGGTCGACGTCATCGATTTCGACGCGCTCGACACCGAAGGCCACGCCAAGGTGATCGACGCGGCGTGGGACGCCGGCGACGTGGACGTCGCCATCGTCGCCTTCGCGCTCGACGGCGATCCCGAGGAGCTGTGGCAGAACCAGGGCAAGGCCGTGCGGGTCGCCCAGGTCAACTACACCGCGGCGGTTTCGGTCGGCGTGCTGGTCGGCGAGAAGATGAAAGCGCAGGGCTTCGGGCGGATCATCGCCCTGTCCTCCGTCGCCGGTGAACGGGTGCGGCGCTCGAACTTCGTCTACGGATCGACCAAGGCCGGGCTGGACGGCTTCTACCTCGGCCTCGGCGAGGCGCTGCGCCCGCACGGTCCCCGCGTGCTGGTGATCCGGCCCGGCATGGTGCGGACCAGGTTCTCCGCGCATGTCGACGAGGCCCCGCTCACCGTCGACAAGGAAGACATCGCCGTGCTGGCGGTGTCGGCGTCACAGCGGGGGAAGGACCTGGTCTGGGCGCCGGGAGCCTTCCGCTACGTGATGATGGTCCTGCGGCACATCCCGCGCTCGATCTTCCGCAGACTGCCGATCTGACCTTCGGCGAACGAGCCCGGACCCGGTGCCCGCGTGATCGGTGATCGCGCGGGCACCTATCGTCTGACGGAGTGGATCCTGTGAACCCGGAGGCGCCATGCGAGTAATCCCCTGCGACGTGCGCGGAGCGGTCCGTTGAGCACGGTGACCGCGACGGACCAAGCGCCGCCGCGTCCCGCCGATCCGGCCCCGGCGCCGGGGCGGACAGCGCTCGCGGTGCGGCAGGTCGCCTCCGGAGTCGGTGAGGCCGCGCTCGCCGCGCTCGTCGCCGTGGTGGTGGCCGCCGTCGGGCTCGTCGCGTTCTCGATGGTGCAGTGGCCCGCCTTCAACTCCTCGAACGTGACCCGGGCGCTGACCACGGTGGGCCAGGTCGGCGCGGCGGCGCTGCTCGCGGTCGCCATCGCGCTGCTGCGGCTGCGCAAGTGGCTCTGGGCGGCCAAAGTGCTGTCCTGGGTCGGTCTTTCGACGTTCGTCACGGTCACCCTCGGCATGCCGTTGGCGGCGACGAAGCTGTATCTGTTCGGCGTCTCGGTGGATCAGGAGTTCCGCACCGAATTCCTCACCCGGCTGACGGATTCCGCCGCGCTGCGCGACATGACCTACGCGGATCTGCCGTCGTTCTATCCCGCGGGTTGGTTCTGGATCGGCGGACGACTGGCGAACCTGCTCGGCATGGACGGCTGGGAGGCGTTCAAGCCGTACGCGATCGGCTTCCTCGCGGTGGCCGCGGTCGTCGCGCTGGTGCTGTGGTCGAAGCTGATCCGCGCCGACTGGGCCGTGGGCGTCACGGCGGCGAGCACGGCGGTCACGGTGGCCTACGCCGCGCCGGAGGCGTACAGCGCCGTCATCGTGCTGCTGCTGCCGCCCGCGCTCGTGCTCGCCTGGGGCGCGCTGTACCGGCCTCTGGAGGACGTGCGATCGACCGCAGCGGCCGAGCGCCGCACCGCCGGGGGCTGGGGCGCGATCGTCGGCACCGGGCTGTTCCTGGGCTGGGCGGCCACGTTCTACACCCTGTACTTCTTGGTGGCCGCGTTCGCGGTCGCTTTGATGGGCCTGCTGGCGGCGGTCCTCGCGGTCCGGGAGCAGCGCACGACGAACCATCCCCGCCGCACCGGCTCCGCCGTGGACACCGGCCGTCCCGCGTGGCGCGCGGCGGTGCCACCGCTGGCGCGACTGGTGGTGATCGGCGTCATCTCCGGCCTGGTCGCACTGCTGGTGTGGGGGCCGTACCTGGCGAAGGCGCTGCGCGGCACTACGGCGAGTTCCGGAACCGCCCTGCACTACTTGCCGGAGGCGGGCGCGGAACTGCCGCTGCCGATGTTCCATTTCTCGCTGCTCGGCGCGCTGTGCCTGCTCGGCACGATCTGGCTGGTGCTGCGCGCCGCGTCGTCACGCCGGGCGCAGGCGCTGACGATCGGCGTGGCGGCGATCTACCTGTGGACGCTGCTGTCCATGGCGGCCACCGCCGCGGGCACCACGCTGCTGTCCTTCCGGTTGGAACCGCTGCTGCTGGTGCTGCTGGCGGTGGCGGGCGCGTTCGGGTTCGTGGAGGGCGCGCGGGTGATTTATCAGGCGTTGAACGAACCCGCGCGGTTCCGGCTCGTCGCGATCGTGGTCGCGACGATCGGCGCGTTGGCGTTCACCCAGAACATCCCGCACGTGCTGGCGTCGGAGATCACCACCGCGTACACCGATACCGACGGCGACGGGAATCGTGCCGACCGACGGGCGGCCTCGGCGGTGTCCTTCTATGACGAGGTGGACGCGGCACTCACCGCGCAGACCGGTCGCCCGCGCTCGGACACCGTGGTGCTCACCGCCGACACCAGCTTCCTTTCCTTCTATCCCTACTTCGGCTACCAGGCCCTCACCTCGCACTACGCCAATCCGCTCGCCGATTTCGCGGGCCGGGCGGCGACCATCGAGCGCTGGAGCGAACTGAAGACGCCACAGGAGCTGCTGGACGCGCTGGCGACGAGTCCATGGCGCGCGCCGGACGCGTTCCTGTTCCGGCGCAGCGGGGACGCGTACACGCTGCGGCTGGCCAAGGACGTCTACCCGAACGACCCGAACGTCGAGCGCTACACGGTGAGCTTCCCCAAGCAGCTGTTCGCCGACCCGCGTTTCACCACCACCGTCATCGGGCCGTTCACCCTGGTCACCGTGCGCCGCTGATCGTTCAGCGCGCGACGATTGAACTCGCGCGAAATGGATACCCCTTCGGTTTGTCGGTCCACGCACAGCGTGGTTGGTCACGGAGGCGGCTATCGAACGCTGGCGAGGAGTGGTGCGCAGGTGACATGGGCACAGGACGTCGATACCGGCGAACAGGCGGAATCGGCGGCGGTCGCAGTCGCGACGGAGACCACGACAGCGGCCGGAGTGCTCAGCCGCCCCGCGCGCACGCGGAGGATCCCCCGGACCGGTGGCGCCGATCTGCTCGTCGGCATGGGCTACCTGGCACTGGCCGCGACGGTGCTCTCGGGTCAGTGGCGTGACACCGGCAGCGGGTACCTGATCAAGAGCGGTCAGGACCAGACGATGTGGGAGTGGTTCTTCGCGGTCACCGCCCACTCGGTGGCAACCTTGCGCAATCCGCTCGGCACCGATCTGCAGAACTTCCCGGCCGGAGTGAACATGATGGCCAACACGGCCATGTTCGGCGTCGGCGTGCCGTTGACGCCGGTCACCCTGCTGTTCGGTCCCACCGTCACGTTCGTGCTCGTGCTCACGCTCGGGCTGGCCGGGACGGCGTTCGCCTGGTACCGCCTCTTCGCCTTCGCGCTCGTCGGCTCCAGGGTCGCGGCGGTGATCGGTGGCCTGTTCTGCGGTTTCGCGCCCGGCATGATCTCCCACGCCAACGCGCACCCGAATTTCGTCGTGCTGCTGTTGCTGCCGGTCATCGCGGGCCGACTGATCCGGATGGCGCGACGAGCCGCCGCGGCGGAACCGGACCGGCCGCGCGGGCGGGTGCGCGACGCCGTCGTCCTCGGACTGCTGGTCGCTGTGCAGATCGCGCTCGGCGAGGAGCCGCTGTTGATCTTCGCCCTCGCGTTCGCGGTATTCGCGCTCGTCTACTACCTGCATGTTCCGCGCACCGCACTGCGCGTCACGCGCACCCTCGCGCCGACCATGCTGCTGGCCGCGACGATCACGCTGGCGCTCACCGAGGTGCCGCTGTGGTGGCAGTTCTTCGGACCGCAGAGTTACCGCTCGATCGACCACGGGCCGATGGGCAACGATCTGCGAGCGCTGGTGCAGTTCCCTTCCGAATCACTGGGCGGGATCTTCGCGCCGGGCGTGAACGTCGCGATCAACCCGACCGAGCAGAACGCGTACTTCGGCTGGCCGCTACTGCTGCTGGTGTTGTTCACGGTGGGACTGCTGTGGCGCGATCGCGTGGTCCGGGCCGCGGGCGTGGTGATCGCGGTCTTCGGCGTGCTGTCGCTGGGCGCGGTCGCCACGATCGGCAAGCGGCCGACCGGCGTCGAACTGCCGTGGCGCTGGGCCGAACAGGTACCGCTGCTGAATACCGTGCTGGAGAGCAGACTGAGCATGGCGGCGATCCCGGCCATCGCGGTGGTGCTCGCGCTGGCCACCGAGCGCGCGGTGACGACCTGGACGCAGTCGGCGGTGGACTGGAAGCCGCTCGCGTGGTTCGCCGCGCTCGTCTGCGCGCTGCTGCCGCTGACCCCGACCATCCTCCCCGTGGTCGAGCGAGCGCCGACACCGGATTTCTTCGCCGACGGCGCCGTCCGCCGCTACGTCGCCGACGGCTCGGTGGTCGTCGTCCCGCCGCCCCGGCCGCCCGACGCGCGGGCCCTGCGCTGGCAGGCCGACGGCGGTTTCGCCTTCCCGCTGGCCGGGGGCTACTTCGTCGGCCCGACCGGCACCACCAAGAAAGGGATCTACGGACCCGAGGCCCGCCCGACCACCACCCTGCTGGTGCAGGTGCAGGACACCGGAGTGGTGCCGCCGATCGACGCCGACGTGCGCACCCGCGCGCTGACCGACCTGCGGTTCTGGCAGGCCGACGTGCTGGTGCTACCCCCGGCGAAGAACGGCGAGGCGCTGCGCGAGACGGTCACGCAACTGCTCGGCTTCGCACCGACCCCGGTCGAGGACGTCTGGCTGTGGGACGTTCATACGCTGCGGTAGTCGGGGGCAGTCGGCATCACACCGCACGGTAGCTAGCATCAACCACCGTGCGACCGGACCGATCTACTCGAGCGTTCACCCGAATCCGCTTGATCGCCCTCCTCTCCGGGCTTCTCGGATTCCTGCTGGCATTGCTGACCCCGCTGCTGCCGGTGCGGCAGGACCGGGCGAGCCTGGACTGGCCCCAACCCGGTGCGGCGAGCGTCGCCGCGCCGCTGGTGTCCTACGAACCGCTGCGATTGCGCGCGACGCTGCCCTGCTCGCTGCTGGGAGAACTCGGCGCGGCGGGCACGCTGCTGTCCACCGCTCCGGTGTCCTCCGGTCAGGCGGCGACCAAGGGGCTGGTGGTCGCGGTCGCCGACGGAGCCTTGTCGGTGGTGCTGCGGGACATCCCGCTGCTGTCGGCGCCTCTGACCGAGATCGGGTCCTGCGCGACGATCGGCATCGAGTCGGACACGGCCGCGACGACCGTTGAACTCACCGGAGTGACCAGGCAGGACGGCACGCCGTTCCGGTCCACGGTGGGCCGCGACATCCGGCCGCAGATGGTCGGCGTGTTCACCGATCTGGACGCGGGCCGGCTCGCCGGGGCGCAGGCGCACGCGGACATCGACTCGCGTTTCTCCTCGACGCCGACGTCGCTGAAGCTGGCCGCCATGCTCGCCGCCGCCGTGTTCACGCTGATCGCTCTGGTCGCACTGCATCTGCTGGACACCGCCGACGGGCGCAGAGCGCGGCGCTTCCTGCCCGCGCACTGGTGGCGGTTGACCCCGGCCGACGGCGTGGTGCTGGGCACCATCGCGCTGTGGCACGTCATCGGGGCGAACACCTCCGACGACGGCTACATCCTGAACATGGCGCGCGCCTCCGAGCACGCGGGCTACATGGCGAACTACTACCGCTGGTTCGCGGTGCCCGAGGCGCCGTTCGGCTGGTCGTATGAGGTGCTGGCCTGGATGGCCCGGGTCTCCGACGCCAGCCTGTGGATGCGGCTGCCCACCCTGCTGGCCGGCGTCCTGTGCTGGCTGGTGATCAGCAGGGAAGTGCTGCCGCGTCTGGGCGCCCGGGTGCGGCGCAACAAGGTGGCGCTGTGGACGGCAGGACTGGTGTTCCTCGCGTTCTGGCTGCCCTACGACAACGGTCTGCGCCCCGAGCCGCTGATCGCGGCGGGCGCGCTGCTCACCTGGTGCTCGATCGAACGCGCCATCGCGACCGGAAGGCTGCTGCCCGCCGCGGCGGCGGTCTTGATCGCGGCATTCTCGCTCGCGGCGGGCCCCACCGGCCTGATCTGCATCGCGGCGCTGATCGCCGGGTCGCGACCGGTGCTGCTGATCATCGTCAAACGTGCGCGCGGGCTCGTCCCGGCCCGCACCGGCCCCGACGCGGACGCGGCCGCCGCGGGTTCCGCCGAAGCCGCGGCCGCGGTGAACGCCCCCGCGCACGAGCGCAAGCCGTCCCGGGCCGCCGCGGCGTTCCGGTTCGCCGCGCTGCTGGCGCCGGGTCTCGCCGCGGGCACTCTGGTGCTCGTGGTGATCTTCGCCGACCAGACGCTGGCCACGGTGCTGGAAGCCACCCGGGTCCGCACGATCGTCGGCCCGAACGTCGCGTGGTTCGACGAGCGCACCCGCTGGGATTCGCTGCTCATGCTCTCGCCCGACGGTTCGCTGGCGCGGCGGTTCGGCGTGCTGGTGATGCTGCTGTGCCTGCTGGTCTGCGTCCTGCAAGTGCTGCGCAAGGGGCGGATTCCGGGCACCTCGCGCGGCCCCTCGGTGCGCATTCTCGGCATCGTGTTCGCATCGCTGTTCCTGATGATGTTCACGCCCACCAAGTGGACCCACCACTTCGGCGTGTACGCCGGGCTGGCCGGATCGCTGGCCGCGCTGGCGGCGGTCGCGGTGGGCACCACCGGCATTCGCTCGCCGCGCAACCGCGCGCTGTTCGCCGCCGCGGTGCTGTTCCTGCTCGCCGTGACCTTCACCGGCTCCAACGGCTGGTGGTACGTGTCCAGCTACGGTGTCCCGTGGTGGGACAAGGCGCCACTGTTCGCGGGCAAGGGGTTGTCCACGCTGTTCCTCGGACTCAGCGGCGTCGCGTTGCTGGTCGCCATCTGGCAGCACTACCGCGAGCCGTACCGGCGCGAGAGCGCCGGGGCGCCCCGGCGATTCGATCGCTGGGCCTCGGCGCCGCTGACCGTGGCCGCCGCGCTGCTGGTGATCTTCGAGGTGGCCTCGCTGGCCAAGGCCGCGGCCACGCAGTATCCCGCCTACTCGATCACCAAGTCCAACGTGGAATCGGTGCGCGGTGATTCGTGCGCGCTGGCGAACGAGGTGCTGGTGGAGACCGACACCGCCGATTCGCTGCTGCAGCCCTTCACCGGATCGCCCGCGGACGGACTGGCCGCGCAGAACAAGGGCTTCGACCCGAACGGAGTGGCGCGCGACCTCACCGCCGACGCCGAGGAGACCGTCACCGGCGGCGCCAACTCGGTGGACAAGGACTCCGAGAACAAGACCACCAAGACCACCGGCGCGGGCACCGGAGGCGGGACCACCGAGCAGGCGGGCACGAACGGCAGCACGGTGGCGCTGCCGTTCGGCTTGGACCCGGCGAACACCCCGGTGCTCGGCAGCTACCAGGAGGGCGAGCAGCAGCAGGCGAAGCTGACCACCCAGTGGTACCGGCTCGATCTGACCGACAGCATGCGCCACGACCCCGCCTACCAGGTACTCGCGATCACCGCGGCGGGCCGGATCCGCTCGATCGACGCCGACGGGGTGCTCACCTACGGCCAGGAACTGCACCTGGAGTACGGCGTCCGGGGTGCGGACGGCGAGGTCAGCACGCTCGGCTCGATCGATCCGCTGGACATCGGCCCGGCGCCGTCCTGGCGCAACCTGCGGGTGCCGCTGGATCGCCTGCCCGCGGAAGTGAACGCGGTGCGGCTGGTCGCGATCGACAACGACATCACGCCCAAGCAGTGGCTGGCCGTGACGCCGCCCAGGCTGCCCAAGCTGACGACGCTGAATGCCGCGGTCGGAGCGCAGGATCCGGTGCTGCTGGACTGGCACGTCGGCCTGGCGTTCCCCTGCCAGCGTCCGTTCGACCACAAGGACGGCGTCGCGGAGATCCCGCAGTGGCGCATCCTGCCCGACCGGGTCGGCTCCGACGCCTCCAACGCCTGGCAGGACGACATCGGCGGCGGCCCGCTCGGCTGGACCGGCCTGCTGCTGAAATCCCAGACCGTCCCCAGCTACCTGCACCACGACTGGGCCCGTGACTGGGGTTCCCTCGAGAAGTTCACCCCTTACGCCCCCAACGCCGCCCCCGCCGCCGTCGACGTCACCGTCCGAACCACCGGCGGCCTGGCCACCGACGACCCGATCCGAATCCGCTGACCCGGGCGCGGCGCACGGCATTCTCGCAGCGATGTGCCGCGCGCGGGCCTAAGGGACGAGGACAAGGCGGCCACGCAGGCCGCCTGCGGCCAGGCGCTCGTGGGCGGCTTCGACGGAGGCGAAGGGAAGGGTTTCGGCGACGCGGAGGGTGAGGCGACCCGCGTCGACGTGCGCGACGAGTTGGTCGAGCTGAGCGCGGTCGGCGCGGACCAGGACCGTGCGTACGTCGATGCCGCGCAGCGGGATCGGTGTGTTCGGGACGCTGATGGACACGAAACGCCCGCCGCCGCGTACCGCGGCGAGCGTCGCGGGACCGAGTGCGGCCGCGTCCAGCGCGGCGTCCACGCCGCCGGGGATCAGGGCGCGTACCGCATCCGGGAGCGACGCTCGGCGCGGAACGAAATCCGTTGCGCCGAGCGCGCGCACCGCGTCCTCGTCGCCGGGTGAGGCGGCGGCGATCACCCGTAGTCCGCGCGCCGCCGCGAGTTCGACGGCGAAGCCGCCGACGCCGCCCGCCGCGCCGGTGACCAGCAGCGAGTCGGTGGACGCGAGTTCCAGCGCGTCGAGCGCCTGAAGCGCGGTGAGGCCGTTGAGCGGAATGGTGGCCGCCGGCACCGGCGCGACGGACACCGGTGCGGGTGCGACGTTTCCGGCGTCGAGCACCACGTAGTCCGCCTGGGCGCCGAGCGATACGTCGAGCCGGTCGCTGATGCCGATCACGGCCTGTCCGACCGTGAATCCGGTGACGCCCGCGCCGACCGCGTCCACCGTGCCCGCGACGTCCCAGCCGACACCCCACTGGTCGCGCGGCGCGGCGAACGGCGTACCGCCGACGCCCGCGCGCACCATCAGATCCACCGGGTTCACCGTCGCCGCCGCGACCGCGACGCGGATCGCGTACGGCCCCGGCTGCGGTACCGGCACTTCCGCGATCTCCACTACACCCGGTCGGCGGACCACTACTGCGCGCATGACGTTCCTTCCTATCGGCTGTCGCCCAACCTAGGAGTCGGTACTATCTGTTGGGTAGTAGTTACCTGCAAGTGCGTAAGAGGCAGTGAGGTACTCCGATGGCGACGCAAACCGCGGCACAGCGCCGCGACCTGGCCAAACAGCAGTACGACGCGTACCTCGCCGAGTGCCCGACGCGGCAGTTGCTGGATCGGATCAGCGACAAATGGGTGAGTCTCGTCCTGGCCGCGCTCGCCGAAGGGCCGCTGCGCTACGCCGAGCTGAATCGGGTCATCGCGGGTGTGAGCCCCAAGATGCTCACTCAGACGCTGCGCGGACTGGAGCGCGACGGCTTGGTGGAGCGGCGGATCACCGCCGAAGTCCCCGTCCGCGTCGACTACGAACTCACCCCGCTCGGGCACAGCTTGCAACCGGTCATGAGCGCCGTGAAAGCGTGGGCGGAGGCGCGCATGGACGATGTGATCGCCGCGCGGGCGCGCTACGACGACGCCGGGCAGTAAACCGGTTGTCCGGTCTGAAAATGTGCTCCCACCAGTGGCTAAACATCGCAGGACGAATTCGGTTGCCGGCCTTAATCTGATTGCCATGACAACGGCATTCGATGATATGGATCTGCGCGATCTTGTCGGACTGCTCAGCGAAGAGGAACAGCGGGAGCTGCGGCCTGCGGTGCTGCGCGTACTCGGCCGCCTCCCTTCGCAAGAGGTGCTCCGGCGCGAGCTCGGTCTTCGCCTGAAGGTCTGAGCGCCCCGGCAGCACACCGGCGAAATACGGCAGGGCCGCCGCGCAGGACTGGTCTGCGCGGCGGCCCTGCGTTCGGGTACCTATCCCGTAGCCAACTCGGCGAAAGCGACGTCGACCGGTATCGGCACGTCCACGGTCAGCGTCGGGTATCAGCCACGACTATTCGCGCACCTCAGCCGCAGCGCGGATGTCCTCGGCCCGCGACGATGCGCGAGCCAAGCGCCCGTCGGTGGTGACCAGCGGCATATCCAGCTGTTCGGCGAGTTCGACATAGAGAGCGTCGGTCAGCCTGATCGCGGCTCGCCGAGCCCAAGCACCCTTGGTCAGGTTCAGCAGCGGGTGGCGGGTAAGCGGCGCTCGGGCGAGGCGGCTGAGCGCGGTCTCGACGTCGCTATCGGTCAGCTGTCCCGCCCGATTCAGGCGCCCCAGAGCGGAGAGCACCTCGGCGTCGAAGTGGGCAGGGACATGCATGACAGTCGTCGTGATCCTGGTACTCACCGCGGCCGTGCGGTCGTTGTGCACGAGGATGTCGACCATGGCGCTCGCATCGAGAACGATCTGCTCGGTATCGTTCAACGGCCGAACGCTTCTCGCGCGGTATCGATAGCGGCCATGACCGCCTCGTGCGGCACGTGGGCTCGATCGTCGCCGAGTTCGGCAAGCCACGCTGAGGTCGCGGTCTTTTCGAGTTCCGCGAGAATCGCGGCCTGAGTCAGCGCGGAGACATTGAGCCCTCGCTCACGTGCTCGCTCAGCCAGTTCATCGGGGACATACACATTGAGCCGAGTCATATGCCAAATATACACACTTAGGTGTGTATATGACGCCGGAGTGCTCGTGACGACCGGAGCTACGCCGCAACGACACCCCTGTCAGAATCGCCGCGCAAGATGGGTATCCCGCGCGGCGGTTCGATTTCAGCTGGTCTCCTCGATCAGAACACCCGCAGGTTGCCCGGTGACCAGAAGCCGGAACGAGTGGCCGTGCCGGTGTCCAGCTTCGCCGGTACCGCGTTGCGGTCGTACTGGTCGTAGCGTTCCAGCGAGCCCCAGTCGCGCGCCCAGTCGTCCTTCAGGTAGGTGGGCACCGTGACCGACTTCGCCAGCATCTGCGCGAAACCGAGCGGACCGCCGAATTCCTCCGCCTGCCAGGTGTTGGTCGAACTGATCGCGAGCGGACGGTCCGGCAGGATGCGGTAGCCGGGCACCTCCGCCACGCCGTTCTCGTGGTCGAACGGCCGCTGGCACGGGAACTGCAGACCAACCGCCCAGTCCAGCAGAATCGGCTGCTGGGAGCCCAGCAGACCGTTGAGCGTCTGCAACTTCGGCATGCGCGGCGGCGTGAAGGCCAGCCACTGGTCCCCGATCAGGATCGGGTCGTTGGCGACGATGCGCACCGCGTCGGCGTCGGGAGCGATCTCGTCCAGCGGCACCCGCAGATTGCGCCAGGACGGGAACGGGCCGATGTCGCGCGGCAGATATGTGCCGAGCTTCTGCACGCTGCCGTCGGGCAGGCGCTTGCCGTAGTCCACGGTGAGCGACTGGCCGTACTTCATCGCGCCGGTGTCGTCGAAGGAAAGGATGCGTCCGGCGGCCGAGATAACCACCAGCGGCTTGTCCGCCGAACGGGCGGGCAGCTGGTACCAGCTCGAGGTGACGTTGGCCGGCTGCTGCACGCCGTTCTGATAGCTGCCGAGGATCGGCGTGGTCGCCGGGTCGAGGCCGAACGGCAAGGCGACGGTGGAGCCGTTGACGCCGAGTGCGCCCTGTCCGCCGCCGGTGCCCGCGCTCTGGCCTTCCGCGAACGCCGCGCCGACCGACTGGGTGGAGGTGTTGCCGGTGCCCGGCTTGACCTCGACGCTGTCGGCGGACAGATCGTCGGGCACGCCGTTCGGGTCGAAGCCGACCGCGTCGACGCCGGCGAGCGGATCGGCCGGCGGCTGCGCCGGATCGATGATCGGCTCCAGCCTGCCGCCGTTCGGGTCCGGCTCCACCAGCACGTCGTTGGCCAGGCCGCAGGTGCTGCCGCCGAGCGCGTCGATGTTGGACCGGGCCAGCGAGTACGCCGGGTACTGCGACACCGCCCCCTTGACCAGCGAGAGCACTTCGAGCGCGACCATCAGCGCGGCGACCACGGTCAGCGGGATCGCCGCGAACCGGCGGATCCGCCTGCCGCGCGCCGTCTTCGCCGACGGCTGCGGCTTGGTGTAGTCCTCGCGCAGCGCGTACCAACCCACCAGCGCCAAGGCGAGGCCGAACAGCAGCAGCATGATCGTGTTCGACTGGTAGCCCTGCAACGAGATCCGCTTGTCGAACCACGGCACACCGAAGCTGGACACATACCAGTAGCCGTTGATGCCGGAGAACGCGACCGCGAGCACGAACAGCAAACCGGCCAGGAAGATCGCCCGGTTCTTGCGGGCCCGTAGCGCGCTGGCCGAGACCGCGACCGCGGTGACCGCCGCCAGCGAGCCCGCGATGCCCGCGTACGCGCCGAAGTGGTGGGTCCACTTGGTCGGGTTGAACATCATGAAGAAGATCGTCCCGAAGACCACGCCCATCAGCCGCCAGGTCGGCCCGCTGGCGATGCCGGGGACCTGCCTGCGCCGCAGCAGCACCAGCATGGTGGTGAACAGGCACAGCAGCATCACCAGGAAGGCGAAACGGCGCGACAGCGAGCCGTCGACGGTCTCCACGAACAGGTAGTAGTAGCGCAGGTAGTCCTCGTACCAGGCCAGGTTCGGCCCGGTCACCTGACGCACCCGGTTGGCCTCCTGGATGCCCGCGAAGGTCTGGTCGCTGTAGACCACGGTCAGCACGAGAACGCCGGCCGCGGCGATCGGCGCGAGCAGCGGCAGCGTCGAGCCCCAGCGTCCGGCGCCCAGCGCCGCGAACTGCCGGTGCTTGCGCACCACGATGCGCACCATCGGACGGATACCGGCCAGCAGCGCCGCCACACACATCAGTCCGGTCGGCGCGGCCGCCAGCGTGAAGGCCGCCACCAGGACGGCCACCGCGGCGGGCAACAGGCGACCGGTCGCGATGGCCCGCTCGATCGAGACCCAGGTCAGCAGCGCGCCGAGCGCGACGATCGGCTCCGAGCGCAGGCCGTTGTCGAACGGCAGCCAGAACGCCAGGAACACCAGTCCACCGGTCCACAGCGCTACTTTGCTGGTGCGCACGCCCCGGCCGAGGCGGGGCACGACCTCACGGCTGATCACCAGCCAGCACAGGATCGCGCAGGCCAGCGCGGGCAACCGCACCCAGGGACTGGCCGTGGAGATCTCCGAGAAGACCTGGATCACGTAGTAGTACCAGCCGAACGGCGCTTCCGGCACGCCGTACCAGCGGAAGTAGTTGGCCATGTAGCCCGCGTGCGGGGCGACCCGCACCATGCTGAGGATGTAGCCGTCGTCGGAGGTGTTCGCGCCCGCGAAGTGCCACAGCAGCAGCGTGCCGACCACCGCGCCGTCCGCCCAGGTCGGCTTCAGCCAGTTCGCCGGGAGGAACCGGCGGTGCCCGCGCCCGTCACTGCCGTCGAGCCGGGCCAGCGCCGCCAGCGCGATCAGGGTGCACAGCGCCGCCGCGATCATCGCGATCAACTTGATCGCGGTGGGGCTGGAGGAGAAGCGGGTGTCCACGGTCATGTCGAACGACAGCCCTGCGGGCGCCGCGCCCTTGAGATCGGAGAACACGCCGACCACCTGGGGCCGCAGATCGCCGCTCAGCTGCCCTTCCACCGGCACGGTGACCAGCTTGGTCGCCCCGGGCGCCGCGCCCTCGACCGGCCGCTGGACCTGCTTGGTGAGGCCGTTGAACACGCCGTAGGTGCGTTCGCTGTCCGAGCTGATGCTCAGCGACGCGCACTCGCCCATGCGGCTCCGGTCGGCGGAAACCACCACCGCGTTGCGGTCGATCACGTCCACCGAGGTCTCCGACACCCGCACGAACATCGCCTCGAGCGCGGCCCGGTCGCCCTGCGGCGGCGCGGTGGCCAGCAGCATGCCGCCCCGTTCGGGTAGCTGGGCGATCGTTTCGCACGGGATCGTCGCCGCCAGCTCGATGGGGACCTGCGACATCAGCGGCGCCTGCACGTTGCCGAGCGTCCCGCCCTGCGGCCAGTTCAGCACCGCGGTGGTCTGTGTGACCGGCAGGAACGGCGTCGCCAGCGCGAACAGCGCGCCGAGCACCCCGGCGACCAGTGCGATGATGCGGGCGGTCCGGAAATAATTCGGGGTCACCACCGGGGCAGCGGGTGGTTTCGTTAGAACAGCGGTAGCGGCGTCGGGCACGGTTGGCAATGCTATCTGGCTCCCTCGCGTCTCCGGGTCTTTAGGCCGTGCTAGTCGGGCATCGCGGGATTCCCGTACAGGTCCTGCGTCATGCTGCCACCGCTGTTCTGGGCGTTCCCGGCGAGTTACCCATGTGCACACGAAATCGGTCGTCCGTATCCGACCCCCGGGCGCCGGAAAAGTACCCGTATGACGTATCGGCTCGGGGAGGGATGGAAAGGTGGGTGTATGACCAAGGTGAATCTCTCGACCAACTACGGGCCGATCGTCCTCGAACTGGATGATCAGAAAGCCCCGAACACTGTGCGCAATTTCGTGGATTACGTGAACGCGGGCCACTACAACGGCACCATCTTCCACCGCGTCATTCCCGGCTTCATGATCCAGGGCGGCGGGTTCGAGCCCGGCATGCGCCAGAAGGGCACCAACGCCCCGATCCAGAACGAGGCGAACAACGGCCTGAAGAACACCAAGTACACCGTCGCGATGGCCCGCACCAACGACCCGCACTCGGCCACCGCGCAGTTCTTCATCAACGTCTCCGACAACGACTTCCTCAACCATTCCGCGCCCAGCGCGGCCGGGTGGGGCTACGCCGTGTTCGGCGCGGTGACCGAAGGCACCGACGTGGTCGACAAGATCGCGGGCGTCGCCACGTCCTCGGCGAGCGGGCACCAGGACGTGCCGGTCTCCGACGTCGTCATCGAATCGGCCACTGTCAGCTGATCGTTCGGCACCGGCGACGCGAATCGGGCCGCGCCCCATGGGGTGCGGCCCGATCGTGGTCCATTCCGGCTACAGCGGCAACAGGTGGTGTTTGCGCGGGTTACGGGCAAGCGACTTGTCCCGCAACAGCTGTAGCGCGCGGCGAAGTTCGAGCCGGGTGCTCGACGGCTCGATGACCGCGTCGATGTATCCGCGCTCGGCGGCCACCCACGGCGTCGCCACCGTGGCGTTGTAGAAATCGATCATCTGCTGGCGGATCGCCGCACGCTGCTCCTCCGGCGCGGCATCGATCTGCTTGGCGCCGATCAGGCTGACCGCGCTCTCCGCGCCCATGACCGCGATCCGCGCGGTGGGCCAGGCCAGGTTCACGTCGGCGCCCAGCTGCTTGGAGCCCATCACGGCGTAACCGCCGCCGTAGGACTTGCGGATCACCACGGTGACCTTCGGCACCGTGGCCTCGACGTAGGAGAACAGGAAGCGGCCGCCACGCTTGATGACGCCGATCTTCTCCTGTTCCACGCCGGGCAGGAATCCGGGCGTGTCCACGACGAACACCAGCGGGATCTCGAACGCGTCGCACAGGCGCACGAAATGCGCGGCCTTGTCCGAGGCCCTGGCATCCAGCGCGCCCGCGTACACCATCGGCTGATTGGCGACCACGCCGACGCTGCGCCCGTCGACCCGGGCGAATCCGGTGATGACGTTGCGCCCCGCCGACGCGCCCACCTCGTGGAAGGCGCCGTCGTCGAAGATGCGCAACAGGATCTCGTGCATGTCGTACCCGGCGTTGTCGGAGTCCGGGACGATCGAGTTCAGCTCCAGATCGCTCTCGGTGGCCTCCGGCTCCAAGCCGGGGTTCACGATCGGCGCCAGTTCCTGGCAGCTGGTCGGCAGGTAGCTCAGGTAGTCACGCACCCATTCGAACGCGGCCGTCTCGTCCTTGGCGACGTGGTGGATGTTGCCGTACTCCGCCTGGCTGCGCGCGCCGCCGAGCTCCTCGAGGCTCACGTCCTCGCCGGTGACCTCGCGAATCACCTTCGGGCCGGTGACGAACATGTACGCCTCTTCGGTCGCCACCACCACGTCGGTGTTGATCGGGGCATAGACCGCACCGCCTGCGCACTTGCCGAGGATCATCGAGATCTGCGGAACCAGGCCCGACAGCGGCTCCTGCCGCCGCCCCAGCTCGGCGTACCAGGCCAGGGAGGTCACCGCCTCCTGCACGCGCGCGCCGCCGGAGTCGTTGATGCCCACCACCGGGCACCCGACCTTGGCCGCGTACTCCAGGATCCCCGCCACCTTGCGGCCGAACATCTCGCCGACCGAACCGCCGTAGACGGTCTGGTCGTGCGAGAACACGGCCACGGGCCTGCCTTCGACCAGGCCGTGCCCGGTGACGACACCGTCGCCGTAGAGCGCGGCGGGATCACCCGGTTTGCGCACCAGCGCACCGATTTCCACGAAGGTGCCCGGATCGAGCAGCATGTTGATCCGGTCGCGGGCGCTGGGGATGCCTTTCTTCGCCCGCTTGGTCACCCCCGCTTCACCCGCCGGCTCCTGCGCTAACTCCAGTCGCTTGCGCAGGTCGGCGAGTTTTTCGGCAGTAGTGCTCACTTGGCCCCTTTCGCCTCGATCGCGGCGAGCTTCGCGGTCAGGTCGGCTCCGATCTTCCCGATCCGCGGTTCGTCGATGATCTGCAGGTGGTCGCCGGCGATATGGACGACCTCCAAATTCGGGATGTACTCGTTCCAGCCGCCGTTCGGCAGTCGGTCGGCAAAGCGCGGCTCCAACTCGATCATCCCGTCGTGATAGCGATCGGCGAGGTACAGCACCACATTGCCGTCATAGTGCGACGGTTGGGTCTTGGCGAGCTGACGGCTCTCGATCCACGAGGTGCGCTGGTGTTCGAGGACGCCGCCGGGGATCTTCGTGCCACTGATCTTGATCAGGTCACTGATCATCTTGAACTGCTCATCGTCGGATGCCGCGGCCAGCGTCTCCAGCTGTTCCCGGTCCAGTTCGCCGGCGACGCCATAGGTCTTCTGGGCGAACGTCTGGTAGCGCTCGATCCGCCGTATCCGCTCCTCGGGGCTGTTGTCCTCGCCCTGGGTCGGGATGGCCAGGTCGATCAGGCCGACCACGCGCACGTCCGCGCCCTCGGCGCGAAGCAGTTGCGCGGTCTGCATGGCCAGCACCGCACCCAGCGACCAGCCGTACAGCACGAACGGACCGTCGCCCTGGATCTTGCGCAGCTCGGGCAGGTACTGGCGCGCCCGTTCCTCGATCGAACCGTCGACCCGCTCGAAGCCGTACATCGGCGTCTCGGCGGGCAACCGCTTGAGCAGCGGTTCGTACACCAGCGTGTTCCCGCCCGAGGGATGGAACACGAACACCGGCACGGCGTTCGAGCCCTCCGCGCGCGGCCGCAGCGGACGGACGAAACCGTCCACGTCCGCGCCGCTGTCCTGCAGGTTACGGACGATGTCGGCGAGCTGCTCGATGGTCTCGCAGTCGAGTACGTCGTCGATGGTGACCTCGGCCTTGACCCGCTCGGTCAGGCGCGCGGCCAGCTTCTCCGCGGTGTCCTCGTCCAGGATGGGCAGCGTGTTGAAGATGCCCTTGGCGGACTGTCCGGTGACCACCGCCCAGGTGGCGAAGGTCAGGCGCTCGGCCGCGTCGCGCGGCGGGACGTCGTCCTCGTCGGCGGGCTTTTGCGCGCCGCCGAAGACCGCGGCCGGAGCGGCCGGGGCCTGGGCAACCGGTTGCGCGGGACTCTCGGCCGCCTCCTCCGGGCTCGGGGTGGTCGCTGCCGGAGCCGGATCGGCCTCGGGCGCTGCGGTTTCCGATGTCGTGACGGCGCCGGTGTCCGGCGAAGTACTCCCTGCGACGACCGGGTCGGCGCCCGCGGCCAGGGCCGCCCGGGCATTGGCGATGAAGTCGGCGTCGACGGCCAGCTCACCCGTACCGCCCGCGGCCTTGTCGGCGGCCTGCTGATCGGCCATCGCCTGCACCTCGTCGCGGTGCTCGATCGCGTAGCGCAGCACCTTGCCGACCTCGTGCAGGCTCGCGTCGCGCACGGCCTGCACCTGCAGCTGCGGGATGTCGAATTCGTACTCGACCCGGTTCTTGATGCGCATGGCCATCAGTGAGTCCAAGCCGAGTTCCATCAGCGGGATCTCCATCGGGAGATCCTCGACCGCGTAACCCATGGATTCCGCGACGATCAGCGCCAGCCGCTCCTCGACGGTCTGCGTGCCGTTCGGATCCCAGCGGTCACCGAAGGTCTCCACGACCTCGATGTCGGCGTCGCTTTGCGTCTGCGCGGCGATCGCCGGGACGGGCTCGGCCGCAACGGGCGCCGGCAGCGGCGCGCCGGAAACCACCACGGCGTCGAACACCAGGCGGAAGTCGTTGCCCTCCTTGGCGTGGACCTGCACCGAAGCGCCGCCCGGATGCGGGGTGAGCGTGGTGGTGAGCGTGCCCGCGGCCGGGATCGGCGCGTGCGGGATGGACGCGCCGAGCGAGACGTCGCTGAGCACTCGAGCCGCGGCGGCATTCACCAAATCGGCGAGATCGGTCACCGACGACGCCTGCACCTCCCAGACGTGCCTGCCGTCCGGCAGCGCGACGTGCGCGCCGGGGATCCGGCCGTTGCCGCCGCCCGCGGACAGCTGCACCTTCGGCCAGTACTCCTTGCGCAGGAACGTGGTGCGCGGAACATCGGCGTAATCGCCCGGGCCGAGCAGCGAGAACAGATCGACCTTGTGCCCGTGCACGTAGAGCTGGGCGAGCGCGGCGATCACGCCCGCGGACTCGTCCTCCTTGCGCTTGAGCGTGGGGATGAGCTGCGCGTCGTGCACGCCCGCGGCGAAGGTGGTGCCCAGCACCTGCATCAACGCGACGGAATTCGGCGCGAGCTCCAGGAACGTGGTGTGGCCCGCGTCCACCGCGAGCTTCACCGCGTTGGTGAAGTACACGCTGTGGCGCATGTTCTTGACCCAGTAGTCCTCGTCGTGGATCGGGTCGCTGCCGGAACGGAAGAACTCTTCCTTGTGCACCGTGGAGTACAGACCGGTCTTCAGCTTGGTGGGCTCGATGCCGGCCAGTTCCGCAGCCAGCTCGCCGAGCAGCGGGTCCATCTGCGACGTGTGGCCCGCGCCGCGGGTCTGCAGCACGCGGGCGAACTTGCCCTCCGCCTCCACCCGCGCGACGATCGCCGCGACCTGCTCCTGCGGGCCGCCGATCACCGTGTTGGTCGGCGCCGCGTACACCGCGACCTCGACGTCCGGATAGTCCGGCAGCAGGTTCGCCACGTCCTCGGCGCTGTACTCGATGAGCGCCATGTTGCGCACGTCGTCGTCGCTGATCATCTGCTCGCCCTCGCCCATCAGGCGGGAACGGGCGCAGATCACGCGGACCGCGTCCTCGAGCGGGAGACCACCGGCGATGTACGCGCCCGCGACCTCACCCATGGAATGACCCACCACCGCTTCGGGTTCCGCGCCGTGCGCGCGCAGCAGCGCGGCCAAACCGATCTGGATGGTGAAGATGCCGACCTGCGAGGTACCGACGTTGTAGTCCTGGCTGTCGTCCAGGAACAGTTCGCGCACCGAGTATCCGGCCTCGTCCTGGACCAGCTCGTCCACCTCGTCGACGGCGCAGGCGAAGATCGAGTTCTCCAGGTAGAGCTGCTTGCCCATCTTGCGGTGCTGCGCGCCGAAACCGGCGAGCACCCACATCGGGCCCATGGCGGCGGGCGCGTCGGCGGTGAAGACGCCCGGACCGGGCTTGCCCGCCGCGATGGCACGCAGCCCGGCGATCGCCTCCTCGTGCGTCTTGGCCAGCACCACACCGCGCGAACGCCAATGGCTGCGCTTGGCAAGCGACCGCGCCACATCGGCGAGCGGAGTGCGCGACCCCGCCTCGGACTCCAGCCAATCGGCCAGCTCGGCGGCGGCCCGGCGGCGACGCGAGGGCAGGTAACCCGATACCGGCAGGATCTGCGGCAACGGCTCGGTGCGCTCGGCGGTCCATTCGGCGGCCGCGGCTTCGGCCGCCTCGGCCACGGCGACCAGGGAGTCGGATTCGGCAGCGGCCTCGGTGGTTTCCTCCACCGCCTCCTCGTCCAGCTGCGACTCGAGTTCGGAGAACGGAGCCTGGTTCGCGCCGGCGGGGCTCGGCACGTACTCCTGCACGACGAGGTGCGCGTTGGTGCCGCCGAAGCCGAAGCCGGAGACGCCCACGGTGGCCTTGCCGCTGTAGCGCGGGAACTCGGTGGGCTCGTCGACGACCTTCAGGTGCGCCTGGTCCCACGGAATGTACGGGTTCGGGCCGGCGTAGCCGATGTTCGGCGGAATGACGTTGTGCTGCAACGACATCACCACCTTCGCCAGGCTCGCGGCACCGGCGCCGGACTCCAGGTGACCGAAATTGGTCTTGGCCGAGCCGAGCAACGCAGGCTTGTCGGCCTCGCGGCCACGGCCGACGACGCGGCCCAGCGCGTCCGCCTCGATCGGGTCGCCGAGCAGGGTGCCGGTGCCGTGCGCCTCGACATAGTCGACGACGGACGGAGCGATGCCCGCGTCGCGGTAGGCGCGCCGCAGCACCTCGGCCTGAGCGTCGGGATTCGGGGCGAGCAGGCCGTTGGACCGACCGTCGTTGTTGACCGCCGATCCCTTGATCACGGCGTAGACCGTGTCACCGTCGCGCTCGGCGTCGGCGAGGCGCTTGAGCACCACCAGACCGCCGCCCTCGGAGCGGACCATGCCGTCGGCGTCGCTGGAGAACGCCTTGATGTGCCCGTCCTTGGCGACGCCGCCGTTGGCGTCGAAACCGAGCGTGGCCATCGGCGCGAGCAGCATGTTCACGCCACCGGCCAGCGCCAGATCGGCCTCGCCGCCACGCAGCGCCTGCACCGCCTCGTGCACGGCCACCAGCGCCGACGAGCAGGCGGTGTCGACGGCCATCGACGGGCCGCGGAAGTCGAAGAAGTACGAGACCCGGTTCGGGATGATGGAACTGACGCTGCCCATGATCGCGTACGCCTCGGCCGACACCGGCACGTTCGGATCGCGCTCGCTGCCCAGCCCGAGCGCCGCCAGCAGCATGAAGTCGTTACCCGACGAGCCGATGAACACGCCGACCGGCGCGCCCTTGAGATCGCTGGCCGGAATCCGGGCGTGCTCCAACGCCTCCCAGGTCAGCTCCATCGCCAAGCGCTGCTGCGGATCGACCCGCTCGACCTCCACCGGCGACATGGCGAAGAATTCGGCGTCGAAGCCTTTGACGACGTCCTGATCGAGGTAGCCGCCCATGGTGTTGGCCTGCTCGATCGCCTCGGCCAGCTGCGGCTCGGCCATGAACTCCGACCAGCGTCCCTCGGGGCGCTCGCGGATGCCGTCACCGCGATTGATGAGGAAATCCCAGGTCGTCTCGGGGGTATCGCCCGCGCCGGGCAGTCGCGTCGACAGACCCACGATCGCGATGTCGTGCGCCTCCCCGGGTCGGTAACCCGCGGTGTAGAACGCGTCGTCCGCGGATTCCTCCGGCGCATCCGGCTCGCCGTTGACGATCCGCTCGGCCAGCGAGGCGATGGTGGGATGCTGGTACACGATCGTCGCGTTCAGCATCACGCCGGTCAGTTCCTCGATGTCCCCGCCGAGGGCGATGGCGTCACGCGAGGCGAGCCCGAACTCCTCCATCGGCCGGTCCACGGTGATCTGCTCGATCGGTTGCCCGGTCGCATCGGCGACCCAGCGCCGCAGCCATTCACGCAGCTCCGTCACCGATATGTCGGTCTGCGCGCCGCCCTTCGCGGACTCGGCCGCGTCGGCGACGGTCGCCACGGGCGGGGTGTCGGTCGTCTGGGTGGGCGTGCCCTCGTTGTCAGCCATCAATTCCTCAAGCTACCTGTCTGCGTACCGGGCGTACCGTGAAATGACGCCCGGCGCGTGGGAAGGTCGGCGCCGAGCGTCGATGGTCGGTCCGAGGCCGCCCCTGGCAATTACTCTTCCGGTGCATCGGGGAAAGCCTGCTGGGTGTAACCACCCCGCAGCGTTCCCTCCAGATAGGCCGCCCGGCAGGCACGTCGGGCGATCTTGCCGCTGGAGGTGCGCGGGATGGAACCCGCGGGCACCAGCAGCACGTCGCGAACGGTCACGCCGTGGCGCTGCGAGACCGCGGCGCGCACCGCGTCGGCGATGGGCAGCGGATCGGCCTTGCCCGCACCCGGGCCCCGCTCGCCGACGATGACCAGCTGCTCGGAGGCGTCGTCGGCGTCGAACTGCAGGCCGGAATGGCTGCCCTGCTCGAAGACCTCGGCCGGGAGCTGGTTGGCGGGCACCGAGAACGCCGCGACGAAGCCGGGCCGCAGCGCGGTGCTGGCCTCCTGCGCGGAGAACTCCAGGTCCTGTGGGTAGTGGTTGCGGCCGTCCACGATCACCAGGTCCTTGACCCGGCCCGTGATGTAGAGCTCGCCCTCGAAGTACACGCCGTAGTCGCCGGTGCGCATCCAGTTCGCGTCCGGCTCGGTGCCCTCGGCGTGGCTGCCCTGCGACAGCCGCTCGGTGACCTTGTTCTGGAACGTCGCCGCCGTCTCGTCGGGACGACCCCAGTAGCCGATGCCCATGTTGTTGCCGTGCAGCCAGATCTCGCCGACGTGCCCGTCGGGCAGTTCGCGGCCGCCACCGGACTCCACGGATTCCGGATCCACGATCGTCGCCCACTGCGAGAGCGCGACGTAACCGCAGGACACCTGCGCGATCGCGTCCTCGTGACCGGGATCGACCTTCACCATGCGGCCCGCGTTGAGTTCCTTGCGGTCGACATAGGTGACCTTGGCCTCGTCCTCGGCCTTGGTGGCGGAGACGAACAGCGTCGCCTCGGCCATGCCGTAGCACGGCTTGATGGCGGTCTTGGGCAGGCCGTAGGGCGCGAACGCCTCGTTGAACTTCTTCATCGACGAGGTGGTCACCGGCTCGCTGCCGTTGATCAGGCCGATGACGTTCGACAGGTCCAGCGACTCGCCGTTCTTCGGCAGACCACGCGCCGCGGCGTGCTCGAACGCGAAGTTCGGCGCGGCGGCGAAGGTCCCGGCGCCGTCGGAGACCGCGGCCAGTTCCTTGATCCAGCGGTAGGGACGGCGCACGAACGCGCTCGGCGACATGATGGTGATGTACTTGCCGCCCACCGCGGGCAGGATCACCGTCAGCAGGCCCATGTCGTGGAACAGCGGCAGCCAGGTGACGCCGCGCGAGTTCCAGTCCAGGTTGATCGCGTCGACCATCTGCAGCAGGTTGGTGCCCACCGCGCGGTGGGTGATCTCGACACCGGCGGGCACCCGGGTGGAGCCCGAGGTGTACTGCAGATAGGCGATGTCGTCGATCGCGATGTCCGGACGCACCCAGCTCTCGCCGACGCTGTCCGGGATCGCGTCCACCGCGATGATGCGCGGACGCTGGGCGGCGGGCAGCGAGCGGAAGAACTGCCGGACCCCGGCCGCGGAGGAGCTCGCGGTCAGGATGGCCGAGGGCTCACAGTCGCCGAGCACCGCGTGCAGGCGATCGGTGTGGCCTGGCTCGTCCGGGTCGAACAGCGGGACCGAGATGGTGCCCGCGTAGATCGCGGCGAAGAAGGAGATCACGTAGTCCAAGCCCTGCGGAGCGAGGATCGCGACCCGGTCGCCCGGGTTGGTCACCTGCTGCAGTCGAGCGGCCACCGCGCGCAGCCGTATTCCGAACTCACGCCACGTCAGCTCCTGCGCCTCGCCGTCGCGCTCGCGCGAGTAGTCGATGTAGCGATACGCCAGGGTGTTCGCGTCGTTCCGGGTGTGCTTCTCGACGTGATCAACCAGGGTGTGATCCTCGGGAATGCGGATGTTCCCGGTTTCGTCCAGGTAGTCGTCGAAAGTCTCTTCCATTCCTTCTTCTCCTCCGAGGCACACGCAGCAAGACGGCGAGATCGCCGCTGTTACCTGTGAGGCCCCGACTCGCTTTCGCCCGCGGGTGCTCCAAGTGCAGAGCCGGCCTGCAGATTTTGTGCGGTCTGCGCGGTGACCGCTATCGGCTAGATGTCCTCAAACCAGAGTCATGTTACAGAGAAGACCGGCTCACTCGTCCCGCAGCAGGGGAATAACGGGGGCGAACGCGTCCATCTGGGTGGGGAATACACCGACGTAGGACATCGAGGTGAGTTGCCGCACACGTCGGATCTGCTCGGCGATCTCCTCGAAAGTGCCGATCGCCACGTACGGCGAGTTCAGGATGTCCTCGACGGACAGCTGAACGTCGACCTCCAGGTTCGGGTGCAGTCCCCGGTCCAACGCCGACAGTGCCATCTCCGCGGTCTTCTCGCGATCGTCGGTGATCACGACGGCGGTGATGGCCCAGTTCAGCTCGATGTCGGCGAACCGGTCACCGGCGGCCTCCTTGATCAGATTCACCTTCTCCACGGCCTTCTCGATGGTGATGCCGGAGAGCAGGCCCTTGCCGTTCTTGGTGGTCACCGGAACGACGGAGACGATGTCGGCGTGCTTGGCCGCCAGGCGCAGCATCTTCGGACCGCCGCCGCCGGTGCAGATCGGCGGGCGCGGGCCCTGCCGCGGCCGTGGCGTGCCCTTGACGCCGCGGACCTGGTAGTGCTTGCCCTCGAAGGTGCACTCCTGGCCGCGCAGCAGCACGTCGATGATGGTCAGCGCCTCGTCCAGCTTCTCCAGCCGGACACCGGGCGACTCGTAGGGGATGCCCGCGTTCTCGAACTCCTCCTTGATCCAGCCCGCGCCCAGACCGACCTCGAGCCTGCCTTTGGACAGCACGTCGATGGTCGCCAGGTCCTTGGCCAGCACCACCGGGTGGCGGAAGCCGTTCGCCAGCACTGAGGTGCCGAGCCGGATCTTCTCGGTGGCCTGGGTCAGCGCGCCGAGCGCGGCGATCGGACCGATCTGCTCGCCGAGGTGGTCGGGCACCACGAAGGTGTCGAAGCCGTACTCCTCGGCCTGCTGAGCGGTCTGCACGAACTTGCGCGCACCGCCCTCCTGCTTGTTTCCCTCGCCGGCCGCCGCGAAGCGGAACGGGCGCAACGGAGTGCCCAGCGCGGTCAACGCAGCATCCGCGTCACGGCTCGCCGTGGTGGCCGGTGCGGCGGCTTCTGTCATGAACTCATGCTCCTGGCTGTAAGGAAAATACGGGCGCGACGCCCGCCCGAGGTCTGCGCTGCGGCGGTGCCCGGCGTCGCGATCACCAGCGCACTTTACAGCGTGCTACCCAACTCGAGTTGCGCTTGTCACGCCAAGGGGGTGCGGGGCATCTCACGGCCTGTGAATTTTCACGAATGGGCGGGATGCGGCGCTGCCTCGATGAGGCCGGCCGCCCAGTTGACCGTCCACTGCGTCGCGGTGGTGCCGTCGCCGTCGACGACGAAACCGTTGTACAGGGCGTGCACCGGGTTACCCGCCGCGCGGACCAGGGTGTTCACGCTGCCCAGGATGTTCCACGGGCTCAGTGCCTCCCGCGGCGCGTCACAGATCAGATCGCCGGGCGCGCACATGGTGTAGGTGCGGTCGGCCAGCGCGCCGAAGCCCCCTTGACGCGGACCGGTCATCGTGATGCCCGGCACGTTCAACCCCTTCAACGCGACTTCGGCACCCACCCCGGCCGGCGGCGTCCCGATCTGGATCGCCTGACCCGGCCCGGTCTCGCCGGTCCGGCGTCCGTCGGCGATCAGCGTCACGCCGAGCACGAGATCGGCGGGCACCGGACCGTCGCCCGCGCCGATCTGGGCGGCGACGTCACCGGCGATCACCGCGCCCTGGGAGAACCCGGCGAGCACATAGGTGGTCAGCGGGCACTCCCGATGCCGTGCGGCCATGACGTCGATCATCCGCGCCGTGCCCTCGGACCGGCTGTTGTTGTAGGACTGCTGGCCGTCCGGCGGGAGCGCGATCGGATTGGAGAACTGCGCGACATAGGGAACCGTGTACACCTCCACCCGCTCGCTCGGGAACCGCTGCGCGATCGGACCCGAGACATTGAGCATCAGCGACACCGGGTTGGCGGTCGGATTGTGCGGATCGTCGAAGCTGTTCGACTCCCACGTGCCCGGCACCGACATCATCTGCACATCCGGACAGCTGGCCGGCTGCGAGGTCGGCCGCTCCGGCGGCTTCGGGCCGGGGCCGGGCGGGCGCAAACGCCCCGCGAGCAGATACCACAGCAGCAGGACGACCAGGACGATCAGCAGGACGACGCCGATCACGACCAGACATCCCGCCGGCCTGGACCGGCGGGAAGTCGAACGGGCACGCGAACTCACTGGCAGTACGTGGCGCGAGCGGTCGTGATGTAGATCTGCCCGGCCTTCTCCACCGGCATCTTGGCCGGGTCGAAGGACGGATCGGAACCTGCCATGGCGTTGACGAAGGTCATCAGATCCTGGTCGGACGCGCCCGCCGCGGTGCCCTGGCAGACGTACGCGCCGATGCTCAGCGCGATATCCGGGGTGGACGGGGTGACACCCTGCTTGGCCAGCTCGTCGAGGAACCGCTTGTCCTTGTCGGTGAGCTTGGAGGTGTCCGCGGGCGGGACCGCTTCGGTCGGCACCGGCTGCGGACGCTCGGGCGCCACCGTCGTGGGGGGCTGCTCCGGCGCGGGAGCGGGCTGCCCGGTATCGGCGGGCGCCGAAGCAGCCGGCGACGTCGTCACCGCCGTCGTGGTACGGGCGGGCGTCGGCGTGCTCGTCGCGGTCGAATCATTGTCGCCGCACGCGGCGAGCAGGCCGGTCACGGCGATCGCCGCAACCACGCCGAATACCTTTCCACGGGTCCGATGCATGAATTCTTGTCCTCGATCTGTCACTGAGCGGGGTCGGGTCGCCCACCAGGCTAGCTGTGTTGGATTTGCCGCGCCTTCGCGCGGCGTGTTCGCGGCTGTGTTGGTTTGGCCGCGACTTCGTCGCGGCGTGTTCGCGGCCCCCTTGTGGCTCGCATTCGAGTGGCCGCCGCTTGCTCCTTCGTCGCCTGCGCGGCGGCCACTCGAATGCGAGCCGGGCCGCGAACGGGCAATGCTAGGTCTCGCTTCGCTCGAAACCGGGGGTGGGGCCGACGCGGTCGTGGGAGCGTGAACTCACCATCCACATGTGCGGGTCGTGGTCAGGACAGTCGCGCCGCTGACGCATTCTCGGTCCGCCTTCGCTGGTATTCGATCGTGGGCTCGGCCGGTGGCGTGAGCGGTCACAGGCCGTGGATTTTTGGTTTGCCGTCGCGCACGGCTCGCTCTGTCGCCGCTCGCATTCGATACCGGACTCGGCCAGTCACGGGAACGCTGCACAAGCCGTCGACCTCCAGCTCGCCACCGCCCACAACTCGGCTCGCCACCACCCGCACTCGATACCGGGCTCAACCAGTCGCATGAACGGTCCACAAGCCGTCGACCTCCAGCTCGCCACCGCCCACAACTCGGCTCGCCACCACCCGCATTCAATGCCAGGCCCGGCCAGTGGCGTGAGCGGTTCACAGGCCGTGGACTTCCGGTTTGCCGTCGCGGACGGTGATGAAACCGCCTTGGAAGTTCTGCTGTATGCCGTCCGAGAGCGGGAACTCGTCGCCAGTGGGGTAGCCGAGCTTGCCGTTCTCGTAGCCGGAATCGCGCCAGGCGTCCAGGATCGGACCGTTGCGGACCGCCCACGCGCCCGACACCGGGCTCCAGTAGATGTTGCCGCCCTCGAAACGGCTGAAACGGCCCATGTCCTTCAGCGCCTGTTCCCCGGCGATCGGGAAGCCGAGCGGGCTGTTCTCGAAGCCGAGCTGGGCGTATTTGCCGAGGATGAGACCCTGGACGTGGTGCACACCGGTGGACGGGCTGTAGTAGAACGGCCCGTTCTCGAACGCCTGCACCGCACCGTCACGGCTAGGTGTCTTGACTTCCGGTGCGGCCGGGTAGCCCGCTGGGCCGCGCTCGAATCCCTGCTTGCCCCACTCGTCCAGGATCGCGCCGCGCACGATCTGCGCACCGGTCTGCGGCGTCCAGTACAGCGAGCCGTGCTGGAAGGTCTGCAATTTGCCGCGGCCGTCCTCCAGCGCGCGCTCCGCGCCGGTCGGCAGACCCAGTGGTCCGGTAGGCCCACCGGCCGCCTGGTAACCGGCGCCGAGCAGGCTGCCGACCGAGTACGCGCCGCTGCCCGGTGTGAAGAACACCCGGCCGCCCTCGAAGTCCTGCGCGGTGCCTCCCGCGACCGCGTACTCCCCGGTGAGGCATTCACCGAGCCACTCGGTCGCGGCGGCCACCGGGCCGATCGCGCCGCCTGGCTGGCAAGCGGGCTTGCCCTCGTCGGTGCCCAGCGCGGACG
Source organism: Nocardia asiatica NBRC 100129 (assembly GCF_000308415.1). Classification (GTDB taxonomy): domain Bacteria; phylum Actinomycetota; class Actinomycetes; order Mycobacteriales; family Mycobacteriaceae; genus Nocardia; species Nocardia asiatica. The sequence continues at coordinate 19,999 of NZ_BAFS01000007.1, read as the reverse complement.
CGGCTTGTTTCCAGGACTGCCGCATCTCGAAATCCCAATACGGCCAGGAGTGCGTGCCGGACGGGCGATAGTTCACCTGCGCCGGAATGGCCAGCTTGGACAGTTTGGTCACGAAGTTCTGCGAGGTGAGCCGGGAGAGGATCTCCAGGCCCATCCCCGCGATATTGGTGCTCACCCCGGGAATGCCGAGGGCCTGGTCGTAGGGACCGATCGCGCCGCTGCCGCTGGAGACATAGAGACTGACGCCCCGCAGTTTGTCGGCCAGCGCGTACGGATCGTGCGCCTCCCAGGCCGGGCTGGTCTGCGGGCCCCACATGGCGGCGGAATCGAAACCGCCCGCGTCGCGCATCGCGAACTCGATGGCCTGCGGCATGCCCAGCGTCGTCGTGGTCAAGAAGCCGGAGTACGACGCGGCGTGCCGGGCGAAGCCGGGATTGCGGGCAGCGAGGAACATCGCGGCCGTGCCGCCCATCGACAGCCCTTCCACGCCCCGCACGTTCGTCGCCCGCCAATGGCTCTCCAAAAGCGGCGGCAACTCCTTGGTCAGGAAGGTCTCCCACTTGTAGGTGCGGCCGTTGTCCGGTTCCAGCCAGTCGGCGTAGAAGCTGGACTGCCCGCCGACCGGCAGGACGACGGTGACGTTCTTGTCGGCGAAGAAATCGACCGCCCCCGCTTCCTTCGTCCAGCCGTTCTCGTCGTCGGTCGCGCGCAGGCCGTCGAGCAGGAACAGGACGGGAAACCTGGCCTCCGGGCGCGCGTTCCAATCCCTGGCCAGCAGCAATTGCACCTGGATCGGCACGCCCATCGCCGGCGAGGTCACCCACAGCGCCACCCGGCGCTCGCTGAGCCACTGCACCCTCTCCAGCACCGGCGTGGTCACGACCGCTGTCGGCTGCGCGGCAGCGGGGGCCTCGACGGACGTACTCGCGGCTAGGGGGACCACCAATGCGGTGGCGAGCAGCATGAGCCGCCCGCGTGCCGACCGAGCACCGAGACGCCCGCGTATGCCACAGCTACCGCGCGTAATCCCTGCCACATGAGCTTTGTACTCCCGTTATAGCGACGTTGACGGGAGACACGCGCTGCACAGCAAACTCTGTTCGCTATGTCCCGATCCGAACTGCCCCCGAACGCAATTCGGGCCGCACCGAATCGGTGCGGCCCGAATGTGTCGAGAGTGATCAGGTCACCAGGCGCCGGTGGCGTCCAGGATCATGTTGCGAGAAGCGAACAGCTGGCCCTCCCAGTACTTCCAGGAGTGCGTGCCCGCAGCCGGGAAGTCGAACCGGGCGGGGATGCCAAGCGAGTTCAGGCGGACCTGGAACGCGCGGGTGTTCACCAGCGAGAGGGCTTCCAGCGCCATCGCGTTGCCGGTGTTGAACACGCCGACCGCCGAGTTCGGCTGGTCGAACTGACCCGGCAGGCCGCTGGCCGCCGAGATGTACATCGGCAGGCCGCGCAGCTGCGGCGCGAACACGAACGGGTCCATCCGCAGCCACTGCGGGCTCCACGGCGCGGCCATCGAGTCCACGTTGAAGCGGCCCGCGTCCAGCATCGCGATACGGATCGCCTCGCGCATGCCCGGCGCGGAGATGTTCAGGTAGCCCGAGTAGGAGGCGGCGAACTTGAACTGGTCGCGGTGGTAGGCCGCGAGCGCCAGTGCCGCGCTGCCACCCATGGACAGGCCGACGACCGCGTTGTTGGTGCGCGAGACGCCGTAGCCCTCCAGGAAGGCCGGGAGTTCCTTGGTGAGGAAGGTCTCCCACTTGTAGGTGGTCTTCTGGCCGTTCAGGTTCGAGGGCGCGTACCAGTCGGTGTAGAAGCTGGACTGGCCGCCGACCGGCATCACCAGGGTGATGTTGTCGTTGCCGAACTGCTGCAGCGCGTTGGTCTCGAACGACCACGCGTTGCGGTCGTCGCGGGCGCGCAGACCGTCGAGCAGGTAGAGCGCCGCGTTGCCGCCGCGCGCGGCCCACTGCACCTGGACCTTGATCGGGCCCATGCTGGAGGGGACCATCAGGTCCTCGAAGCCACCCGCGGGCGCCCGCAACACCGGCGCGTGCGCCGACGGCGCCGCGGTGGCGAGTGTCGGGGTCGCCATACCTGCGGCGATCGGTAGCGCCAGTACGGCGGCACCGACAGCCAGAATTCGACTACGCCAACCGCGCGGCGCGCTTCGCCGTCCCGACGGTGTTCTCTTCGGGCCGGCCGCCCTGCCGAAACGCATGAATCCTGCTCTCTTTCTGCTGTTGTGGTGCCGCTCGCCACCCGAAGGGCGAGGCGCCACCCGTGTTGCCAACGAGACGCGCGTCACGAGCATGGTCCCGACAATCCGATCCCATGACGGCGCTACAACGATCTGGTCACACTTGCGCTCGCTGGACGATATTCGACGCCCTTCGCTTTAGCAAGATCCGGGTCTTTCCACTGGCCGAAATCCATCCGTGTGCGCAAGGTAATGGTGCGGTGACCTTATCGCGTTCTCGCGGCGATGTCGTGTCGGAACGCAAGATATTCGCGCTCCCGGCGGGAACTGTCACCGACCCGAGATCTTCGCAAACCCGGCACGCACCCCACCCCTCTCCTGGACCACATGAGTCCCAGACCAGGGCGGCTTCCCTCACGAGGCCCGTGGCCGGACCGTGATCGGGACCGAGATCTGCCGTGATAACACCGGAAAGACCTCGAGCAAACGGCTCCCATCACCGATGACCATACATCAGCGATCAAATAGCAAACTCCCGGAGGCCCGACCCTCGCCCGCCCACGTCCAGGCATCGCGATAGCCCGGCAAGCCGACGGCCGCCAGCTGCCCGCTCAGCGGCCCGCCACGCACCGTCACGCACCATCACGCACGAGCTTTTCCCGCCATCCCCTCCAGCCACCTCGCACGCAGTGCTGCCGCAACAACGCCCCCCACCAAAAAAAAGCGAACAAATGTTCGCGCCCAGCGCAACCACCAGCCATAAATCGCGACCTCCCCTCCCCAACCCACCCCCGCCGAGTGCGAGTCTTACGAGCACCGTTCGCGGCCCGGCTCGCGTCAGAGCGGACGAAGCGCATGCGCCGAAGGCGCGAGTCTCGTCCGCTCTGACGCGAGCCATGAAGGGGCCGCGAACACGCAGCGCCGCAGGCGCTGCAAAACCAACACAGCGAAAACCAGCACACCCTTACCCGATGTGCGCCGACAAATCCGGAATCATCCGCATGGCCTCGTCGGCCCAGTTGTTCCAGGCGTGGATGCCGTACGGCGGGAAGGAGTAGACGGCGTTGCCGCCGCCCAGGCTTCCCATCCGGACTTGGAACGCGCGGGTGTTCGCGAGCGCGAGCGTTTCCAGTCCCATGCCGTTGAGGGTGCCGAAGCTCGGCGGGTCGGTGGCGGAGGGGAGGCCGCTGGCGGCGGCGATCCACAGGCGGGTGCCGTTGCGCACCAGGTTGGGCGCGAACACGAACGGGTCCATGTGCAGCCACTGCGGGCTCCACGGCGGGGCCATCGAGTCGACGTTGTAGCCGCCGGCGTCCAGCATGGCGGCGCGGATCGCCTCGCGCATGCCCGGCGCGGAGTTGTTCAGGTAGCCGGAAAAGGAGCCTGCGAAGCTGAACTGGTCCGGATGGTAGGCCGCCAGGGTGAGCGCCGCGCTGCCACCCATGGACAGGCCGAAGGCGCCGTTGCGGTTCGGGTTGAATCCCAGCCGGTCGCGCAGCGCCCAGCGCAGGTTGTTGGTCAGGAAGGTTTCCCACTGGTACCGGTAGCTCTTACCCGGTCCGCCCGCGAACCCGTCCAGGCCGCCGGAACCGGTGCTGGAGCCGCTGCCCGCCGGTACGCCGAAGAACTCGCTGGCCGAGTTCCAGTCGGCGTAGAAGCTGGACATGCCGCCGACCGGCATGACCACGTTGATGTTGTGACCGGCGAGGACCTCTGGGATGTTGGTCTCGATCTCCCAGCCGTTCAGCGATTCCGGCGCGCGCATGCCGTCCAGCACGTAGACGACGCGATTGGTGTTGCCGTCGGCGGCACGCAGGATCCGGGTCTTGATCGGCCCCATGCCGGAGTCGACCCAGAAGTCGAAGGCCGCGGGGTTGAACGCCGCCGATGCCGTGGCTCCGGCGCCCGCGACGGCCGTGCCGAGCGGTAGCAGCATCGCCAGGGCGACACCGAGGACGGACCGTCGCAACCACGAACCGGGTGTTCGAGACCTATGAGGCTCGCGCTCGCCGCGCGCACTTCGCATCACATTCGACCTTTCCCTCGGGCGGCCTGATCAGCAAACATGTAGCGATCCCTAGCGGCACCCTCGTCGGGCACCGCCGCTCGACTTTCACCGGCATCCGGACGAGTCGACCACGGTGCATGTTGTTCGCACATCAATCGGAAACGAATGCCTTCATGTTGCTGTATGGTGATCCAGACCACAACTACCGAAGCTGTTTTCTCTTCGTATTCGTTGCGGGTTTACCCGAGGACGAGCGTAGAAACGCCAAGAGACCGCTGCACGCGACAACGCGCAGCGGTCTTCGGTCGATACGGTCCGGGCTGTTACCCGATGTTCGCGGACAGATCCGGAATCATCCGGTAGACCTCGTCGGCCCAGTAGTTCCAGTTGTGCACACCCACGGCCGGGAAGTCGTAGGTGACGTTGTTCGCGCCCAGAGTGAGCATGCGGACCTGGAAGGCACGGGTGTTGGCCAGGGCCAGCGCTTCCAGACCCATCGCGTTGAGGGTGTTGAAGCTCAGGCCGTCGGCCCCGCTCGGCAGCCCGCTACCGGCGGAGACCCACAGGCGGGTGTTGTTGGCCTTCAACCGCGGCGCGAACACGAACGGGTCCATCCGCAGCCACTGCGGGCCCCACGGCGGCGCCATCGCGTCGATGTTGTAACCGCCCGCGTCCAGCATCGCCACCCGCAGCGCCTCGCGCATGCCCGGCGCGGAGATGTTCAGGTAGCCGGAGTACGAACCGGCGTAACGGAACTGGTCGGGATGGTAGGCCGCCAGGGTGAGCGCGGCGCTGCCGCCCATGGACAGGCCGAATACGCCGTTGCCGTTCGGGTTGAACCCGAGCCGGTCACGCAGCGCCCAGCGCAGATTCTTGGTGAGGAAGGTTTCCCACTTGTAGGTGGATGTCTTGCCCGGTCCGCCCGCGGAACCGGTCAGCAGGCCGGAACCCGAGTTCGCCGAACCGGTGGAGGACGAGCCCGCGCTGCCCAGGCCGAAGAAGTCGCTCGGGCCGTTCCAGTCGGCGTAGAAGCTGGACTGGCCGCCGACCGGCATGACCACGTTGATGTTCCACTTGGTCAGCTCGCGCACGACCTCGGTATCGATCTCCCAGCCGCTCAGGTCGGTGCGCGCCCGCATACCGTCCAGCGCGTAGACCACGCGCCCGGTGTTGCCGTCGGCCGCGCGGAAGACGCGCGACTTGATCGGCCCCATCTCGGAATCGACCCAGAAGTCGATGCCGTCCGGATTGAACGCGGCGGACGCCGGGGCGGCAGGCCCTGCCACCGACACCCCGAGCGGTAGCAGAACAGCCAGCGACACCAGCATGGACCGCTTGAGCCAGGAACCTGCTCTTCGAGAATTAAGACGACGCCCGATCACGCCTCGCATCAGTTTCAACCTTTCGTTTCACAAGCGACAGCGGCAAGCCGTCCACACGGTAACCCGCCGATGTCCACGACCGGTGGACGCCAGGGGGGCATACGGTCGTAGCGTATATCGGTATCGACACGGTGGCGTTACCAAAAAGAGATAAAGCGGCGTACGCCACTCAATCTACCTTCCGCGCAGAGACGACCGGGGCCCATCCCCTCAGGATGGGCCCCGGTGTGGTTCGAGCGTCAGCGCGGTACGGGCGGCTGCGGGAACGGATCGACCAGCCCGCAACGCTGGATCTCGTACTTCGGCACCCGGTCGATGCGGTACTTCGCGAACCGCAGCGCGTTGCGCAGGTTGTGCCGGAAGCGCTCGAAGGTGAGCGGATCGCGGTAGGAGATCATCAGCGCCTGGGTGTCGGGGCAGGACATCGCGGTGCGCGCCTGGGTGACCCACTTCTCGTCCAGGTACCAGGGCATCCACGGCTTCTTGTCCACCATGCCGGTGTCCACGACGACCCAGTCGGGGTAGAGGCTCTTGTCGTGCCCGATCCGGCCGTCGACGAGCCGGTCGGTATGCGCCGCCAGCGGGTAGGCCAAGCCCATCGGGTCGAGCACGGGCACGTCCAGCGGGACGTTCATGCTGGTCATTCCGAGATTGAGGAAGTAGACCGTGTGGCCGGCGCCGCCGTCCGGGATGGGCTGTGGCGGCGGAGCGATGTACCAGAACATGAACGACGGCGAGTTGAGCAGCAGGCCGCCGTTGGGGCTGTTGGCGATGTCGTTGACCATCGCGCGGATGCGCGGGTAGTCCAGGTAGTCCTCGGCCAAGATCGGATGGTCGTGCCCGGTGTTGAGCACGTAGTAGACGCGTTCGTCCACGATGCCGGTCGAGGTGATCTTGGTGCCGGTCTTGATCGCGGTGGTGTCGGCGGCGAACACCGCCCAGCCCACGACACCCAGGAAGGCGACCGCGAGCGCCGCGAGGGGCCAGTCCGCGGCCGTCGCCGCGCGCACCCCGCCCTGGGGCGCCCGGATCGGCAGCACCGCCACCGGGAGCAGCAGCAGGAACAGTTGCGGCAACAGCATCCGGCCGTGCATGAAGTCGCCGCCGACTCGCAGGGCGTACACGGTCAGGAGGAATCCGCTGAACAGGACCAAGGCCACGACCGCGCCCGGCGAACGCAGCCGCTGCCGGACTCGGCCGACCGACCAGCCGCGTGCTTCGTCGCGGTCGGCAGCGGAGGTCCGGCCCGCTCGCGTGCGCGCGGCAAGCACACCGGCGACAAGCAGCACCACCAGCGGCGCCCACAGGAAGTACGGACCGACAAGATCCCAGAGATAGGTGAAGCCCTGGCCCCACTTCGCGCCGCCCGCGTCCTTCGCGACAGCCGTGTTCGGGTAGGGCAGGCCGTAGTAGCCCATCCGCCAGATCTGATAACCCAGCGGAACCAGCCCGGCCACCGCGACGACCACCGCGCGCAGCACGATCGGCCGCAGCCTGCTCTCCGGCATGGGGGCACAGAAGATCAGCAACAGCGCCAGCGCGCCGACCAGCGTCATCTCGGGACGGATCAGTGGGGCGAGACCGGCCAGGAAGACCAGTCCGAGCAGGCCGGGCAGACGCACCGACTTCGCCTGGCTCCAGCGCATCAGCTGCCACCACAGCAGCCCGATCCAGCAGATCACCAGACCGCTTTCCAGGCCGGAGGTGACGTAGTCGCGCGCCGGAGGCAGTGCGATGTAGACCAGCACACCCGCGGGCAGCAACAGCCCGGCGCCGGTGCCGCCCCACAGCCGCGCGGAACCGAGCATGGCGAACACCACCGCGGCCAGCGAGACCGTGAGCGCTACGCCGAGCACCACGTACTCGAGCCGCGCCTGGGTCAGCCAGCTGAAAAACCAGACCAGGTAGGTCCACGCGGTGCTGGTGTTGGTTTCGACGCGCTCGCCCTCGTTGAAGACGGGGCCGTTGCCCGCGAGCAGGTTGCGCACGGTGCGCAACACGATGAGGCCGTCGTCGGCGATCCACCGCCGCTGCCAGCCACCGATCGCGAAAAGGACAACGGTGAGCGCGATCCCACCGACGAACGTGGCTTTGGATAGACGCGCGAACCGCGAAGCGGAGCGGGTCTGCTCATCGGCCCGCTCCGCCGCGTATTCCGTTCGCTCCGCTACCAGCATCTCGTCAGGTGAGATAGACAGCGACACCTACCGCTCCGATCCAGGCGATTGCGAGCAACTGGAGGATGCGATCCCCCAGCGCGATCTCTTCTGGTTCCCCGGCCTCGCCCCCGTCGACGTCGACCGCGTAACGCAGGATTGCGATGGTAAACGGGATCATCGAGATCGCGAACCAGTTGGTGTCTTTGATGCCGTCCTGCTGGAACGCCCACAGCCCGTAGAACACCACGACCGCCGTCGCGGCCAGGGTCCAGATGAAACGCAGGTAGGTGGGGGTGTAGTACTCCAGCGACTTGCGGATCTTCGCCCCGGTGCCCAGCGCGATCTGCAGTTCCGCGTAGCGCTTGCCCGCCGCCATGAACAGCGAGCCGAAGGCCATGATCAGCAGGAACCACTGCGACAGCTCGATGTCCGCGGCAGCGCCACCGGCCACCGCGCGCAGCAGGAAGCCGGAGGAGACGATGCAGATGTCCAGCACGGCCTGGTGCTTGAGGCCGAAGCAGTAGGCCAGTTGGATACCGATGTAGACCGCCATCACCACGGCCAGCTGCCACGACGCGAGGAACGACCCCGCGATCGATCCGGCCAGCAGGGCCGCCGAGAGCAGGTAGGCCAGGTTCACCGGGACGACGCCAGCGGCGATCGGCCGGAACCGCTTGGTCGGGTGCGCCCGGTCGGCCTCCACGTCGAGCGCGTCGTTCACCAGGTAGATGCCCGAGGCCGCCATGCAGAACGCCACGAAGGCGATGCCGACGGGCGCGAGCACGTTGACGTCGGTGGCCGTGCCCGCGGCCAGCGGCGCGGCGAGCACCAGGACGTTCTTGACCCACTGCCGCGGACGGACTGCCTTGAACAGACCGCCGGCCAGCGTCTTGGGCGGACCCTTGACTACCGCCTCGGCGAGGTCGGCGCCGGTCGGCTCTTCACTCATGTCAACCAAGGCTCTTTCTTGTGCGGTCACTGTCGAGTCTCTTTTCGGCGGCGAGCAGGGCGGCGGCGGACGCGGCGCCGAGCGCGGAACCGGCGAGCACGTCGGAGGGGTAGTGCACCCCGAGGACCACCCGGGAAAGCAGCATCGGGGGGACGAGCACCGCAGGCAAGGGTAGCCCGGTCAATCTGCCGAGCAACACGGCCGCCGCCGTCGTCGAGGTCGCGTGCGAGGACGGGAAGCTCAGTTTGCTCGGCGTCCCTACGTTGACCTGCACCGACGGATCGTTCGGGCGCGGGCGGCGGACAACGCGCTTGATCACGATCGAGGCCGCGTGCGCGCCGACCGCGCCGACCGCGACCCCGGCCCACTGCCTGCGCCGCGGCTTGTCCACCAGCCAGCCCGCGGCGGCGATGCCGATCCAGCCGAGCGCGTGCTCGCCGAAGTGCGACATGCTCCGCGCCGCGGACACCACGGCGGGCTTGCTGCCCAGGGTGGCCTGCACGGCGTTGATGATCGCGACCTCCGGTGGCGCCTGCTCGGCTGCCGCCTGCCGCGCGGACACCGGGCCGCCGTGACCGTTCGCGCTGTGCAGCGGCGGCCGCACCGCCGCGTCGTCGGCCGCGCTCGCTCCGAGACTCACTGCTGACCGTCCTTCGTGTCGATGCCGAACACCTTCTCCCACGCCGCGGTGCTGGTCAGCTGCGGATGCGCGGCGCGGTAACGCTGCTGCATCTCCGGGAAGCGTGCGGCCAGCTCCTTGCGCAGGCGCATGGCCTCCTTGAACAGGCCCAGCGCCTGGCGCGGGTCGCGCTTGCGGTAGACGACGCCGCGGCCGTCGGCCGTGGTGACGGTGACGCCGTCGACCTGCGAGAGCAGGAACCAGCGCGCGTCCAGCGTCGGCACGTTCAGCTGCGGGGTCTCGTGATGTTCGGTGTGCGCGGGCCGGACGTTGTGCACCACACCCTTGGCCAGCCGCACCACCTTGGCGATCGGGTTGGCGGGCTCGCCGACCGCTCCGACGCCGACGTGGCTGGCCAGCGGCAGTTCGGTGGACGAGGGCAGGATCACCGCGTCCGGGTACTGCTTGCGCAGCTCGTGCACCGCGCCCAGCGCGCTGGGCAGCAGTTGGAACAGCCGCTCAGGGCCGGCGAGGAAGTCGCGGATCGCCAGGTTCTGGATCGCGACCGTCGAGTACTCCAAGCAGAGCAAGTGCTTCAGGGTGGCCTTGATCGTGTCGACGACCATGGCGCGCCCGTTGCCCGGCAGGTGCAGCGACGCGACCACCAGGCGATTACGCAGGTGGAAGTACGCCTGCCAGTCGATGGCGTCGTCCTTGTCGCTCCAGGCCATGTGCCACACGGCCGCGCCCGGGAGCGTGACGGTGGGGTATCCGGCGGCGCGGGCGCGCAGACCGTACTCCGCGTCGTCCCACTTCAGGAACAGCGGAAGCGGCTGGCCGAGTTCTTCGGCCACGCGACGCGGGATGACGCAGGTCCACCAACCGTTGAAGTCGACGTCGATGCGCCGGTGCAGCAGCTTGGAGTTGTCCCGGTCCTTGAGCGGGTACTTCGAGAAGTCGTGGTCGTATTCGACGTTCGGCGCCGCGGTCCACATGAAGATGCCGCGGTCGACGACCTCGCCCATGACGTGCAGATGCGAGCGTTCCTGCAGGTTGAGCATCTGACCGCCGACCAGCACCGGCGACTTCGCGAAGCGGGCGAAGGCCAGCGCGCGCAGGATCGAGTCCGGCTCGATCTCGATGTCGTCGTCCATGTAGACGATGTACTCGGCGTCGGTGGTCTTCAGCGCCTCGTACATCACCCGGCTGTAGCCGCCGGAGCCGCCGAGGTTGGGCTGGTCGTGAATGGAAAGGCGGTCACCCAGCGCCGCCGCGGACTCCGCGAAGCCGGGCTCGTCGACGACCTTCTTGGTGCCCTGGTCCGGGATGATGACGGCCTTGATCTTGGCCAGCACCAGCGGGTCCGAACCGAGGGCGGCGAGAGTCTTCACCGCGTCGGTGGGCCGGTTGAAAGTGGGCATACCGACCGCGATGCTGCCCTCGCCGGGCGCCTCGACCGGCGCGTACCAGCCGCCGGACAGCAGCGTGACCGCCGTGTCGGTGGTGATGTCGAACCAGATCCAGCCGCCGTCCTCGAACGGGCCCAGATCGGTCTCGAACTCCACGGTCACCGAGTCGGCCCCGGTCGCGACGGCGAATTCCTTGCCCTGCACGTGGATACGGGAGCCGTCCGCCTTGGAGCGGTACACGTCCACCCGGCCGTGACCGGCCAGTTCCAGCCGCAGCACCACCGAGGACAGCACGCTCCAGCGCCGCCAGTAGCTCGCGGGCAACGCGTTGAAGTAGGTGCAGAACGAGACCTCGGACTCCGCGCCGATCGACAGCGACGTGCGCGTAGCCGCGTGCGCGCGCCGGGCGTTGGTCTGCGACTCCTCGACGTAGAGCGTGCGCACGTCCAGCGGCTCACCCGGCCGGGGCAGGATGATGCGCTGCAGCAGCGACTTCGCGCGGGTCTCGGTGGTCATGTCTTCCAGAATGGATTGCGAGGTCATCGGGGTCCTAAGCCTCCTGGTCCACGAGCGGGGCGCCGTCGGCCAGGTGCGGGCTCAGCACGTTGTCGAACATGCTCAGCGCGCTGCCGATCGCCATGTGCATATCCAGGTACTGGTAGGTGCCGAGCCGGCCGCCGAAGACGACCTTCGCCGTCGCGGTCTCGTTCTTGGCCAGCTCGCGGTAGGCCAGCAGCTTGGCCCGGTCCTCCGGCGTGTTGATCGGGTAGTACGGCTCGTCACCGGTCTGCGCGAACCGCGAGTACTCCCGCATGATCACGGTCTTGTCGCCGGGGTAATCCCGCTCCGGGTGGAAATGGCGCGGCTCGATGATGCGGGTGTAAGGCACGTCCGCGTCGTTGTAGTTCATCACCGAGGTGCCCTGGAAGTCGCCGACCGGCAGCACCTCGGTCTCGAAATCGATGGTGCGCCAGCCCAGTTCGCCTTCGCGGTAGTCGAAGTAGCGGTCCAGCGGGCCGGTGTAGACGATCGGCGCGTCCGGGTTCTCGGCGCGCAGCTGCTCGCGCACCTCGAACCAGTCGGTGTTCAACCGCACCTCGATCAGATCGGAGGCGGCCATGTTCTCCAGCCACTTCGTGTAGCCCTCGCGGGGCAGACCCTCGTAGGTGTCGTTGAAGTAGCGGTTGTCGAAGGTGTAGCGGACCGGGAGCCGGGTGATATTGCCCGCGGGAAGTTCCTTCGGGTCGGTCTGCCACTGCTTGGCGGTGTAGTCGCGGACGAACGCCTCGTAGAGCGGACGGCCGATCAGCGAGATCGCCTTCTCCTCGAGGTTCTGCGCGTCCTTGGTCTCGATCTCCGAGGCCTGCTCCGCGATCAGCGCGCGGGCCTCTTCCGGCGAGAAGTAGCGGCCGAAGAACTGGGAGACCAGACCGAGGCCCATCGGGAACTGGTAGGCCTGACCCTTGTGCATCGCGAAGACGCGGTGCTGGTAGCCGGTGAACTCGGTGAACTGCGTGACGTAGTCCCACACCCGCTTGTTCGACGTGTGGAACAGGTGCGCGCCGTACTTGTGGATCTCGATCCCGGTTTCCGGATCCGGCTCGGAATAGGCATTGCCACCGAGGTGGTGGCGCCGTTCGATCACCAGAACCCGTTTACCCAGCACGGTGGCGGTGCGTTCGGCAACGGTCAGCCCGAAGAATCCGGAGCCGACGACGATCAGATCGAACTGTGAGGCGGAATGGACGGAGTTACCGGGGGACGATGCGACGGTCACGGGAGCCCAGAGTATCGGAAGTCCTCGCCGCGTCCGGGTGGAGTCGGGAGTGCGCTGAGCGGCACCGCTCGGCGCACTCGGTTTCACGCTCCCGACCTCCGAATTTCGCCGGATGTTTGCCCAAATGGGCGGCACCGGCAACTGGCCGGCTGTTTACTCCCCTGGCCACATGATCGCGCCTGTCGGCGCGGCGCAGGGCGGCTGTCCGCGACCGGGCTCAGGCCGGGAAACCGACGTCGAGCTCGACCTTGTCCCGCTCGGTGTACAGCCGCCAGTAGTGGTCACCGAGTTCGTCGCCGCTGATCCGGGCGAGCTCGAGACCCTCGGGGATCAGTTCCGGGTGCTCGTCGACGATCTGGGCGGCTTCGCTGCGGTCGATCAGCGCGCCGATGTTGAGCAATCCGACGTAGACGCCGGTGCCGCGCAGTTCCACCTCGAGCTGGCGCAGGTAGCCCCGCTGCGCGGCCAGCGCGATGCCGAAGTTGGCCAGGTAGGGCGCCACGAAATGCTCGGACGAGCCCGAGGAGAACAGCAGCGCCCCGGCGCCGCGCTCGACCATCTTCGGCGCCAGCGCCCGCGTCACCAGGATCGGCGAGTGCAGTTTGAGCGCGAACGGCACATCGAGGGAGGGGATGTCCACCTTCAAGGTCGAGGGAAGCCGGTCGCTCATGTTGCCCGCCGCGCCGTGCATCGCCACGTCGATCGCGCCGAAAGTCGCCTCGATCTGCTCGATCACACCCGTGACCTGCGCGGCATCGGTGACGTCCGCGGGGAAGGCGGCGGCCTCCACGCCCTCTGCCCTCAGCTGCTCGGCGTGCCGCCGCGCTTTGTCCTGGTCGCGCCCGATGACGGCCACCCGGAACCCTTCGCGGCCGAATCGGCGTCCGGTGCCGACGCCCAGACCGGGGCCGTATCCGAAGATCGCGATCGTCTTGGACATTGTCACTCCCGAATAAGTTGAGTCATGGTTCAAGTTCTCGACCGACGGTAGCACCAACTTGAACCTATGCTCAACTTATTCGAGCTGCTCCGTTTGTAGGATCGGCCCGTGGACAAGCCGTTACGCAGCGATGCCCAGCGCAACCGGGACGCGCTCGTGACAGCCGCCCGGGCCGTCTTCGAGGAGCGCGGGCTCGACGCACCGCTGAAGGAGATCGCCGCACGCGCGGGAGTCGCCATCGGCACGCTCTACAACCGCTTCCCCACCCGCGACGACCTCATCGCCGCCGCGGTCGAGGACCGGATCGAAGCGGGCAGCCGCATCGCCGAGGAAGCGCTGGCCATCGACGACCCTTGGGAGTCGTTCGTTCACCTGGTCGAGCAGGTCTGCGCGCTGCAAGCGGCCGACCGATTGCTCAGCGAACTCGCGGTACGGTCGGCGCCCAGCCACGCCATCGCGCAGGCCCAGGAGTACGGCCACGGCCTGATGCGGCGGATCATCACCCGCGCGCAGGAAGCCGGGGTCCTGCGCACCGACTGGGTACTCGAGGACATCGCCTTCATCACCTGGTCGCACACCAGGATCGTCGAGGCGACGAGTCACATCGCCCCCGAAGCCTGGCGCCGCCACCTCGGCCTGATACTCGACGGACTACGCGCGGCAGCCGCCCACCCCCTACCGGTTCCGCCGATCACCGAGGATCAATTGATGCGCGCGCTCGGGCGGGACGACAACCGCGCCTAGTGGATGCGGTGCGGCTGCCTCCGCGTCGACCCAGTCGGGCCGCCTCAGGAGTGCGGTCGCGACTGTGGCGCTGACGGGGCCGAACTATGCCGCGGGCGGCTGCTGACCACCGGGACGGCGACCGGTGCCTGAATCAAGGCACCGGTCGCCGGTTGACCCGGATCTACAGCCGCTGCTCGGCGTAGACCTTCATCGCGTCGCGCACGAACTCGGCGGTGCCCGCGCCGTGCACGTCGTAGTTGACCGCGAAACGCGGGTCGGCGACGTACATTTCGCCCAGGTTGACGAACGCCTCCTTCACCACCGGACGGCCCTGCCAGCCGATGCCGATCCAGTCGTAGTGGCGCTGGACGATGGCCTGCACCTCGTCGGCGCCGGGCGCGAGCCCGTCGGCGTGTGCGCGGCCGTAGTCCGCGGCGATGTCGAGATGGGTCTGCTGGAAGGCTTTCTTGTCCGCGTCGGACATCGAGCGCCACCAGCGGTCACCGCTCTCGTAGGCCTCCTTGCCCCAGCGTTCGATCACCTCGTCCTTGTACTGCGTGTGGTCGAAGCCGTCGAAAACCTCTGCTGCCACGAGTTGTTCACCTCTTTCCGTCTTGTACAGCGTGGTTTGCACCGACTCGATCTGCCGCCGGATCCGGTCCTGTTCCTGCCGGAGCAGTTGCAGGTGCGTGCGCAGCGCGGCGGCGGTGCCCTGCTCTCCGGCGAGGACTTCGGCGATGACCGGGAGGCCGAGGCCGAGTTCCCGCAGCAGCAGGATGCGTTGCAACCGCACGAGGGAGTCCTGGTCGTAATATCGGTACCCGTTGGCGCCGATCCGGCTGGGCGGCAACAGCCCCAGCTGCCCGTAGTGGCGCAGCGTGCGACTGGTGGTACCGGCCGC
This sequence comes from Nocardia asiatica NBRC 100129, assembly GCF_000308415.1. GTDB lineage: Bacteria > Actinomycetota > Actinomycetes > Mycobacteriales > Mycobacteriaceae > Nocardia > Nocardia asiatica. Next base: position 4,923 of record NZ_BAFS01000007.1, on the reverse strand, counting down.
CTTCGCCAGATCCTGAATGGACCATTCCCCGGGTGCCACGACCCTCGTCCTCCCCTCTCTCGTCGGTGTAACCAGCTTGCAAGTTGACGCTACGTCAAGGTCAACCCTCATTGAGCAGGAAGTTTCACCGCTCGACGCAGTGCCGGATCAGGTGCGGTCGAGACGGACGCCGGCATGCGACAAGGGGGCGCGGACAGCGCGAAGCCATGGACAGCGCACCGGAAACCGCCTCCTACAGCGGCCAGGCCTGGGCCTGGCAGCCGACGACGGTCCTCCTGAAGACGTCGCACCGACGGACGGCCCGGCGGGGCAACACCGCATCACCGGGATCGCGCGTGCCGACGGGCCGAGACCCCGGGCACAGACCGCGCCACTCGCGAGACATCGGCAGATTCCGGGCACAGCACCAGGGGCCTACACCAGCAGACAACGCCAAACGCACCACACCGGCGAACAGGTGCCTACCGTCGAACCGAGCCGGAATGTCGAAGGTGCCGCTGAGCGGCACCACCGAGCTGCGGGGCGTCGCCGAGCTGAGCCGCACTGCCGGGCGTCGAAACACGAGCGGACGCAGCGGCACCGTCACCAGGCTGGACCACACCACCCGGCTGAGCCACGCCACCAGGCTGGACCACGCCACCAGGCTGAGCCACACCACCAGGCTGAGCCACACTGCCGGGCTGAGCCACGCCAACCTGAGCTACGCCGCCGGGCATGGACGCACCATCGGGCACAGCAGCATCAGGTAGACCCGCACCAGTTGGCGCGACCGTGTCGAGTGGAGGCACTGGCATCGGCATAGATGGAAGGCTCTGCGTCGCACCCGCTTCCGGCGCCGGCTGCACCATGCGCGAGTAGTCCACGACTTGCGCGCCGAGCGTGGGTGTCACGATGATGACGCCGTTGGTGTAGAGCCGGTAGGTGCCGGCGCGCTGGGGCAGGATCATCTCCGGCCCGAGCGGCGTGCCGATGGCGCTGCTCGCGCCGCCGATCCGGCGATACTCGGCATCGATCGCAGACTCGGTGACCGCCTGCCTGCGCGGATCCTCGGGCGGCGCGCTGGTGACCAGCTCGCCGGGCGCCGGTCCGACGGCCGAAGTCCGGATGTCCACGGGTGCCCCGCCACTGGGCGCGGCGGAGTATTCCGCTCGCAGGATCCGGCCCGCACGCAGCAGAACGGCGCCCGCCGTGGCCGCGACGGCGGCTGCCGTTCGCGAATCCTCCTGCGCGGTACCGGGGTACCTCTGACAGGCAGTGGTGTCGCAGGTCTGCGCGTACGGATAACGCTGTTCGGCGAGGGCGTACGAGCGCGCCGCGATCGCCTGAGCGCGCAGCGCCTCCTCCGCGCCCTTGTCCGCCCAGTTGGCCTGCACTTCGGCCGGGACCACACCGAGCAGATAGTCCTCGACGTCCACCTGGTTGACCACGCGGGCAGCGCCGTTTTCGAGCGCGACGCCCAGCGCACCGCGATAGGCCGAGCCATTGCACAGCGTGAGGTGTTCTGCCGCAGGTCGATTCGACCGAGAATCGAGCGGATGAATCCACGGGTCGTCGGTCGACGCCTGCCACAACACCGAACCGTCGCAGCCCACGGTCACGACAACATTCGCACCACCACCGGGCATCGGCGTCAGGTGCGCGACCTGACCGGGCGCGACGTCCCGGCCGCCCACGCGTAAACCGGCGGCCGCGAAGGCGTCGAGGGACGAGCCGTCCTGCTCCATGAGCCGCACACGGACAGCGGTCGGCGCGACGGTGGCCAGCGCCGCACCGGGATAGTAGTGCGCGAGGATACGTTCGGCCGACCACCCGTCAAGGGCACTCTCGAACGCGCCCAACTGGCTCATCCCGCGACCGTGTCCCGGTCCAGGCAGTGTCCGCAAGGGGACAGAATCCGGCGCGACAGCCACGGCCAGGACCGTACTGGCGATCGACCAGACTCCAATGAGCAACAGAACAGGACTGATCAACGAGCCGCTTGGACGCCGATGGGGACGACCGTGCGCATGTCCCCTGAAGATAGATCTCACCAGCATTTTTCTGCCCCCGGCGTGCTCGCATTGCGCTGCATACGTTCACTCCCACGGTTTCCGTTGCGGATCGACTCGGCAGTTTTGTAGATGCTGCGGCAATCCAAGAGTTACATTCAAGCAACCCCATAATCCTCAACGAGAGGTTTAGTTATGTGACTATTGTGGCTATTGTGATCGTTGATACATCAGGAAGCAATCTGAATCGCAGGTGATCACCGGTTCGACTTGATTGGAGACGCTCGTGCGGTACCGCAAACCGAAACGTTCCTACGTGCTCCCGGTAGTCACGACCATCGCGGTAGCGGCCCCGCTCGCCACCCTCGCGCCCAGCGATTCGACCGACTACCGCAGCGCCGCCGACACCGAACCGGCCGCCGTACCGGCCGAACTCGCCGAGGTCGCGCTCACGCACGCGCCCGATATCGTGCTGCCCCTGCGCGAACTCACCGGCCTGAGCCTGCCGGATCTGCGTCTTTCCGATCTGCGCATGCTGCCGATTCCACAGTCGATTCAGATTCCGGGCCGGCTACCGGGCGAGCCGCGGGAAGAAATACGACTACCCAGTTCCCATTCCGGCCAAACCTCTGATCCCAACATTTCCGGCCAGATCACCGCCGGCCCGAATTTCCCTGATCAGCCCCCGGGCAGTGTGCGCTTCATCGCCGACCCCGCCCGGCTCCAGCCCGGCACCACGCCCGACACTCCCGCGCTGTCTCCCGGCGCCGTGACCCCCGAACTGATGGGCCAAGTGGGGGCCCAGGTGAAGGAACTTTCCAGCGAGACGCCCTTCAGCATGGTCGCGCTCACCGCCGAGCAACTGGCGGACACCACGGCCACGATCCGCGCCCGGCAGCCCGACGGCACCTGGGGGCCCTGGTACGACGCCGAACCGGTGGACACTCATCGCACCGACCGTTCCGGCCCCGGCGCGACCATCGGCACCGAACCGATCTACGTCGGCGACACCACTGCGGTCCAGGTGCTTGTCACGCGCAAGCAGGCAGCCGCCGGGACGATCCAGCCGATAGCGGAGACCGACCCGACCGTGGACGACCCGGCTCGGCAACCTGCCCCGAGTTCCGGCGATCCGGCCCAGCAGTCCACCGATCTGACCGCCGTACTCATCGATCCGGGCCGCGGCGCTGCCGACAGCACGCTGCACGACGTCGCCGCGGCGCTGCCCGGCGGCGGGCCGAGCGTGATCACCCGCGCGCAGTGGGGCGCCGACGAATCCATCCGCTGCGATCAGCCGACCTACGACGACAACCTCGGCGGCGTCACGGTGCACCACACCGCGGGCCGCAACGACTACAGCAAGGCGGAGTCGGCGGGCATCGTCCGCGCGATCTACACCTACCACGCGAAAACGTTGGGCTGGTGCGACATCGGCTACAACGCGCTGGTGGACAAGTACGGCCAGGTCTTCGAAGGACGTTTCGGCGGCCTCGACCGCCCCGTGCAGGGCGCCCACGCGGGCGGGTTCAACGAGAACACCTCAGGCGTCGCGCTGATGGGCAACTACGAGTCCGAGCAACCGACGGAGGCGTCGATCGAGGCCATCGGGACGTTCGTGGGCTGGCGTACCAAAGTCGCCGGTCTCGATCCCAAGGGCCACACCACGATGATCTCCGAGGGCACCTCGTTCACCCCGTATGCCCAGGGTGAATCGGTGCGGTTGCCGATCGTCTTCGCCCACCGCGACGTCGGTAACACCACCTGCCCCGGCGATGCCGCGTACGCGCTGATGGATCGGATCCGCGACATCGCCGCCGGTGCGCCCGGCACGGCCCAGACGCCCGGCGCGCCCGACAACCAACTCCCCGCACCCAGCGAATCCGACGTGGCGGCCCTCGCCGCGCTCACCACCAAGTTGCTGAACATGGTGCACGACAACATCATCGCCAGGCACTGGTCCCGGTCCGGCGGACCGAACGGACCCCTCGGGACCGCGCGATCCGACGTGCTGCCCGCCGCACACGGCCAGCAGTACGCGCAGTTCTCCAACGGCTACGTCTACACCGCGGCAGACGGGCAGGTCGTCGAAGTGATCGGCACCATCCTGGACCGCTTCCGGCAACTCGGCGCCGACGCGGGCGTCCTCGGACTCCCGCTGCGCAACGCCTACCCCGTGCCCGACGGCCTGCGCGCCGACTTCGAACGCGGCTCCCTGATCCTCAACCAGCTCACCGGCCTCGTCACGACGGTGTGGAAGACCTACAACGACACCTATCAGGAGGAAATGAGCCGCAACCCGGTCGCGGCGCAGGTCAGCGCCCCGATCCCGGGCAGCGCCCCAGCACCCGACAGCACCCCGGCCCCGGACGGTACGCCAGCCCCGGGCAGCGCCCCGGCCCCAGGCAGTACACCGGCTCCCGGCAACGCCCCGGCCCCAGGCAACGCCCCAGTCCCAGACAGTACACCGGCTCCCGGCAACGCCCCGGCCCCAGGCAACGCCCCGGCCCCAGACAGCGCCCCGGCTCCCGGCAGCACCCCGATCCCAGGCAGCACCCCGATCCCAGGCAGCACCCCGGGTCCCGACAGCGCCCCGATCCCAGGGCGCACCCCGGGTCCCGACAGCGCCGCAGTCCCAAGCAGCACACCAGCTCCCGGCAGCGCCCCAGTCCCAGGCAGCGCGCAGATTCCGGCCGACTTCCCCAACCCCGCCGCCCCCTCGATCCACCCGACTCCCTAGGCACGAACCCCACTCGCCCAAGCACCAGCAGTGCCGCACGCTTCGACCTGAGTGGTCCGCCTGCCAAGGAACGGACCCCACCCGTCCGAGGACCGGCAGGCGCTCCAGCCGCGAACGGACCGTCCGCACCTCAGCCGGACGCCGTCCAGCAATATCCCGACTTCGACTACCAACGCGCCCAGCGCACCTCAACCACGT
>NZ_BAFS01000008.1 GCF_000308415.1 Nocardia asiatica NBRC 100129 | reverse complement strand
GCATTGCCCGTTCGCGGCCCGGCTCGCGTCCGAGCGGCCGCCGCGTCCGCGACGCAGTCGCCAGCGGCGCTCGCTCGGGACCTCAGTCCTGAGCGGCCGTGACTAGGCAGCAAGGCAGCAGCGCCAAAGGTTATGGCAGCGGTATCGCGCACCAAGGGAGTGCGATCACCGCCCAACGCGCCCAGCGCACCCCAACCCCAGGTTTCGAGCGAAGCGAGACCGAACATCCGCCGTTCGCGGCCCGGCTCGCGTCCGAGCGGCCGCCGCGTCCGCGACGCAGTCGCCAGCGGCGGCCGCTCGGACGCGAGCCACAAAGGGGCCGCGAACACGCCGCGCCGAAGGCGCGGCAAATCAAACACAGCGTCCCCAACGACCCAGTGTCTCGGCCTTGTGCTCGTCGAAGTACCCGCCCTCGATGCTGTGCCGGATGCGGTCGACCAAGCGGATGGTGAAGCGCTCGTTGTGGATGGTGCACAACGTGGCCGCGAGCATTTCCTTCGCCTTGAACAGGTGATGGATGTAGGCGCGTGTGTAGTTGGCGCAGGTGTAGCAGTCGCAGTTCTCGTCGATCGGGGTGAAGTCGCGCCGGAAGCGGCTGGTGTTGATGTTCCACCGGCCGGTGTCGGAGTAGATGGCGGCGTTGCGGGCGACCCGGGAGGGGTTCACGCAGTCGAAGGTGTCCGCGCCGTTCTCGATGGCGGTGAAGACGTCTTCCGGTTCGCTGATGCCCAGCATGTGCCGCGGCTTGTCCTCGGGCAGTTCGTCACAGCACCACCCGACGATGGCGCCCAGATTGTGCTTCTCCAGTGCGCCGCCGATGCCGTAACCGTCGAATTCGGTTCCCGCGCTTCCGCGAATCGATTCCAGCCCGCGACATGCCTTGCGCCGCAGATCCTCGTACTGCGCGCCTTGCACCACGGCGAACAGCGCCTGGTACGGGCGGTGCGTGCGGGCGGCGGTCAACCGCTCGTGCTCGTCGATGCAGCGCTGCGCCCACTCGTGTGTGCGCTGCACGGATCGTTCCTGGTAGGCCCGAGTGTTGAGCAGCGTGGTGAGTTCGTCGAACGCGAACATGATGTCGGCGCCGAGCTGGTGCTGGATGCCCATGGACACCTCGGGGGTGAACCGATGCGTGGAGCCGTCCAGGTGGGAGCGGAACGTGACCCCGTCGTCGTCCACGGTGGCCAGCCGTTCTTTGCCGGGTGCGATCACCTCGTCGCTGCGGACGTCGACCGCTTCCATCGCCAGCACCTTCTTGAAGCCGACGCCCAGCGACATCACCTGGAATCCGCCGCTGTCGGTGAAGGTGGGCCCCGCCCAGTTCATGAACGCGCCGAGCCCGCCTGCCTCGTCCACGATGTCGGCGCCCGGCTGCAGATAGAGGTGGTAGGCGTTGGCCAGCAGCGCCTGAGCGCCCAGATCCCGCATGGTTTCCGGCAGCACCGCCTTGACCGTCGCCTTGGTGCCCACCGGAACGAAGGCGGGCGTGGCGATCGACCCGTGCGGCGTGGCGATCACCCCGGATCGGCCGTGCCGCCCGTCCAAGCGCGCACCGACGGTGAAGGAAAAGGATTCGGGACCGGACACCCCGCTATCCTCGCAGTCCGCCGATCGCGGACGACACAAGGCCACCGATCCCGCGATCCCCGCGCACCCGCGACACACTGAGCCGACTCATCCCGATAACGCGTACACGGCAATCGCCAGCAGAACCCACGCGCGTGACAATCACCGGAACGAAGTCGCCCCCTCCCGCGACCCCACCGGCTCAGCCCCCGGCATCGACCGAAGCGAGACCGAACATGCCCGATGCGCGAACTCGGCTCGCGTGCGCACAGCCGCCGCACACACGCCGAAGAAGCAAGCGGCGGCCGCCAACGGCAAACCCACGCTCGCGTGATCACCACCTGACGCGCTCAGCGCACCTCAACTCCAAGTTTCGAGCGAAGCGAGACCGAACATCCGCCGTTCGCGGCCCGGCTCGCGTCCGAGCGGCCGCCGCGTCCGCGACGAAGTCGCCAGCGGTGGTCGCTCGGACGCGAGCCACCAGGGGGCCGCGAACACGCAGCGCCGCAGGCGCTGCAAATCAGACACAGTCGCGGCCAAATCACACAACCCCCGCGAACTGGGCGTTGTACAACCGGTAGTACGCCCCCCGTTCCGCGAGCAAGCGTTCGTGCGAGCCGTGTTCCACGATCCGTCCCGCTTCCATGACGACGATCAGGTCGGCGTCGCGGATGGTGGACAGGCGGTGGGCGATGACGAAGCTGGTCCGGTCGCGGCGCAGTGCGGCGGTGGCATGCTGCACCAGCAGCTCGGTGCGGGTGTCCACCGAGCTGGTCGCCTCGTCCAGGATGAGGATGGACGGCTGGGCGAGGAACGCGCGCGCGATGGTGATCAGCTGCTTCTCGCCCGCGCTGACGCCGGAGCCCTCCTCGTCGATGATCGTGTCGTAGCCGTCGGGCAGCGCGTGCACGAAACGGTCGACGTAGGCGGCGCGGGCCGCGGCGAGGATGTCCTTCTCGCTCGCGTTGGGGTTGCCGTAGGCGATGTTCTCCCGGATGGTGCCGCGGAACAACCAGGTGTCCTGCAGGACCATGCCGATGCGCGAGCGCAGGTAGTCGCGGGTCATCTCGGTGATGTCGACGCCGTCGACCGTGATCGTGCCCGCGTCCAGTTCGTAGAACCGCATGAGCAGGTTCACCAGGGTGGTCTTGCCCGCGCCGGTCGGGCCGACGATGGCGACCACGTGGCCGGGCTCGGCCACCAAGGAGAGTCGCTCGATCACCGGCTTGTCGGGTTCGTAGCGGAACGAGACGGCCTCGAACTCCACTCGGCCGCGGTCGACCGGGCGCGCGTCGGCCATCACCGGGTCCGGGCTCTGTTCCTCGGCGTCGAGGATCTCGAAGATCCGCTCGGCCGAGGCCACACCGGACTGCAGCAGGTTGGCCATCGCGCCGAGCTGGGTCAGCGGCTGACTGAACTGGCGGGAGTACTGGATGAACGCCTGCACGTCCCCGAGCGAGAGGCTGCCGGTGGCCACTTTGAGGCCGCCGACCAGCGCGACCAGCACGAAGTTCACGTTCCCGAGGAACATGACCGCAGGCATGATCAGGCCCGAGATGAACTGCGCTTGGAAGCTGGCCTGGTAGAGCCGCTCGTTGCGCTGGTCGAATTCCTTGCCGACCTCGCGGTTGCGGCCGAACGCGGTGACCACCTCGTGCCCGGTGAAGGCCTCCTCCACCTGGGCGTTGACCAGGCCGGTGTACTTCCACTGGTCGACGAAGTGCGGCTTGGACCGTTTCGCGATCTGCGCGGTGACCACGATGGCGGCGGGCACGGTGAGCAGCGCGATCACCGCGAGCACCCACGAGATCCAGAACATCATGACCAGGATGCCGAGCACCGAGAAGACCGAGATGAGCAGTTGGCTCATGGTCTGCTGCAGGCTCTGGGAGACGTTGTCCACGTCGTTGGTCACGCGGCTGAGCACGTCGCCGCGGGGCGCGGTGTCGAAATAGCGCAGCGGAAGCCGATGGATCTTGTCCTCGACGTCGCTGCGCAGCCGCTTCACCGTCCGATTGATCACGATGTTGAGCAGGTAGCCCTGTAACCATCCGAAGACGGCGGCGCCGATGTACAGCGCGAGCACCAGAGCGAGGACCCGGCCCACCGCACCGAAGTCCACACCGACACCGGGCACCACGTCCATGGCGCCGAGCATGTCGGCGAAGGTGTTGTCGCCTTCGGCACGCAGGGCGTCGATGGCTTGGTCCTTGGTCACACCGGGCGGCAGCTGTTTGCCGACCACGCCGTCGAAGACCAGATTGGTCGCCTTGCCGAGGATGTAGGGGCCGAGGGTGTTCAGCACCACCGAGACGATGACGAGCGCGACGATCAGCCCGACATAGAACCGCTCCGGCGCGAGCCTGCGCAACAACCTCTCGAGCGACGGCGCGAACGATTTCGCTTTGCTGTCCGGCGCTCCGGGGCTCGGCATTCCGGGTCTCATCGCGCCTCCTCGGCACTCAGTTGCGACTCGACGATCTCCCGGTACTCCCCGCAGTCGCGCATGAGCTGCTCGTGGGTGCCGACACCCGCCATCGCGCCGTCTTCGAGTACCACGATCTGATCCGCGTCCCGGATCGTGGCGATGCGCTGCGCGACGATGATGACCGAGGCGTCGGCGGTCTCCGGCTTCAGCGCCTCGCGCAGCCTGGCGTCGGTGGCGACGTCGAGCGCGGAGAACGAGTCGTCGAACAGGTAGACCCGCGGCCGCTTCACCAGCGCACGCGCGATGGCGAGCCGCTGACGCTGACCTCCGGACACGGTGGTGCCGCCTTGGGCGACGGGGGTCTGCAGACCCTGCGGCATCTCGCGGACGAAATCGGCGGCCTGCGCGATCTCCAGCGCATGCCACAGCTCATCGTCGGTGGCCTGCGGATTGCCGTAGCGCAGATTGCTCGCGATCGTGCCGGAGAAGAGGTACGCCTTCTGCGGGACCAGCCCGATCTGCGCGCGCAGCACCTCGAGGTCGATGTGGCGGACGTCCGTACCGCCGAGGTAGACCGCGCCGTCGGTGACGTCCATCAGCCGTGGGATGAGGTTGACCAGCGTGGTCTTGCCCGCGCCCGTGGAGCCGACGATCGCGGTGGTGGTGCCGGGGCGGGCCTGGAACCGGATGGCCTTCAGCACCGGTTTCTCCGCGCCGGGGAAGGCGAATTCGGCGAACTGGACGTCCACGACAGCCGGGTCGTCGGTGAACGGCTGCGGCAGACGTGGCGGGTGGACCGAGGACTCGGTGTCGAGCACCTCGCCGATCCGGTCGGCGGACACCGCGGCGCGCGGCGCCATCATGGCCAGGAACGAGGCCATCATCACGGCCATCAGGATCTGCATGATGTAGGACAGCAGCGCGGTGAGCGAACCGATCTGCATGTGCCCGGCGTCGATCGCGCGGCCGCCGAACCAGATCACTGCCACCGCGGTGACATTGCTGATCAGCATCACGGTCGGGAACATCAGCGCCATCAACCGGCCGACGCGCAGCGCGGTGTCGGTGAGTTCGGTGTTGGCCAGGCCGAACCGCCAGGTCTCCTGCCGTTCCCGCACGAAAGCCCGGACCACGCGAATACCGGTGATCTGCTCGCGCAGCACCCTGTTCACCTCGTCGATCCTGGCCTGCATGTCGCGGAAGCCGGGCACCATCCGGGAGATCAGCACGCCCATCGAAAGCCCGAGCGCGGGCACCGCGATCAGCAGCAGCCAGGACAGGCCGAGGTCCTCGCGCAACGCCATGATGATCCCGCCCACGCACATGATCGGCGCCATCACCAGGATGGTCGCCGACATCACGATGAGCAGCTGGACCTGCTGAATGTCGTTGGTATTGCGGGTGATCAGCGAGGGCGCGCCGAACATCCCCACTTCGCGCGCGGAGAACGTGCCGACGCGGTGCAGCAGCGCGCCGCGCAGATCGCGCCCCGCGCCCATGGCCGCTTGGGCGCCGAGATAGACCGAGGCCGCCGACGCGACGATCTGCACACCCGTCACCACCAGCATCCACAAGCCAGTGGTCCAGATGTAGCCGAGATCACCCTTGGTGACGCCGTTGTCGATCAGGTCCGCGTTCAGGCTCGGCAGATACAGCATCGCGATGACGGAGATCAGCTGAAGCACAACGACCCCCGCCAGTTGGGCGCGGTAAGGCTGGAGATGCGTGCGAAGCAGTCTGGTCAGCATGATGAATCGCAGGCTACCGGCTGTCGGCGTGACACGTCGTGGGGTTTCTTGACCTGCATTTATGCCTCCCGTCGGGGGTGCGCGGAGCTAGCGGCGCGCCCAGGCGCCGGGGTCCTCGGTGAGCGCGTCGACGAATCCGGGCAGCTGGTCGCTCGCGATGTCGGCGATGGTGACGTTCTCCAGCACCGCACGGATATTGACCCGCAGCGCGATCCACACCCGCTGCAACGGCTCGGCCGCGCCGGGATAGCGGACGTCTTCCGGGCGCGCGCCGCGCACCGAGGCGAGCGGTCCCTCGATCGCGCGGATCACGTCGGCGATGGATATCTCGGCGGCGGGCCTGGCCAGCCAGTAGCCGCCGTCCGGACCGCGCCTGCTGATCAGCAGATCGGCCCGGCGCAGTTCGCCCAGTACGGACTCGAGCACTTTGGGTGGGATCCGCTGGGCGGTGGCGATCGCTTCGGCCTTCACCACGGGAGCTGCGCGCACGAGAGGCGCGCCGAGCCCGGCCACGGACTCGTCCAGCCGCGGCGCACCGGCGATCTCGAGCAGCGTCCGCACCGCGTAATCGACCTTCGCGGTGATGTGCACAGCGGTGACTCCTGGCGTCGAGGTGGGATCAGTCGAATCTACGCGGCGCCGCCGCCTGCCAGCACGCAGGTCGCGGCGTCCAGCAGTGACGATTCCACCAGCGCGTCGTCCGCGCCAGGCACGAGTTCCTTGGACACCAGCGCCACGCCGATCACCTCGAGCGCGGCGCAGGCGCGCAACCGCGCCTCCTCGGTGGCGTCCGGACCGGCCAGCCATTCGCGCAGCGCATTGCTGGCGTTCATCAGATCCGGATAACGGTCGGCCATGATGTTGACGATCGCCACGGTGTCGCGCACGACCAGCGCTCCGGCGTCGCGGTGGTGGATCAGGCCGCGCAGATACCTGCGCAGCACTTGGCGGATGTTCTCGGCGTCGTGTGGCACCTGGTCGAGGCCGACCACGACCGAACGCATGTGATCGACGATCGGGTCGATGATCGCCAATAGCAGATCGAGCTTCGACGCGTAGTGATAGTAGAGCGACGCCTTTGTGATTCCTACCGCATCCGCGACCTCGCGCAGGCTGGTCTGCTCGAATCCTTTCGCCCCGAACAGCTTCACCGCGGCGTCCCGAATCGCGATTTTAGTGCCTCCACCTGCGGCGACAGCGCCGGGTGCGTCACGCACAGCCATTCGATGATCCTCTCATCACCTTCGCATCGAGCGAAGGTCGCCTGCAGAATAGAGGTTGTACCTCCGCTTAGCTCCTGGGTAGTCTACCTACCGCACGGTAGGCAGAAAGCGTCAGTGGAGGCGGAGGCAGGCAGGGCACCCCCGCGAGTGCTGTCTACACGCAGAACCAGCACGGTCCCAGTCATCGCTAGGAGTAACCACTCGTGTCCGTTTATCTGTACAGATGGGGGAAGTTCGCCTTCCGCCGGAAGTGGATAGTGCTTCCCGTCTGGCTCGTCTTGTTCGTGCTCCTCGGTGGCTTGGGCGCGCAGCTCAGCAAGCCGATGACCGACGACTTCAGCTTGCCGAACCTGCCCTCCGAACGCGCCAACGAAATCCTCGACAAGCACTTCCCCGGCGCGTCCGCCGCGTTCAAATTCGACGCGGTCACCGGCACCTACGTCGCGCGCTCGCCCGAGGGGCAGAAGCTGACCGACCCGGCCAACCGTGCGGCTCTGGACGCGTTCATCGCCAAGCTCGGCCAGCTCGACATCGTCGATCACAGCAAGCCGGTCGTCGATCCGATCGAAGCCGCCGAGCAGATGGGCTGCCTGGCCGACCCCGACCCGGCGCAGTGCAGCGGCGCCCCGCTGAACGTGCTCAGCAAGACCGCCCCGGAGACCGTGGCGGTGATCAACGTCCCGTTCACGATCAAGACGTTCTCCGATGTGACCGACGAGGATCGCGCGGCGGCCTACGACGTCGCCGCCGACGCGCGCAACGCCGGGCTCACGGTCGAGATGAGCGGGTCGATCGCGCAGAAACAGGAAGGCCCCAGCGGCAAGTCCGAGATGATCGGCATGGCCGTCGCGCTGGTCGTGATGATCGTCGCGTTCGGCGCGCTCATCGCCGCGTTCGTGCCCATCGTCACCGCGATCGTCGGCCTCGGCGCGGCCACCTCGCTGATCATGGTCGGTACCTCGGTGATCGAGGTGCCCAGCTTCACCACGTTCCTCGCCTCGATGATCGGCATCGCGTTGTCCATCGACTACGCGCTGTTCATCGTGTCCAGGTACAAGCACGAACTGGCGGTGCAGGACTCGCCGGAAGAAGCCGCGGGCAGCGCGCTCGGCACCGCGGGCTCCGCGGTGGTGTTCGCCGGCCTGACGGTCATCATCGCCCTCGCTGGCCTGAGCGTCGTCGGCGTGAAGTTCATGACATTCATGGGGCTGGGCGGCGCGATCGCCGCCGCGTTCGCGGTGCTCACCGCGATCACCCTGATGCCGGCGCTGCTCGGCGCGTTCGGCCGCTTCCTGTTCAAGCCGAAGCTGCCCTTGGTGGCCAAGCACGACCCCGAGGACGACAACTCGGTCACCAACGGCATGCGCTTCGGCAGGCTGATCGGCAAGGCGCCGTGGGCCGCTCTCGTCCTGAGCGTCGTGGTGCTCGGCGCGCTGGCCGCCCCGGCGGCCGGTCTGAATCTCGGTCTGCCCGGCGAGGACAGCATGCCGAAGACCTCCACCGTCCGCAAAGCCTACGAGCTGCGCACCGAGGGCTTCGGCGAAGGCAGCAACGGCATTCTGAACGTGGCCGTCGACCTGACCGGCGTCCCCGCCGAGAACCGGGACGCGGCGGTCGAGGCTCTGCGCACCAAGCTCGCGTCCTACCCGGGCATGGACTACGTGACCGCCCCGCAGTGGAGCGAGGACAAGGCGGGCGCGCTGCTGGACGGCGTCCCGAAGTCGGGCCCGAACAACCAGGCCACCAAGGACCTGGTGCAGGACGCCCGGGAGGCCGAGGGCGCGCTGCAGGCCGAGTACGGCATCGAGTACGGCGTCACCGGTACCACGGCGATCTACGCCGACATCGACCACGTGCTGCTCAGCAAGATCGTGCCGTACCTGGCGATCGTGGCAGGCGCCGCGTTCGTCCTGCTGATCCTGGTGTTCCGGTCGATCCTGGTGCCGCTCACCGCGGCGCTCGGGTTCCTGCTGTCAATGGCCGCCACCTTCGGCGCGACGGTGCTGATCTTCCAGGAGGGCGCGCTGGGCCTGATCGAGGATCCGCATCCGCTGGTCAGCTTCCTGCCGATCATGCTGATCGGTCTGGTGTTCGGTCTGGCGATGGACTACCAGGTGTTCCTGGTGACCCGGATGCGCGAGGAGTTCGTCCACGGCAAGTCGCCGACGGAGGCGGTGGTCGCCGGTTACCACCACGGCGCACGCGTCGTGACCGCGGCGGCGATCATCATGATCTCGGTGTTCGGCTCCTTCCTGATGGAAACCGACGTGACGGCCAAGTCCATGGGCTTCGCGCTGGCGGTCGGCGTGCTGCTGGACGCGTTCGTGGTCCGGATGGTGCTGATCCCGTCGCTGCTGGTGCTGATGGGCAAGTGGGCGTGGTGGATGCCGAAGTGGCTCGATCGCATCCTGCCCGACATCGACGTCGAGGGCGCGAAGCTGCGTGAGCTGCAGCAGCGTTCGGTCCAGCTGTCGAAGGAGCCGGTCGGCGTCAGCTGATCCGCGCACAGTGACTCGGCCTCGCACCCGGAACCAGGGTGCGGGGCCGAGTGCTTTCACTGGCTCGGTTGTGGCATGTCGCAGGCGCCCACCTTGGGATTCACGCCGACGTAGTTGAGCGGCCCCGCGAGCGCGGTGAGGCCGATCGTGCCCCAACCGGCACAGTTGATCGGGGGGCCGCTGTCGAAATAGTGCCGCTGCCCGGCCGCCAGCAATCCGATCGCCAGCCAGGCCATCAGCAGGAACCCGAACAGCCGAGAGCCGGCGCCAGGGGCGCGCCTGGCACGCGCACGAGATTCGTAATCACGCATCGCATCGGTTCCTTCCGTGCTCCCCCGTCCGCGGGAGATACCCGGCTTCCCCGCGGTTATCCCACCGGACCGGGCAGACCGAACAGGTCGCCCGGCCGGGCGCACGAAGAACGGACGGCCGGGTGGCGCACATACCCGGCCGTCCGTCGTCACCCGCCTCTATTTACGGGCTCGGTTGCGGGACATTGCAATCCGCGATCTTCGGGTTCACGCCCATGTAGTTGAGCGGGCCCGAGATCACCGTGACCACGATGGTGCCGAAACCGGCGCAGTTGACCGGTCCGCTGTCGAAATAGTGGCGTTGTGCTGCGGCGATCACGCCGATCAGCAACCAGATCAAGACGATTACACTTCCGATTCTCATGTTTCTCTCGCGCATCGTTCCCGCGCGGATTGTCCGACGGCGCATCTGGCATCGCGTCCTTCCCGCACTTTCCGTATCGGGCGTATACCCCGGATCGGGCGGGTTACCCGCGGCGAAACAGAGCATTTTCGAATCCGCTGCTAGCGTCGGGTCATGGCATCGGTGCTGCAATGGTCGATCCCCGGCTGGGTGATCCTGCTCGTGCTGGTGGCGGTCTACGAGCTGACCGTGAACAAGCGCCGCAGACGCCGCCGCACCCCGATCTCCGGCACGTTCACCGACGAGTTCACCGCGCTGTTCTACCCCACCAAGCGCATGGAGCTGGATCACCGCGAATCGGTGTCCATGCTGCGGGACGAGCAGGACCAGGGCGCGCCGCCGCTGGTCGGCCTCGACTTGGAGCGCCGCACGGTGGTGCTGCGCCAGGACCCGCGCCGGTAGCGATCTACGCTGCGCGCCCGCGATCCTCGGCGAAGGCGGCGCGGCTCCGCCAGAATGGGCCCATGGGTGGGTCGATGAATGAGAAATGGCAGCGCTTCGGCGAGCACCTCGAATCCGCGCCCGGACGGCTGTCGAGTGCGGTCCGCCGCGCCCTGCGAGCCGGAGCCGCCGGGACGTCCGACTCGGACGGCGACGTCCCGCCCGAACTCGCCGCCTTCGCCGAGCTGGTGGCCGAGCGGTCCTACCGGGTCACCGAGGACCGGATCGCGGCGCTGCGGGCGGCCGGGCACACCGACGACGAGATCTTCGAGGCGACCGCGCTCGCCGCCTACGGCGCGGCCGACCGGCGCCTGCGCGCCGCGCGCCTGGCATGGGAGGGGCACTGAAATGTGGCTCGAAGCAGTCCGATCCGGGCACGACCGGCCGACCAGGTTCGTGTTGTGGACCATGCGCCGCTTCAGCGGCGTCGAGGTCCCCGCCGTGCTCAAAGTGCTGTTCTACCGGCATCGGTTCTTCGGCTCGCCGCTGTCGCAGCTGATCCAGGACGCCATGCGCGGACCGTCGTACTGGACCGTGGCCGAACGCGAGATCTTCGCGACGCACACCTCCCAGGCCAACGAGTGCCCGTTCTGCGCCACCTCACACGAGGCGATCGCGGGCGCGTACGTCCACGCCGACGTGGTGACGCGCGCGCTGGCCGACGGCGTGGACTCCCCGCTGCGTCCCGAAGCGCGCGTCATGCTGGGATTCCTCGCGAAAATGGCCCGGGATCCAGGCGGATTGACGCCCGAGGACGCCGCGCTGGTCCGGCTGGCGGGCGTCTCCCGGGAGGCGTTCGACGAGGCGGTCTGGGTGGGCACCTGCTTCAACGTGATCAACCGGATGATGAACACCGTCGGAGCCGGCCCGCTGGAGGGCAGACAGCGCAGCGTGGGCGCTCGCTTCATCAAACTCGCCGGATACCGCATGCCGCCGCCGGTCACCTTGTTCTCCCGCGGCGTCTGATTCCATTTCGATCTATCCGCTCGCTTGCCGGGTGGATCTGTGTTCTCCTCGAATGGTGAGCCAAGTCCACTTGGGGCACATTTTTCACATCGCCGGAAGTCCCGCTGCCGGCGATGCGGCCGAGGCGTTGGTCGAGGCACCGGACGGTGCTCTGATAATCGGCGACGACGGCCGCGTCGCATACTGTGGTGCGAGATCCGATATCCCGGCCGAATACCGTGACGAAGCAGTATTCGATCATCGTCCCGGATTCCTGCTGCCCGGTTTCGTGGACACGCATGTCCATTTCCCGCAGACCTTCGCCGGGGACGCCTACGGCGGCGGCCAACTGCTGGAATGGCTGGAATTGTGCATCTATCCCGCGGAATCCCGCTATGCCGAGCCGGAATTCGCGCGACTGGCGGCGGCCGAATTCTGTGCGCGCCGCATCGCGGCGGGCACCACGGCGGCGATGGTCTTCGGCTCGGCGTTTCCGGACGCGCAAGACGCGCTGTTCACCGAGACCCGGCGGCGTGGTCTGCGGATGGTCAGCGGGCGCGGCATCCAGACCACGGGAGAGTGTTCGGCAGCGCCCCTGGTCACCAGCGAGGACGACGCCATCCGCCTGACGAGCGAAGAGATCGGCAAATGGCATGCCGCCGACACCGGTGACGTGGATACGGCGCTGCTGCACGTGGCGATCGTGCCGCGCTTTTCCCTGGCGGTGACCCGCCGGACCTTGAAAGAACTCGGTGAGCTCTACGATTCGGTGCGCGAGCGCGGAGTTTATTTCCACAGTCACCTGAACGAGAACAACCGTCCCGGCACCGGCGAGGTCGACGCCACCAAGCAGGCGTACGGCGTGACCAGCTATCTCGACACCTACGACGGCAAGTTCCTGCCCGGCTCGGCCATGGGCGGCAAGAGCCTGCTCGGCAGGCGCAGCATCCTCGCGCACTGCGTGCACTGCCAGGACGCCGAACTGCGGCGGATGGCCGAAACCGGCACGTCGGTCGCGCACTGCCCGGTCTCGCAGCAGTTCCTGGGCTCCGGCACCATGCCGTGGCAGCGAACACTCGCTTCCGGAGTCACGGTAGCGGCGGGCACCGATTACGGCGGCGGCGACGAATGGCTGATTCCGCAGGTGCTGTCGGCCGCGTTCAAAGTGCACATCTCCGAGCCGGGTGCGGACGGCGTCTCGCTGCATCCGGCGGAAATGCTGTTCACCGGAACGCTGGCCGGTGCGCGCGCCTTGGACATGGAGAATCGGTTCGGGAATTTCGATGTCGGCAAGGAAGCCGATTTTCTCGTCGTCGAACCGGCGCGCGTTCCGGCGCTGGAAAGCACTCTGGCACAAGGCTTTCGGTCCGAAGACGCCGCGCTGGCCCGGGATCAGACGCTGTTCGCGCTGCTGATGGGCATGCGCGAACCGGCGATCGCCGAGGTGTACGTGCAGGGCCGTCGCATCGACGTCCGCTGACGCCGGCGATGAACGCCACCGCCACCGCCGTCACGGTCTTTCACCGGCCTGCGAACGACGCGGCTTTCCACGCCTGGTTGGCGCAGTTGACCGAAATAGCGCGAACCAAGCGCGGATTCGCGCATTCCTCGATCGCGGTGACCGAGGACGCGCTACTGGAACCGGGATTCAGCGTCACCTTTCGCTCCGAACCCTCGCTGCACGAATTCCTGGACTCGGCCGAACGCGCGGAAGCGTTGTCCGCGGGCGAATCGCTCGGCTTCCGCCGCAAGAGTTCTGATCTGGTCATCATCGAAGGCGAACTCCCGCCGCCCGGTATCGGCGTGTTCCGGCATCACGTCGCGCGCGACAAGGAGGCCGAATTCACCGCCGCGGAGGCGCGATTGGTCGCGGCGAGTTCGCGGTTCCCGGGATTCGAGGGCGCCGCGCTTTTTCCGTCCCAGGGCGCACGCTGGTTCTCGGTGCTCCGATTCCGTACGGGACGGCAGTTGGCGGACTGGATGCGCTCGGAAGAACGCGCCGCCGCGCTGCCGGAACTGCGCTCGAAACTCATCGAGGACTTCACCGTGGACGCGCACACCACGCCGTTCGGCTCCACGGTGCGAACGGTCGGCGGCCGGACCAGGATGACGCCGACCTGGAAGACCGCCATGCTGGTGCTGCTGGTGCTGTATCCGACGGTGATGGTGCTGTCGCGCTTCCTCGGGCCGGTGCTGGACCGGCTGGGCGCGCAACCGTGGCTGGCGCTGTGGCTGAGCCAGATCGTCAGCGTGGGCCTGATGAGCTATTTCCTGTCACCCGCGGTCGCGCGCCGGTTCCGCCGGTGGCTCGATCCGATCGACGGCGCGGGTCGGCGGACAAGCGTCGCCGGGGCAGCGGTGGTCGTCGCGTTCTACGCGCTGACGCTGCTGCTGTTCGCGTCGGTGCGATGGTTGCAGTACTGGGACTACGACTGAATTCAGGACAGATCGAGGTGCCGGTTCATCGACTTCGCCGCCTCGGCCAGTTCGGGCAGCTCGAGCACCGTCACTCTGGCCTGCCGAAGTTTCTCCACACCGACGCAATTCACGACGAACGTGGACGGCTCACGCCAAGCGATCACCACGACCGGGATTCCGGCCCGCAATACCCGATCGGTGCACGGCAGTCGGCCTTTCGTCCCGCGCTCCGAACAGGGCTCCAGCGTGCTGTAGAGCGTGGCCCGCGCCAGCCGCGGATCGTCCGGGTCGAGCTTGCCGAGCGCGGCCTCCTCCGCATGCTCCTTGGGATCGGACTCCCGCGAGTACCCCGTCGCGATCTCCGCGCCGTCGGCGACGATCACCGCGCCCACCGAGAACGCGCCCTCGGCCACCGGGCACAACCGCGCGAGCTCGATCGCCCGGTTCATCCAGTAGTGATGGTCGGGCTCGGTCATCGGGTCGACCTCCTTCGACTGGTGGCGCATATGCAGAGAAAAGCCCCTCACCTGCGCTGACAGGTAAGGGGCTGGAGCGGTGGCGGAGGGATTTGAACCCTCGGAGGGGGGTTACCCCTCACACGCTTTCGAGGCGTGCTCCTTAGGCCGCTCGGACACGCCACCGCCGACAACCATACCGGACCTTCGCCGGATCGCTAAATCGCCAGAGGACCTGCGCGAACACCGGCTCAGCGCTGGGTTCGGAAGAACGTGTCGAGCAAGGCCGCGCATTCGGCCTCGAGCACGCCGCCGCGGACCTGGGGGCGGTGATTGAGCCGACGGTCGCGGACCACGTCCCACAGCGACCCGACCGCACCGGTCTTCGGCTCCCACGCCCCGAAGACCAGACGGCCGACCCGCGCGAGCACCAGCGCGCCCGCGCACATCGTGCACGGCTCCAGCGTGACGGCCAAGGTCGCGCCCTCCAGTCGCCACCCGTCGCCGTGCACCGCGGCGGCACGGCGCAGCGCCAGGATCTCCGCGTGCGCGGTCGGATCGCCGAGCGCTTCGCGCGCGTTCGCGGCGCGTGCGAGTTCTCGGCCCGAGGAGTCGAATACAACCGCGCCGACCGGCACGTCCCGCACCCCGGCGGCCGCCGCGGCGTCTAGGGCGACGCGCACCATGTCGGCGTCCGACGGAATCGGGGCGTTCGGTAGGACGGCCACGTCAGCGCGGCAGCTTGTCCAGCACCGCGGAAAGCTCGTTGGCGAAGCCGAGACGCTGGGCGATCATGCCGAGCTGCTCGTCCGGGTAGAGGTCGGTCTCGGCGAGGATGACGCTCAGCACCGGTTCGGGCAGACCGAGGTCGGCGAGCACGCCGAGGTCGCCCTCCTCCCACGGCTCGACGTCGTCCAGCTCGTCCGGGTCGATGTCGGGGATCTCCACGTTCAGGGCTTCCAGGACGTCGGCGGCGATGTCGTAATCGATCGCGGCCGTGGCGTCCGACACCAGCATCCGGGTCCCGCTCGGCGCGGGCCGGAGCACGATGAAGAACTCGTCGTCGATGTCGAGCAATCCGAACACCGCTCCGGAGCTGCGCAAAGCCTTCAGTTCGTTTTCCGCGGCGGACAAATCGGTGAGCGCGTCCCGGCTCAGCGGACTGCACCGCCATTTGCCTTCTTCGCGGACAACCGCCACTGCGAACCCTTCCACGTCGTCGTAATCGTCCGACGCCGCCCTGTTCGTGCCCGAGCGCTGTGCTGCCATGGCCGCAACGGTAGTCTGCTCGAGCTGAAATGTTGAAGTCGTATGCCAATCTGTTCCGGTGACTTCGGCGAAGAAAGCACCCGTATGCGTCCTCGGCACCGGTTTGATCGGTGGGTCGCTGCTGCGCGCGGCCATCGCCGCAGGCTATGACGCGTGGGGGTACAACCGGTCCGCGGCGGGGGCGCAGGCCGCTCGCACCGACGGATTCGACGTCACCGAAGACCTCCCCGGCGCGCTGCGCCGCGCCGCGCAGACCGACGCGCTGGTCGTCGTCGCGGTGCCGATGCCCGCGGTCGACCCCCTGCTCTCCGCGATCGCGACCTACGCGCCGCGGTGCCCGCTCACCGATGTGGTGAGCGTGAAGGAGCCGGTCGCGGCGGCCGTACGCGATCACGGTCTCGCCGACCGGTACGTCGGCGGTCATCCGATGGCGGGCACGGCCGAATCCGGCTGGGCGGCCACCGATCCCGCGCTGTTCCGCGAGGCGGTGTGGGCGGTCGGCGTGGACGAGGGCGCCCGGGTGGACCCGTGGACCCGGGTGGTGCGGCTGGCGCTGGACTGCGGCTCGGTGGTCGTACCGGTGGCGGCGGCCGAGCACGATCGCGCCGTCGCCCGCATCTCGCACCTTCCGCACATGCTCGCCGAAGCACTCGCGCTGGCGGGCGCCGTGGGGGGTGATCTCGCGCTCGGTCTCGCGGCCGGGTCGTTCCGGGACGGCACCCGGGTCGCGGGCACCGCGCCCGATCTGGTGCGCGCGATCTGCGAACCGAATTCCACCGCGCTGCTGGAAGTTCTGGACGAAACACTCACCGTGCTCGGCGCGGCTCGCGACAGTCTGCGCGCCGAGCGGACACTCGCGGATCTGGTCGAGGCCGGGCACGACGCGCGACGGCGTTACGAATCGGCGCGGCGCTGGGAGATCACGGATGTCCGCCCGGGCGAGCGCGATTGGCTGGAGAACTTGCGGGCGGCCGGTGCGCGCGGCGGCGTCATCACCCGTCTGAGCTGAACTCGCACCGCCGCCGACTCGGCGTCATCGCAGGTCCGCTTCCGAATGTCAGCCGTAGCAGTGCGTGCGCGCACCGGCCCATCGCCGAGGCGTGGACTGGACGATGCGGCCCTCCGCGCGTCACCCTCGACGCGACAGCGCCGTACCGCGGATGACAGCCTCGAACCGTTGCCGGTGACGTCGCGTCAGATCCGTTCCGCCAGGCCCGGGTAGTCCAGCAGGAAGCCGTCGGCGTCCACCGTGACCGTGGCGCTGGAGACCGGCGACAGCACGCTGATGCCGTCGGCGGCGCTGCTGTAGATCAGCGTGGCCTCCTGGACCAGCAGGGCGGGCAGGCGCACGTAGACCACCGGGACCTGAACGTCCTCGACGGCGTGCTGCAAGTCGTAGCGGCGGATGGGCAGGGTGTTGAAGAACGGGCTGAGCACCACGTCCACGTCGAGGGCGCCGGCGAAGGTGGAGCGCACGTGATTGCCGCCCGCGTCGACGAGCCAGTAGTTCTCCTCGTCGCGGGCGATCGAGGCGTGCCGTTCACCGGCGGCCGTCGTGGTCCGCAACGAGAGCCGCTTCGTCGCGCCGTTCTCGTCGGTGACCAGGTCGTAGGACGCGCTGAACGCCGGGTGCTCCGCGCTCGCGCCGCCGATCATGCGCCCGGCGGCGCGGATGCGGTTGCCGTTGAGCTGCACCCGCACCGACTCCATCCGCGTCGCGTCGTGGGCGCGCCAGGTGAGGATCGCCGGCCACCGGGATTCCTGCGGACTCGCGGCGGGGCTCTCGGGGTCGGGGGCTGGGGTCGTCACGTATCTACCGTAAGCGACGCCCAGCCCCGGCCCGCACAACCGCCGCCCATCACACGAGCGACTGCCGCCATGCCGCGTGCAGGTCGGCGAACCGGCCGGTTCCCGCGATCAGGGCTTCCGGAGAGCCGTCCTCGACGATCCGGCCGGACTCCAGCACCAGCACCCGGTCCGCGATCGCCACCGTGGACAAGCGGTGCGCGATGATCACCGCCGTGCGGCCGCGCAGCACGGTCTCCAGCGCCCGCTGTACCAGCCGCTCGCTGGGAATGTCCAGGCTGGAGGTGGCCTCGTCCAGCACGATCACGGCGGGATCGGCCAGGAACACCCGCGCGAACGCGACCAGCTGCCGCTGGCCGGCCGACAGCCTGCCGCCGCGCTTGCGCACGTCGGTGGCGAAGCCTTCGGGCAGCGCCCGCACGAAGTCGTACAGACCGACGGCGCGCGCCGCGGCGAAAACCTCCTCGTCGGTGGCTTCCGGCCTGCCCAACCGGATGTTGTCGGCCACCGAACCGGAGAACAGGTAGGACTCCTGGGTGACCATGACCACGTTGCGGCGCAGGTCGGCGTCGGACAGGTCGCGCAGGTCGACGCCGTCCAGGGTGACCACGCCGCCGGAGGGGTCGTAGAACCGCGTCAGCAGCTTCGCCAGCGTCGATTTGCCCGCACCGGTCGCGCCCACCAGCGCGATCACCTGTCCCGCCGGGATCTCCAGGGTGAACTCCGGCAGCACCGGCCGGGTCCGGCGATCGGGCGTGCCGGAGGTTCCCGCGTCGCTGGACGGCGCCGGCTGGGCATCCTGCGCGGCCGGATCGCGCGCGGAATCCCCGGCGGACCGACCCGCCTCATCGCCGACGGAGGGACCACCGGAGTCACCGGTACCGGAATCAGCCGAGGGCGCGCTCGCGTAGCCGAACCACACCCGCTCCATCCGCACCGCGCCGGACGCCTTCTCCAGCGACACCGGCTCGGCGGGCTCGGGCACCGAAGGCTGCTCTTCGAGCACGCCGGAGATCTTCTCCAGCGCCGCCGCCGCGGACTGGTAGGCGTTGAACACCTGCGCCAGTTGGTCCAGCGGTCCATAGAACTCGTTGAGGTACAGCAGGTAGGCCGCGAGCACGCCGACCGCGAGATCGCCCTCGATCACCCGCCACGCTCCGACCACGATGATGATCAACGTGGTCAGGTTGCCGAGCAATTTGGTCAGGCCCGCGTAGTCACCCATGCCGCGCATGGCCGCGGTGGTCGCGCGACGGTATTCGGCGTCCTCGGTCGCGAGCACCGACTCGTTGCGCCGCTCACGGCGGAACGCCTGCACCGCGCGCATGCCGCCCATCGACTCCACGAACTGCACGACCACCTTGGCGATCGCGGCGCGAGTGCGGCGGTAGCCCGCTCGCTGCCTGCGCTGCGCCCAGCGGGTGACCAGCACCAGCGGGACGAATCCGGCCAGCACGATCGCGGCGAGCGCCTGGTCGAGGTAGATCAGCAGCGCCGCGATGGTGAGCACCGACAGGATCGCGCTCAGCGCCTGGTTGAGCGCGCTTTCCAGCAATTCCTGCAACGTCTCGATATCGCCGGTGAGCCGCGCCACCACCTTGCCCGAGGTGTACTTCTCGTGAAAGGCGACGCTGAGCCGCTGCACATGCGTGAACGCCCGCACGCGCAGGTCGAACAGCACGCTCTGGCTGAGCCTGCCGGACACCCGCAGGAAGGAGAACGTGCAGACCACCCCGAGCAGGACCGAGCCGAGGTAACCGGCCACACTCCAGGTCAACGGTGCCCAGTTTCCCGCCACGCCGCGCGCGATGCCGGTGTCCAGCGCGTGCGCGACGAACAGCGGCGCCGACACCATGGCGACGTTGTCCAGCACGATGAGCACCAGCGCGAGCCCGGCGAGCTTGCGGTAGGGCTTCACCAGGTCGAGCAGCAGCCGCCGGGAACGTCCGGCCAGCACCAGGTTTCCGGTCTGGGTGACCTCTTTGTCCTCGCCCGCGATGCCGCGCCAGTCCGCCGCCTTTTCCGTAGGTGTCGCGACAGCCTCCGGCGCGTCGTCTTCCGGGACAGTGGTCGGGGTGGTCATCGCTACTCACCTCCCATCAGTTCGCGGTAGCTCTTGCTGGTACGCAGCAGTTGATCGTGGGTTCCCTCGGCGACGATCCGGCCGTCGGCCAGCACCGCCACCCGGTCGGCCAGCGCCGCCGTGGACGGACGATGCGCGACCAGCAGCGTCGTCGCGTCGGCCAGCACGGTGCGCAGGCGAGCCTGCACCCGCTCCTCGGTCTCCACATCCAGCGCGGACAACGGATCGTCGAGCACCATGATCCGGCCGCGCTCGCCCCCGCTCGCGCCGGTGAGCACCGCGCGAGCCAGCGCGAGGCGCTGCCGCTGGCCACCGGACAGGCTCAGGCCCTGCTCGCCGATCCTGGTGTCCAAGCCCCACGGCAGCTCGTCCACGAACTCGGTGGCCTGCGCGACCTCCAGCGCGCGCCGCACGTCGGCGTCCGTGGCGGCCGGATCGCCGAGCGCGACGTTCTCCCGCACGCTCGCGGAGAACAGCACCGGGTCCTCGAACGCGGTCGACACCAGCGAGCGCAGGTCGGCGACCCGCATCGCCGCGATGTCGATGCCGTCGACGGTGATCGCGCCACCGGTCACGTCGTACAGGCGCGGGATCAGGTTCAGCAGAGCCGTCTTGCCGCTGCCCGTGGCTCCGACCAGCGCCACTGTCTCGCCGGGCCGCACCCGCAGCGACACATCGCGCAGCACTTCGCTTTCCGCGTCCGGGAAGGCGAAACGCACCCCCTCCAAACGCAATTCGCCCCGCATTTGCTCCGGCAGGTCCACCGGGTCGGGCGGGTCGGTGATGTCGACGGGGGTGTCGATGATCTCCCAGTACCGATCGGCCGCGGTGCGCGCGTCGTTCAGTTCGGCGAGCAGGAAGCCGGTCCAGATGATCGGCCACTGCAGGAAGGTCGCCAGCGTGATGCCCGCGATCAAGGTGCCGAGCGTCATCGTGCCGTGCGCCACCGCGTAGCCGCCGTAGCCGAGGGCGAACGCGATGGCCAGTTGCGGCAGGCTCACCATGCTCGACCACAGCGTGGCGTCCAGGCGCGCTTTCAGCAGTTCGGTCTGCCGCAGCTCGTGCGCCTGCGCGGTGAAACGGCGGCCGAAGAACACGCCGCGCCCGAACGCTTTGAGCACCCGCACGCCCTGCGCCGACTCCTCGGCCGTGGTGGCCAGGTCACCGGACTGGTCCTGCGAACGCCGGGAGGCCACCGCGTACCGGCGCTCGAAGCGGATGCAGATGATCACCAGCGGGATCGAGACGACCGCGAAGATCAGGCCGATCGGCGGGTTCAGCCCGATCAGCACGATCAGGCCGACCGGGATGATCACCATGTGGATGAGCAGGAACGGTCCCGCGAAGGAGACGAACCGGCGCATGGTGGCCAGGTCGTCGATCGCGCGCGACAGCAGCTGTCCCGACTCCCAGGCGTCGTGCCTACCGATCGACAGCGCCTGCAACTTGTGAAAGATTGTGGCGCGCAACGCTATCTCGAAGCTCGTGGCGGGCGCGGCGATCAGCCAGCGGCGGCCCCACACCCCGCCGGCCTCCAGCAGGCCGAGCGCCAGGACAACGGCCACCGGCCCCAGCACGCCCGCGAAATCGCGGTGGGCGACCGGGCCGTCGATGATCCGCGCGATCATCAGCGGGAGGACGACGGCCGTCAGCCCGGCGAGCAGAGCGAGTCCGCTGGCGGCAAGCAGGATTCCGACATGCGGTCGCAGATACGGCCAGAATCGGCGTAGGGAATGCAGGCGGCCCGTGGCGGCGGGCCGCTCCGCTCTGTCGGCCTCCGGTTCGGCCGATGAAACGTCCAGTGCGACAGACAAAACTCCCCCTCGAGGTACGTGACTGGCGGCGGAGAGCGAGACCCCTGGTGATGTTCGCATCGGGGTCCGACATTCCAGGGTCGCACCGCAGCGTGCGTCGACCAACCGATTTTTCGGCGGCGCGAACGCGTCCATGCTGGGCAGTGCGCTCGGCGCGGTAACGGGTTCGGCACTCACGCACCCAGCCAACAACCTGAAGCGACCTCGAGGTCAAGCCGCGCGGCTCCGGACTCGCCTAGCCGACCACCACGGTCTCGGACTCCCACTCCTGCGGCGCGTCCGGGAAGTCCTGCTGCTGGTGGCCGCCGCGCAGCGTGCCCTCCAGATACGCCGCCCGGCACGCCCGGCGGGCGATCTTGCCGCTGGACGTGCGCGGAATCGAACCGGCGGGCACCAGCAGCACGTCACGGACCGTGACGCCGTGGCGCTGCGCGATCGCGGCCCGCACCAGATCGGCCACCGCCTCCGATTCGAGTTTTCCGGCGCCGGTGTTGCGCTCGGCGACGATCACCAACTGCTCCGAGGTGTCCTCGGCGTCGAACGCCAGGCCCGAGCGGCTGCCCTGTTCGAAGACGAGCGCGGGCAGTTCGTTGGCGGGCACCGAGAACGCCGCGACGAAGCCGGGCCGCAGCGCCGTGCTGGATTCCTGGGCGGAGAACTCGAGATCCTGCGGATAGTGATTGCGACCGTCGACGATGACCAGATCCTTGACCCGGCCGGTGATGTACAGCTCGCCGTCGAGATAGGCGCCGAAATCGCCGGTGCGCATCCAGTTGGCATCCTGCGGCGTGCCCTCCGCGTGGCTGCCCTCGGGCAGGCGAGCGGCCAGTTCGGCACGGAAAGTGGCTTCGGTCTCCTCGGGACGACCCCAGTAACCGATGCCCATGTTCGCGCCGTGCAGCCAGATCTCGCCGACTTCGCCGTCGGCCCGCTCCGTACCGTGCTCCGGGTCGACGATGACCGCCCACTGCGACAGCGCGACGTACCCGCAGGACACCTGGGCGATGGCGTTGTCGGCGTCCGCGGCGACCTCGACCATCCGCCCCGCGTTCAGCTCGGTCCGGTCGACGTAGACCACTTTCGCCTTGTCCTGCGCCCGGGTGGCCGAGACGAACACCGTGGCCTCGGCCATGCCGTAGCAGGGCTTGATCGCCGTCTCCGGCAGCCCGTACGGCGCGAACGCCTCGTTGAACTTCTTCATCGACGACACCGAGACCGGTTCGCTGCCGTTGATCAGCCCGATCACGTTGGAGAGGTCCAATTCCTCCCCCGGCTTGGGCTTGCCCCGCGCCGCGGCGTGCTCGAACGCGAAGTTCGGCGCCGCGGCGAAGGTCCCTGCGCCGTCCGAGGCGGCGGCGAGTTCCTTGATCCAGCGGTAGGGACGGCGCACGAACGCGCTCGGCGACATGATGGTGATGAACCCGCCGCCGACGGTCGGCAGGATCACGCAGAGCAGGCCCATGTCGTGGAACAGCGGCAGCCAGGTGACCCCGCGGGAATGCTCGGTGACGCCGATGGCGTCGATCATCTGCAGCAGATTCGTGCCCACGGCGCGATGGGTGATCGCCACGCCCGCGGGTGTCCGGGTGGACCCCGAGGTGTACTGCAGGTAGGCGATGCTGTCGATGTTGATGTCCGGGCGCGTCCAGGAGGCGCCGACGCTGTCCGGGATCGCCTCCACCGCGATGATCCGCGGACGCTGCGGCGGCGGCAGATGGCGGAAGAATTTGCGCACGCCACCGGCCGCGGAGCCCACCGTGAGGATCGCGACGGGGGTGCAGTCGCCCAGCACCGCGTGCAGCCGGTCGGTGTGGCCGTGCTCCTCCGGATCGAACAGCGGAACCGCGATATTGCCGGCGTACACCGCGGCGAACAGCGAGACGACGTAGTCGAGCCCTTGCGGAGCGAGGATCGCCACCCGGTCGCCCGGCCGCGTGACCTGTTGCAGCCGGGCCGCCACCGCGCGCAGGCGCACACCGAACTGCCGCCAGGTCAGTTCGTGGTATTCGCCGTCCCGTTCCCGGGAATAGTCGATGAAGCGGTAGGCGAGGTCGTCGCCGTTCTCCAGGCTGTGCTTGTCGACGAAGTCGATCAGGGTCTTGTCCCCGCGGATCTCGATATTGCCCTGATCATCCAGATAGTCGTCGAAGGTTTCGTCGATCATCGCCTTATCCTTTTCCAGCGCACAGACAGTCAGGCCGTGCAATGACACCGAACACAGGTCGATAACGAAGCGTCGGGAAGGCTAGCAGGTGTCCCGGTCACCTGGCGGTCAATAGCGGCCGAAGGCGAGCGCCACATTGTGCCCGCCGAATCCGAAAGAGTTGTTCAGGGCGTAATCGATACGGCCGGGCCGGGAACCGCCGCGCACCACATCCAATTCGATCTCGGGATCCAGCTTGTCCAGATTCAGCGTGGGCGGCACGATCTCATCCCGCACGGTGAGCACCGTGAGCACGGATTCGAGCGCACCGACCGCGCCGATGGAATGGCCGAGAGCCGATTTGGGCGCGTAGACCGACGGGTGGTCGCCCACCGCTTGACGGATCGCCCGCGCCTCCGCCGTGTCGCCGATCGGGGTGGCGGTCGCGTGCGCGTTGACGTGCGTGACATCGCCCTCGGCCAGCCCGGCCGTCCGCATCGCCCGCGTCATCGCGCGCGCGGCGCCGGTGCCCTCGGGGTCCGGCGCGACCAAGTGGAAGCCGTCGGAGGTGATGCCCGCGCCCATCAGCCGGGCGTGGATGGTCGCGCCGCGCGCCTTGGCGTGCTCCTCGGTCTCCAGCACCATCAGCGCGCCCGCCTCACCGAAGACGAAGCCGTCGCGGTCGGCGTCGAACGGGCGTGAGGCGCACTTCGGCGCGTCGTTGCGGGTGCTCATGGCGCGCATCATGGTGAACGCCGCGATCGCCAGGGCCTGGATGGAACCCTCCACGCCACCGGTGACCACCATGTCGGCGTCGCCCATGACGATCATCCGCCACGCGTTGGCGATCGCCTCCGCACCGGATGAACAGGCCGACACCGGCGTGGTCACCCCGGCGCGCGCATTGAGTTCCACCGCGACGCAGGCCGCGGCGCCGTTCGGCATCACGGCCTGGACGGTGTACGGCGAGACCTTGCGGTAGCCCCCGTTGTGCAGCTTGTCCCGGGCGTGGATCATCGCCTCGGCGCCGCCGAGGCCCGTGCCGACGGAGACTCCCAGACGGTGCTTGTCCACCTCGGGGCTGCCCGCGTTGCGCCAGACCTCACGTCCGAGCACGAGGGCCAGTTGCTCCACGTAGGAGAGCCCGCGGGCCTCCGCCACGTCCAGATACGTAGCGGGCGGGACCTTCAGATGCCCGCCGATGCGGACCGGCAGCTCGAATTCCTCGATGAAATCGTCTTCCAGGACGTCGATGCCGCTGTCGCCGTTGAGCAGGCCTTTCCACGTGGAATCCACGTCACCCGCGATGGACGTGGTCGCCGCGAGGCTGGTCACCACGACAGAGGGGAACTGTCCGTTTTTCGTGGAAGGCATCTGCATGTTTCGCTCACTTTCCCTAGCGTCGCTCTGGAAACTTCGTCGAGCAAAAGCAACGCGCGAGCGCCACCCGGAACGGTGGGCGGCCCGCACGGATGGCACTGGAGCGCAGGCAAAACGGCCGGTCATCACGTCCGTGTGCGACCACCCCTGTGCATTATTGGAAACGCGCACCGATCGCACTGCGTGACACGCGGACGGTACCAGGTGCCGGAGACGATGGCCGCCTACTTGGGGGATCGCCCCGGACGACTCGAGTAACCTGCTCCCCGGGCACGGGACGCGCGGGCGGCGTCCGGTGTGGACGCGAGAAAGGGAAGGTGTTGACGGGCGCGCGGATGGTCGGGCTGTTCGCCGGGATCGGCGGACTCGAGCTCGGCCTCGGCAGGCACGGCTGGCACACCGAACTGCTGTGCGAGGTCGAGCCCGGCGCCCAAGGCGTGCTCGCCGCCCGTTTTCC